>JADHLF010000060.1 GCA_016780825.1 Planktomarina sp. | reverse complement strand
CTGCGAGAAGAGCCTGCACCGTCTGCCCCGCGCTCCGGCAGTAGGGGCAATTATAGTCAAAAAATTCCACCACGGTGACATCCCCCTCGGGGTTGCCGAGATTGGGGGCGTTGGGATCGGATTCGAGCTGCAAACGCACGGTATTGGCACCGGATGCCGCCCGCTCCTTCTCGCGCTGCTGCAAAATAGCAACCGCCTGCATGATGATTTCTGGATTTTCCAAAATCGCCTCAAGCGCCAGCTGTTTGACCTGCGCTTCCGTCATGCTTTGGGCTGGGACAGTCTGTGCAAAGCCCAGGAAGGCAAGGGCCAAAAGGATTGTGCGCATTCTCTAAACTCCTATAAGATCCCTAGAGTTTGGCAGATGCCGGTCGCGAAGACCAGCCGCCAATCGGCCGCAACGGGTGAAAACTCTCACAAAGCGCCCTTGCCCCGCACCGGTGAACCGCAGTAGTCATTGAGCCGGACATTTTACAGAACCGCGCAAGATCCTTCGGCGATGCCAGCTTTGCGTGGGCAACATTACGGATGAAGACATGCGCCCATCTCTCCCCAAAGCCTGGCAATGCGTTTTGATCTGCTGGGGTACCAAATATGGCGCGGCTGATGTCAATAGATTGGTCAAACGGGTGGCGGATCAAAACAGCTCCGTCGCGCGCTTTGTACTGGTTACGGATCGGCCGCATGAGGGGCTTGATCCAAGGGTCGAACTTGCCGCGCTGTCAGACGCCTATCTCAAACCTGAATTCATGACCGGAGGATGCCAAGCCAAATTGGGCATGTTCAAATCGGGCGTTTTAAAACCTGACATGCCGGCCATTTATATTGATTTGGACACGGTGATCTTGGCGCCGATTTAACAGGCGTTTCAGTTTCGCAAAGACGACAGGTCGATTGTGATGTTTCAAAGTGCGGTCCTGCCCTTTTCGGGCCTGGCCCGGATGATCTATCGCCTGACCAAGGGAAAACGCTATGCGCGCGGGAATTCATCTTTCATCGTCTTTCATCCCAAGCATTGCAGCAGGATTTCGGACGAGTTTTTGAAAATCTACGACGCAGGCAAGTTTTTAAAATTCCGCCCAACCATTGCCGATGAGCGCTTCATCAGCTGGGCCGCGCAGGAGCATATGATTGCACTGCCCAAACATTTTGCAGTGAAATTCCCAACGGAATTTATGCTGCATCATTGGCTGCTCACCTATGCAAAATCTTGCCTGCCTTGGGTGCGCAAACGGCGGGACAAGCTGACGGTGGTCACCCTGTGCGGCGTTGAGATTAAACCAGAGAAGTTGATCAAACTTGAGCTCGGCGCACATATCTCTGACCCCAAAGGCCGGGTCTTGGTCTGGAGTGACTTCGCCCTCGGCAGCATGCGTCAAAAACTCATAGCTTATTATTCTGACAAAACAGAGGCAGATGCCGAGTAGCACCCCGCCATAGAGTGGTTTAGACTTCACCTTGCTCGGGCTTCGGTCTAAGTTGCGGCAAGTTTCACCGGAGCGGCATATGCAAATCGGACATCGAAAAATAGGACCCAATGAAAAACCATTGGTGATTGCAGAGATCGGCATCAACCATGGCGGCGAGCTGGCGGTTGCCAAACATATGGTGGAGCTGGCGGCGCGTTCGGGCTGCGAGTGCATCAAACATCAGACGCATTTTGTCGAAGATGAGATGACAGAGGCTGCCAAGCAGATTTTCCCTCCCAATGCTGACATCTCGATCTGGGATGTGATGGCTCGCTGCGCCCTCTCAAAGGACGATGAAATTGCCCTCAAGAGCCACACGGAAGATCTTGGGTTGATCTACCTGTCCACCCCCTTCTCGCGCGCGGCCTCTGACTTTCTCGAAGAGATCGGCGTGCCAGCCTTCAAAATCGGCTCTGGCGAAGCCGACAATCTGCCTCTGATCCGCCACATTGCCAAAAAGGGCAAGCCGGTGATCCTGTCGACGGGCATGCAGACGATTGAGACGATTCGCCAAAGCGTTCAAATTCTTGAAGACTCCGGCGTCGATTATGCGCTGTTAGAATGCACCAATCTCTACCCCTCACCTCCGGAGATTGTCTCTTTGCGGGGCGTGAGCGATCTTAAAGCAGCCTTTCCAAACGCAATTATTGGCTTTTCCGATCACTCCATTGGCCCAGAGATGGCTTTGGCCTCAGTGGCTTTGGGTGCTTCAATTTTGGAACGCCATTACACCGACAGCCGCTACCGCAAAGGACCTGATATCGCCTGTTCGATGGACCCTTCCGAATTGCGCCACCTGATCGATCGGTCGCAGGAGATCCACACCGCGCTGCACAATCCCAAGCAACGCACCGGACCGGAGGAAGATGTCTACCGCTTCGCCCGTGCCAGCATTGTTGCCGACAAAGATTTGCCCAAGGGCCACCGCATCACCGAGCAAGATATCTGGGCCCGTCGCCCCGGCAATGGTGAAATCCCAGGCTTTGAATTTGACACTGTTTTGGGCAAATGCCTCACCCGGCCGGTCAAGCGAAACGACCAACTCACCTGGAGCGATTTGACTGATTAACCCCGCGCCCATGCCGCATGCCTTTTACGGTCGCGCGATTTAGAGTAATGAGCCTTATGATCCAAAAACAGCGCCTTCTCTTTGTCACCGGAACACGGGCCGATTTCGGAAAAATCGAACCGCTGGCCAAAGCCGCGATTGCGGATGGGTTTTCAGTCTCTTTTTTCGTCACCGGCATGCATATGCTGGAAAGCTATGGTCTCACCAAAATCGAAGTGAACCGCCTTGCGGGCGCCTCAGTCCATGAATTTGTCAACCAACGGCCTGGCGATCCCCAAGACGTGATCCTCGCGAAGACCATGCTCGGATTTTCTGACTTTATTTTGGAAGACAAGCCGGATCTCGTGCTGGTGCATGGAGATCGCGTGGAGGCGCTCGCCTGCGCGCTGGTTTGCGCGACAAACTATGTGAAATGCGCCCATATCGAAGGTGGTGAAGTTTCTGGAACCATTGATGAAATTCTGCGCCACTGCAATTCCAAACTGGCCTATTGTCACTTTGTCAGCTCGCAAACCGCAGCCCGCCGCGTGCAGGCCTTGGGGGAGGATGCCAGCTCTATTCATGTGATCGGCTCGCCTGAGCTGGATATTCACGGCCAACCCTCTGGCTTTGCCTTAGAAGATGTCTTGAACCATTACGAGATCCAGACGCCCGATTATGGCATTTGCATTTTGCATCCCGTCACATCCGAAGCTGCCACCATGGGCCAACAGGCGCGGGACCTCTGTGCAGCCCTGCAAGCCAGCGGCAAATATTTCGTCGTGATCAAACCAAATAATGATCCCGGCTCAGAAGGCATCCTACAAGTCCTTGAAACCCTCCCAAAATCACAGTTCCAAATTATCCCCTCAATGCGCTTTGGCCGGTTCTCCGAACTTTTGCGCAATGCCGGATGTCTGGTTGGCAACTCTTCTGCGGGGGTGCGCGAGGCACCGTTTTTGGGGGTGGCCTCTTTGGACGTGGGCACGCGGCAAACGGATCGGGCCTTCGGTCCATCCATCTCCAAGCTCCCCGCCTCAGACATGCAGGGGATCTTGCGGTTTATTGAAACCAATTGGCACAAACGCTTCGCCCGCGGCGCTGAATTTGGCGATGGCAATGCAACCGCGCATTTCATCGCCTTATTGAACACTGATGCGTTTTGGCAAAGATCCATGCAAAAACAATTTCATGACATTGCGTCCTAATCTCGCCGGCCGGATCAGCTTGGCAATTTACCAAGCGGCCACCGCCTCCCTCACCCCTATTCTGCCTTGGCATCTTAAACGCCGACAAAACAGCGGCAAAGAACACCCAAAGCGGTGGCGCGAAAAACTCGGCCATGCCGGCCAGATGCGGCCCGAAGGCCAGTTAATCTGGATCAACGCCGTGGGACTGGGCGAGGTCATGGCCCTGCGTGGCCTGATCGCGGCGCTTCATGCGGCCCGGCCAGAGCTGCATTTTTTGGTCACCTCCTCCACTTTGGCCTCAGCAGAAACTTTTGAGAAACATCTTCCGCCTCGAACCCAGCACCAGTTTCTGCCCCTAGACACGCCGCTCTGCAATCGCCGATTTTTGGACCATTGGCGCCCAAATCTTGCGCTGTGGTCGGAACAAGACATCTGGCCCGGTCTTGTGGCCCAAACCGCCCGGCACGGCATCCCGCAAGCGCTGATCAATCTGCGCATGGCACCCGCCTCTTTTCAGCGCAAGCGCATGGCTCGGGTCTTGTTTCGTGCCCTCTATCAGACATTTGATCTGATCTCGGCTCAAGACGCGCAGAGCGCCGCTGCCGTGGCCGAACTGTCGCAAAGGCAGGACATCCAAATCGGCGGCTCCCTAAAACCTCATTGCCCGCCGCTGGCCTATAATTGCGCAGCACGCCAGGCATTTTTGGAACAGATCGGCCCGCGGCCGATTTGGCTTGCCGCCTCTTGCCATGCGGCCGATGAGGATATTGCCTTGCAGGTGCAAAGGCAGCTTGTGGAGCAAGGCAGCTCGCATTTACTCATCCTTGCACCGCGATTTCCAGACCGCCGCGAAGACATCTTGGCCAAGCTTTCAGGCCTGCGTCATGCGCAACGCAGCCAGGGCGAAGCCCCAGATACTCAGACGCAAGTCTATCTCGCCGATACGTTTTCTGAAATGGGGCTTTGGTATGCCTGTAGCGATCACGCGTTGATTGGAGGCAGTTTTTGCGCGGTTGAGGGGCACAATCCTTGGGAGGCTCTGCACTTGGGATGCTCTGTCATACATGGCCCTCGAGTGGCCAATTTCACGGCCGATTATGCCGCCCTCAAGGCCGCGCAAGCGGCCATCGAAACCGCAGGGCCTGAAGACCTCTATGCCGCGTTGCAGCCCCCCCCGGCCCGTGGACTTGCAGGGTTTGAGCGCTTACAAACAAAATACCGAGCAAAGCTGGACGAATTGACAGGTCAGCTGCTCGACCGGGTCAGACCTTAAAGCGAGTGACGTAATCGTGCAGAAAATACCCATGAACTTGCGCGTGATCCTCACGCTCTACCGGCTGATGTGGTGGCTCCTCACACCTGTGATTTTGCTATATCTTTACCGACGCAGTCGACGCGAGCCCGCCTATATTAAACATCTGACCGAGAGATTTGGGTTTCATCGCAGGCGCCAGCAGAGCCATATTTGGATTCATGCGGTGTCTTTGGGCGAGGTGCGCTCTGCGGCGCCCTTGATTGCCGAGCTTTTGCAAGGCGATCTGCCGCTGGTCACCACGCATTTCACCCCAGCCGGGCGCAGTGAAATCCAGCGGTTGTTTCCAGATGCAGTGGCCGCAGCGCGTCTGCTGCCCTGCTATGTGCCCTTTGATACAGATGCCGCCTATCGGCGATTTTTCAGGGCATTTGCGCCGGCCTATGGTTTGGTCATGGAAGTGGAATTTTGGCCAGGCATGATCATGAGTTGCCGAAAACACGGCGTGCCGCTCTTTTTGTGCAACGGACAATACCCCAGCAAAAGTCTCGCCCGCGATCAAGGGCGATTGTTTTCTCGTGCGAAAATCGTCTCTGGCTTTGCCGGGGTTATGGTCAAATCTCAACTCCAGGCCGAGCGTTTTGCGCAATTGGGTGTCGAGAAAATCGCCATTACCGGCGAGATGCGCTTTGAACAGCCCATTCCAATGGCACATCTCACCGCCGCCCGCGCTCTGCGCCAAAGTGCATTTGGCGACCGACCGATTGTCACCCTCGCCAGTGTTGTAGAGGGTGAGGATAAAGGATTTCTGGGCGTGATTTCTGAGGTCCAAACCTATTGCCGCGCGCAAAATACCGCGCCGCCACTTTTCGTCTATGTGCCCAGGGCGCCGGATCGCTTTGAGGCGGTCGCCGAAATGATCAAGGCTGGAGGATTTGTCTTTGAGCGCCGCAGCACAATGTTGGATGCTCAGCTCTCCTTGCGGCCGCCGGCCACCGATGCCCCGCTCGATATTATTTTGGGTGACAGTCTGGGCGAGATGTATTTTTACCTAGAGCTTTGTGACTTGGCCGTCGTGGGCGGCGGGTTTTGCCCGAAAGGCTCGCATAATATCTGCGAACCCATCTGCCTGAAAAAACCTGTCATCATCGGGCCCAATGACAGCACCATTGAGTTTCCAGCCCGCGAAGCCATTGCCGCGGGGCTTTGTGAAAAACTGGATTTTTCCGGGCTTGCGCACCGCCTGACCCATAGTCCAGCTGCCCCTCCAAACGAGAAAATGAAGACAGATTTTCTAACCACATATAGCGGATCAACCGCCAAAACGCTTGCGGCCATCACATCTTTTTTGAGCAGTTGAGTCTGTGCCAGAATATCCCGATCAGCGATTTGCGCTGGCCTCTTGCTCTGCCATCAGCAAGGAGACGATCTTAAAATCGAGCTCGCTGTCAATATCTGCGCAGCGCTCAGGGGGCATGATATAGGGCAGAACGCGCCCCTCAAACAATGACGACGCCGATTTCAAATAGGCAGGATTCAAGACATAGGTGCCGCCCGCGTGTTCATAGACCACCGGCGCCTTTTGGCGCGCGACCACGAGATGTCCCAAGGGCTTGCTCACATGCAAACGGCCTTCTGGGTCGGTCTCTAGGAGATTGAAATAAGGGTTTTTGCGCGCTGTACAGCAAGACATTAACATATCCGGGCGTTGCGCAATGAATTGATCCAAAGCCGCATCCACATCACTGTCCCAGCGCAGGGGGGCGGTGCAATCAAGGTCAACAAATATTGAAACTTCGCCAATTTTCGCTTCAACCGCCGCAAGTGAATGCTGCCAGACTGGCCATTTTGCCGCCGTATCTGTGCAAAGCTCTGCGGGACGCAGGCCGATATCCACCGTGTTTTTGGCGCGGGCGTGGTGGTAAATCTGCTCATCATCGGTTGAGACAACCACCGCATCAATACGGCGGTTGTTCAGCAATTGATCCAGCGACCAATCGATCAACGGCTTGCCCTGAAGCATGCGGAAATTTTTACCTGGCACGCCCTTACTGCCTTTGCGCGCTCCAATATGTCCGACGATCATCTTAGCCCTACCTTTTTTGTTCTCAGCATCCGCCCGCCGCCGAAACCATCGGCACTAGCTCTTTGGTTTTCTATAGAGCCCATCGCGCGGCGAGGCCAGAGACCACTTAGACCAAAGTCGTCACGCCGCGCCCCGTCAATCAATGCCGTAAACATCGCGGGTGAACAGTTTATGCTCAACATCAGCCAGGGCGGCATCGGCTCTATTTGCCAATATGACATCTGATTGAGCCTTAAAGGTCGCCAAATCAGGCTCCACCCTTGCGCCGTCAAACCGCCGATCGGAAAGCGTTGGTTCGTGAATGATCACCTCAACCCCCCGCGCCTTCAATCGATCCATGATCCCTTGGATCGCCGCCTCGCGGTAATTGTCAGAGCCTGACTTCATCACCAAGCGGAACACCCCGACCGTTTTGGGCCCGCGCGCCAAAATCCTCTCGGCCAAAAACGCCTTACGCGTGTCATTCGCATCTACAATGGCCTGAATGAGATTTTGCGGCACTTGGGCAAAATTGGCGGACAATTGCTTGCTGTCCTTGGGCAAGCAATACCCGCCATAGCCAAAAGACGGGTTGTTGTAATGAGAAGCAATACGCGGATCGAGGCAAACGCCATCAATGATCTGACGTGTCTGTAGATTGCGCGCCATGGCATAGCTGTCGAGCTCATTAAAAAACCCAACCCGCATGGCAAGATAGCTATTGGCAAAGAGTTTGATCGCTTCCGCCTCTTGCGTATCAGTGAAGAGCAAGGGCACATCCTGCTTTTGCGCCCCTTGCAAAAGCAAATTGGCAAATACCTTAGCCCGCTCTGATCTTTCACCGACAATAATCCGGGAGGGGTGTAGATTGTCATAAAGAGCCCGGCCTTCGCGCAAGAACTCCGGCGAAAAAATAATATTATCCGTGGCAAATTTTGCGCGCGCTTGATCCACAAACCCCACGGGAATAGTTGATTTGATTACAATGACCGCGGAGGGGTTTATCGCGATCACCTGCTCAATCACCGATTCCACAGAGGAGGTGTCAAAAAAATGTGTGAGCAGATCATAATTGGTGGGCGTGGCCACGATCACATAGTCCGCATCGCGATAGGCACGCGGCGCATCCACAGTGGCCTTCAGGTCCAATTCGTGATGCCTGAGAAATTCTTCCAACTCGGGATCGGCAATTGGCGACTGGCGCGCATTGACCAAATCCACCCGAGCTGCATCTATATCCACGGCAATAACTTTATTATTTTGGGCAAGTAGGACCGCGTTGGTCAATCCAACATAGCCCAGCCCGGCAACGACAATTCTCAATCAAAACTCCTAAGACGCGCGCCATATCTACACCGCAGATAAAATGATCTGCCCCAACAGCGGCGCCTGTTAATAAATCTATCAAAACTATCTGCTTTTTTCGGATTTGCCGAAAAATGTACAGCCCTTATCGAAAAAATTTATCCCGAGACAGAGAACCCTCCACATCTCGGCGATGCAGATCTGCAGCCTTTTCCCGCCGGAGGAGAACGATCAATCCCCGGAAATTATCGCTCTGAACCACACCGTTTTGCGCAGAACCGCCCCCAATGGCGCTTTCGGTGTCGCATTTGACGGAACAAAACTCCGGATAGGAAACTAACCTGGTCTGAAATCACATTTTTGATCGGCCCCGAATGACAATCGCATCCACCTCCCCGTTTAACGCAGATGCTCACAAATATGGCATATTTTTCGTTTTTACTGCAGGAATTCTGTGGTCGACCGTCGGGCTCGGGATTCGCATGATCGAAGATGCCTTTGTGTGGCAAATCCTGCTTTATCGGTCGATCAGCATGTCACTGTTTCTATATCTGCTTATTAGAATTCGGTCAGGGGAAAGCCCTTTTTCTCAAATCAGGCGCATTGGCTATCCGGTCGTCATTGCTGGACTTTCATTGGTGGCAGCCTATTCTGGTGGCATATACTCAATCCAGAACACCTCGGTCGCAAATGCCATGCTCTTATTTGCAACAGCTCCGTTTATGGCAGCCGTGCTGGGGTGGGTAGCGCTTCGTGAACGCGTACGCCTGGCAACCTGGATCGCGATTGCCGTAGCGATTGCCGGGATTGCGGTCATGGTTGCAGACAAGTCTGGCAGCGTCGCGATGAAGGGCAGTATCGCGGCTCTTGGGTCGGCATTTGGATTCGCTGTTTTTACGGTCGCATTGCGCTGGGGTCGCACGGGCGAAATGCTGCCCGCGGTGTTTTTGTCAGGCCTCTTTGCGATCATAATTACCGTTGGCATCTGCCTCAGCCTTAAACTCCCACTCATTCTCAGCCCGAACGACGGCGTGATCTCCATGGGCATGGGGGTATTTCAAGTCGGGGCAGGCCTCATCCTATATACTTTAGGGTCTCGCAGCCTCCCCGCCGCAGAGCTGGCTCTATTGTCCCTGGCAGAAGTCCTGTTAGGTCCATTTTGGGTTTGGCTATTTCTCGGCGAAACCGCGAGTGCGAACACGCTGATCGGCGGAATGGTGTTGCTTGCAGCGATTGCGGGCAACGCTCTCTCAGGTAAA
>JADHLF010000017.1 GCA_016780825.1 Planktomarina sp. | reverse complement strand
CAGAAAACTTGGACCACATTGGGCCAATACGCCAATATGATCTTTTGCCTCGTGCGCACGGACAGCGATTGCAAACCCCAAGCCGGTATTTCTTTCATGTTGGTTGATTTGGCGACGCCAGGTATCGAGATGCGCCCCATCCGCACGCTAGACGGCGGGCAGGAAGTGAATGAGGTGTTTTTCACAGATGTCCGCGTCCCTGTTTCAAATTTGGTGGGTGAGGAAAACAAGGGCTGGACCTATGCGAAATACTTACTGGCCCATGAACGCAATGGCATCGCCAATGTGGGCATTTCAGGCCAGAAACTTGCACGGCTCAAACGCCTGTCCTTGACCCAAAAACGCGGGGGAAAACCGCTGGCGGAGGATCCGTTATTTGCGGCACGGCTGGCCCGTTTGGAGATTGAGCTGCGCAATCTGGAGACCACAAATTTGCGGGTTCTCGACGGGTTCTCCAAAGGCGCGGGACCCGGACCAGAAAGCTCTATGTTGAAGATCATCGGATCGGAGTTGGAACAGAACTTCGACGATCTCACCCGCCGCGCCTTGGGACGGCAAGCGCAGGCGCATACCCCCGAGGTGTTTGAGCCCGGTTACAACGGACGACAGGTCGCACCACAAGATATGGCCAATCAATCTGCCGCCTATTTCAATAAGCGCAAAGTATCGATCTACGGCGGCTCGAATGAGATACAAAAAAACATCATCACCAAAATGATATTGGGGCTTTAAATTATGGATTTTCAACCCACTGAAGAGCGCCGCATGCTGGCCGATATGATCGGCAAATTGATTCAAAATGACTATCCACTCAAAGCGCGACTGACGGCTGGCACCGAGGCTTTGGGCTATTGCCCCAAGGCCTATAGCACGATGGCACAGCTGGGTCTGATCGGCGCATTATTTGACGAGGAGGTTGGCGGCTTTGGCGGCTCAGGATTTGACATCGCGACAGTCTTCACAGAGCTGGGCAAAGGTTTGGTTCTGGAGCCGCTCAATGACACCGCTTTGACCACCGGCTATATTTTGGCACAGACCGACCAGTTGAAACTTGTGGACCAGATCATCCTGGGGAAAAAACGCGTGGCGCTTGGTCTGATCGAAAATGGCGCGGATTATGATTGGAGCGCCCCACAGACGCTTGCGCAGCAAACCGGCGCGCAGTGGCAGCTGAACGGCCAGAAAACCTGCGTTAAATTCGCCCATGGGGCTGATGGGCTTATTGTCAGTGCGCAGACGCCATCGGCGCCAGGGATCAGCTTGTTCTTGATTGAGGCCTCAGCCGCAGGGCTTGTGGAACATCCGTTTCAAACTGTCGATGGCGGCAATGCCTGCGAGATCACACTGCGGAACACACCAGCGCGGCTCTTGGGGGTAGAAGGTCAGGCCTATCCGTTGATCGATGCCGCAGCCGCACGCGCCACTTTGGCCCTTTGCGGCGAGGCCTTGGGGTTGATGGAGCGAATCAAAGATATGACCATCGACTATATGCGCACGCGCAAACAATTCGGCAGCGTTCTGGGTAAATTTCAAGCGCTGCAACACCGTGTGGCGCAGATGCTGCTCGAAATTGAGCAGGCAAAATCGGCGGTGATCAATGCCGCGAATGATTTGCAGGCCCCGACCGATGAGCGCAACCGGGCCATCTCTGCGGCGAAATATTCCATTGGCCGCATTGGCTGCGCCGTTGCTGAGGAGGCGATCCAACTGCACGGCGGCATTGGAATGACCTGGGAGTATGATCTCGGGCATTTCGCCAAGCGGCTTGTGATGATTGATCATGAATGGGGTGATCAAGACTATCATCTGATGCGTTTCGCGCAAAGCTGACCCGTGACAAGCGGGCACCGTCGAATGTCCCCAGCCGTTTCAAGACTCATCGGTATATTTTGGCCTATCCAATAGTATATTAATACATTTAAATATACTTTTTTCTAATATAATAATCTATTCGGTAGTGCCATCTCTCAAGGGCTGAGGATATTACCGAAGTGAAACAACCAACGTTTAGAGTCATCGAAAAGAGACAAAATAGGATTACACTCACAATGCTTTCCATCGCCGACAGCCCACTTGCCCGTTCCACCGAAGTCATCCGCCTGATTGGAACATATGGGCCCATTAAGCTCCGCGATCTTGAGGCACATGTGTCCTTCTCTCGCTCTGCCTTGCATCGGATTTGCGCCCAACTGGAGGCGCTGAATTGGGCGCGGCGGCGTGTCTCGGATAAAGCCTATGTTCTCACATATGCCATTGATGATTTTTTTGCCTCAGCGCAATTTTCAGCCCCTGAAGTGGACCAAATCCAGCCCGTTTTGGCCCTGGCGAAGGCAGAGGGGCGCTATGACGTCACGCTCTCCATGTTCAAAAGCAAGACACATCTCGCAGATGTCGACAGCACCAAACCACCAACCGACTGGACCGCCGAACATGCGCTGTTTTCCTCAAATGCAGCAATCTCTGCGCTGTCGGTGATGTCCGAACAGGCGCAGAGAACCCTCATTGCCAAAGCCTCGAGCCAAGCAAACCGGGAGGAGCAGACCGATCTGCGCATGGGCAAATTCCACCAAGAGATTCGCACTGCCCGAATGCGCGGCTATGTGCTTGATACAACCCTGCCGTCCGTGTCGTTCAGCTGGCATGCAGGAACCGGCGCAATTTGCACATTGACCGTTGAGCCGGCCATCGCGACCCGCTGTGCGCACCAAGCATTCCTCGCAAGCCACTTACAGATCAAGGAAAAATTTTCAATCTCCTGCGTTAGCCATTTTCAATCAGAGGAAGAGGCCAGGGGCGGCCGACGCGCCTTTGGCTGAAACAAACGGCCCGACCCCCCATCTGTTTCTTGTCATGTTGCGCAGGACGGCCTACCTAAGGATCAGTTCCAAAGGAGGCCCGCATGTACACGCCCGGTGAAACCTATGACGACATCCGCGAGGCCGTTGGCAAACTCTGCGCACAATTTCCCGGAAGCTACTGGCGTGCCTTGGATCGGGACATGGCCTATCCGGCCGCCTTTGTGCAGGCCCTTACGGAAGCTGGATGGCTGGGCGCTTTGATTCCTGAGGATTTTGGGGGATCTGGCCTGCCGCTCTCCGCGGCGGCGGTCATTTTGGAAGAAATTCACAGATCGGGAGGCAATGCCGGCGCTTGTCATGCACAGATGTATACTATGGGAACCCTGTTGCGGCATGGCTCAGAGGCGCAAAAGCGCCAGTATCTGCCTAAAATTGCCGATGGGACCCTGCGATTGCAAGCCTTTGGCGTAACCGAGCCCAGCTCCGGCACAGATACAGGCGCCTTGCGCACCACGGCCCGGCGCCATGGGCCGAATTATATCATCAATGGGCAAAAGATTTGGACCAGCCGAGCCGAGCATTCCGACCTCATGCTGCTTTTGGCGCGCACAACGCCGCTGAAAGAGGGTATGAAAAAGACCGAAGGCCTCTCTGTTTTGCTGGTCGATATGCGCGAGGCACTGGGCAACGGTCTCACCCTAAGGCCCATCCGCACCATGATGAACCATGCCACTACGGAAGTCTTTTTTGACAATCTCCGCGTGCCTGCGGAGAACCTGGTCGGCGACGAGGGCAAGGGATTTCGCTATATCCTCTCAGGCATGAATGCCGAACGCATTTTGATTGCCTCTGAATGTATTGGTGACGCGAAATGGTTTATCGAACACTCCGTGGCCTATGCGAAAGACCGCCAAGTCTTTGATCGCCCAATCGGGCAAAACCAAGGCATACAGTTCCCCATTGCCAAGGCCTATGCCAATATGCGCGCCGCGGAGTTGATGGTGAAACAGGCGCTGGCCCTCTATCAGACCGGTGGCAATCCCGGCGCTGAGGCCAATATGGCAAAAATGCTGGCGGCGGATGCCTCGAATGAGGCAGCCAATGTTGCGGTGCAAACCCATGGTGGGTTTGGCTTTGCCGAAGAATATGACATTGAGCGCAAATTTAGAGAAACGAGACTCTATCAAGTCGCACCCATCTCAACCAATCTGATCCTATCCTATCTTGCAGAACATGTTTTAGATCTGCCGCGGTCTTATTGAAGCAAAACCCCTGCCCCTGCCGACCTGGGAAGGTTAAGGCAGGGACAAGCTGGACGTTCTAGACTGTTAGGATGGTCGAGCCCGTTGTGCGGCGCGCTTCTAAAGCGTCATGCGCCGCTGTGACATCGTCCAAAGCAAACTCTTGCCCGATCACGATTTTCACATCGCCAGATGTGACCTTCGAAAAGAGATGCCGCGCCATCTCCTGGCAAACTTCATGATTGCCGATATGGGTAAAGAGCGTCGGGCGGGTGATCTTCAGCGAACCTTTGGCCCCCAGCTGGGCCAAATTGAATGGCGGAACGGGACCCGAGGCATTGCCGAAAGTGATCATCATGCCCAGCGGCTTGAGGCAGTTGAGGGATCCTTCAAAGGTGCTCGCGCCGACTGAATCCATGACCACATCGACCCCAGCCCCCCCGGTTAATTCCTTGACCTTCTCTTCGAAATTTTCGGACGTGTAGTTGATGCAATGCGTTGCCCCGTGATCCACAGCCAATTGGCATTTTTCATCACTGCCAGCCGTGCCAATGAGGGTAATACCCTCTGACTTCGCCCATTGGCAGGCAATCAAGCCGACGCCGCCGGCTGCCGCATGAAACAAAACCGTATCGCCTTTGCTGAGCGGTGTGGTGCGATGAAAAAGATATTGCACCGTCATACCCTGAAGCATCATCGCAGCGCCCTGCTCAAAGCTGATCTCATCGGGCAAAGGGCAGACCTGCGCCGCCGGCATCACGCGGCGCTCACAATAAGAGCCCGGCGGCATCGCGGCATAGGCCACACGGTCCCCAACCTTGACATGGCTCACCCCGGCCCCCACGGCCTCAATCACACCGGCCGCCTCCATGCCAAGGGCCTGAGGAAGGGACAGAGGGTAAAGACCCGTGCGTTGATAAACATCTATATAGTTAAGCCCGCAGGCTTTATGAGCAATGCGCACTTGCCCATCGCCGGGCTCTCCGGCTGGCATGTCCACAATTTTCAGTTGATCCGAACCCCCAAATTCTGTGATCACAGCGGTCTTATTCATAACGCTCTCCCTATTTGAAAGATAAGTGTAGCGCATTGCGGTGCCGGTACAATCGCAAATTCCACCGAGAAGCACTCTATGGTGCTGGTCACCTTCGGCCTTTGGCCCTAGGATCATCGCATGATTATATTTGCCCTCGCCATCGTCCTCATGCTTGCCACCCCCGGTCCGGGGGTTTTATCCGCCGCCGGCGTCGGTGCTGGGTTTGGCGCGGCGGCTGGGCTGCGCTATGTGGCCGGGCTTTGCATTGGGCAGGCCTTGGTTTATGCGGCCGTCGCCGCGGGCCTGTCAGCCTTTGTGCTCGACACCCGCTGGTTGCGGCTCACATTGATGACCTTGTCATTTTTGTATCTGCTGTATTTGGCAGGCCGGATCGCTTTTGCCGGTGCGCAGGTGGCCTTTATTAGATCCGAAGCCGCGCCAGGGCTTATGGCCGGCCTGCTCTTGCAACCCATCAACCCGAAGGCCTATGCGGTGCTCACCGCTTTAATCACCGGATTTCCACTCTATGAGAATGCCTATTGGAGCGAAGTCGGGATAAAATTTGTCATTTTAAATCTCATTTGGGTGCCGATCCATGTGATTTGGGTTCTTTTTGGCGTCTCCCTCAAACGGCTTAACCTCTCGTCCAAAGCGCAACGGGCAATCAATATATCCATGGCCCTGTCGATGTTACTCGTGGTGGGCCTCGCCGCTTGGACCCTGGTCTAAGCGGGCCGCGCGAAACAAGCGCTCAACCAACCGCTTTCGCGCTGAGGGCAAGGCCCGATCCCCCAGGGATGGCGCCAACCATTTCTCCAAAAAATACCCTGTGGTACGCAACCCTGCCGCAATCTCGCCATTATCCGCCACACTTTGCCCGATCATACAGGGCACCAATGGCAACAGCTGGGTCTTCCAGCGCCCCGCGAAATGTGCCGCCACGGCCCGCCCAGATTTTGGAGAGACATAAGCCAGATCTTCGGTCGCTCCAGATACCGCGCAACAGCTGAGATCCAAACCAAAGCCCAAATCCTCCAACAGCTGCATTTCCCAGTGCAAATAAGCCAAAGGCCAAGCCTCCGTGACGCAGATCAAATCCAAAAGATTGATCGAGGCGCGATAAAGCGCCCCATGCACCTCCCGCTCTGGCAAAGCAAAGCTCAAGAGCCCAACCACAGATGTCAAACCGGCCAAGGCCAAAGGATCTGCCATGACTTGAGCGGCCCGGCTGCGCAGTGGTTCAACCGTGAATGCGCCCATGTGCTCTTCAAGCCGGGCTTTCCAAACCACCTCAAATTGACCCCCAGCCTGCAACACAGGGGCTTGCTTGCGCCCAGCGCCACCGCGCACAACACCGGCATGTTTTCCATGATGTTCTGTGAATACCTCAACGATGACGGCCGCTTCTCCATGCTTGCGCACGGCCAATAAAACCCCCTCATCCCGCCATTCTATCAAAACAGAGACCCCAATTCACAGTCAGCAGACGCCGATTGGCCGCGTATTGGCCCAGTCTATCCAGAGGCCTGGCGAATGTTAAGCGATTTGCCGCCGCCTATGGCTATGGCTATTCGCTCAAACCCGGTTCATCGAGCAAATGGCGCCCAAGCCGGTCTTCCACTTCAATCACCCAAAGGTCAGGATCAAAGCCCCGCTGGCGCGCAATCGCACGGTCCAAATCAGCCTCATCGCCCGAAATCAGCTCAACCCAATTGCGCGCGCCACTTTGCAAGTCAAACGAACGCTGAAAGACGATGCCCTGCCCATCCAAAAGGTTGAGCTTGACCAAAACTGCCCCCGCTGTGGCATCCCCCCGCTCCACAAGAAAGGCCGGGATATCCGCAAGGCGCAGGCGCGTGAGATAGGCAGAGACCCAAATATCGCTGGTCAGGCGGATCATTCGTTTCCGTCGCGAAAATCGAGGCCCATTTCCTCGTAACGCTCTTTGTCTTCCAGCCAATTCGGGCGCACTTTAACCTGTAAAAACAAATGCACCTTGCGGCCCAAAAACTCTTCTAATTCCGTCCGCGCTTGGGTGGAAATTGCTTTGATCGTCTCACCGCCCTTGCCAAGCACGATACCCTTGTGGCCATCGCGCATAACATAGATGAGCTGGTCGATTTTACACGAGCCGTCTTTGCGCTCCTCCCAAGCCTCCGTCTCAACGGTCAGCTGATAGGGCAATTCTTGGTGCAAACGCAGGGTCAATTTTTCCCGTGTGGTTTCCGCGGCCAGCATGCGCAGCGGCAGATCGGCAATTTGGTCTTCGGGGTAGAGCCAAGGGCTGACCGGCAGCTGGCTCGCGATCCAAGTTTTCAGCGCCGCACAGCCGTGCCCCTTTTCCGCAGAAATCAGGAAGGTCTCGACAAAATCAAACGCCTCATTCATCGCCTTGGTCAAAGCCAAGAGCTCTGCGGCCTGCACCTTGTCAATTTTGTTGATCGCCAATGCAATTGATTTTCCTTTGGGAAGATCCTTGAGCGCCTCCATAATCGCATCCACGCCCTCCGTGACACCGCGATGCGCTTCGATCAAAAGGACCGTCAGATCGGCATCGGCCGCTCCCCCCCAGGCCGATTTCACCATCGCGCGATCCAAACGACGTTTGGGGCGGAAAATGCCCGGGGTGTCGACGAACACAATTTGCGCCTCCCCCTCGAGTGCAACACCGCGAATGCGGGCGCGGGTGGTCTGCACCTTATGGGTGACGATCGAAACCTTTGCCCCGACCATACGATTGAGCAGGGTTGATTTCCCTGCATTGGGTTCCCCGATCAGGGCCACAAATCCGGCGCGTGTGCTCATGCCCCTAACCTTTCCAACAGTAATTTTGCCGCAGCCTGTTCGGCCTGGCGTTTCGATCCGGCTTTGGCCTGCGCAGCCTCGCCAGAATGTAATCGCACTTCAATCTCAAATTGCGGCGCATGATCCGGGCCGGAGCGGGACAGTTCAACATAATCGGGCGGAGGGCCTTTGCGCGCCTGCACCCATTCTTGCAAAGCGGTCTTGGGATCGCGGGCATCGGCCTTCACGGAGGTGATCCGCGTATTCCAAAGCCGCAGGATCAGCGCCTGAGCTTCGGAAAAACCACCATCGCGATAGACCGCGGCAATCAGTGCTTCCATCGCATCGCCCAGCAAGGCTTCCTTGCGCCGCCCACCGCTGATCATCTCAGAGCGGCCCAATTTCAACAGATTTCCAACACCAATGGAGCGCGCCACATCTGCACAGGTTTCCTTGCGCACCAGGGCATTAAAGCGCGGCGCCAATTGCCCCTCGGTCGCCTTCGCATCCAGATCCAACAAGGCCTGCGCCATCACAAGCCCCAGCACCCTGTCACCCAAAAACTCCAGCCGTTCGTTGTCCGAACGGGTCGCAGTGGAAATACTGGAATGAGTCAGAGCCGTGATCAAGAGCCCCGGATTTTTAAACTCATAGCCGATATCGGCTGAAAACTGGCGCAACTCGGAAGACAGCTTGATCATAGCGAGACCTGGGAGATACCGAGCATCTAATCAATCGCCTTGAAATAACGTTCGCTGCGCCAGGTCCAGAAGGCCAAAATTGAAGCCCCGGCAGAGGAAAACAAAATGCGATCGGCGCGCCCGACAATGTCTTTGAGCGGCACGAACCCCACCCCGCCGATGGACTGCGGCACCCGGCTGTCGGAGGAATTGTCGCGATTGTCCCCCATGAAAAAGAAATGCCCCTCCGGCACCACATAGACTTTGGTCGTATCCAAATTCATCCGCCCACCAAGACGCATCGCATCTTGGTCAAACGTGTCCAATACTCTATGAACAACACCATTGGGCAGGGTCTCAAAGTATTTCTTTTTTATGCAGTCCGCGCCCAACCCAACGGCGCCGTTGGAACAGACCGGACGGTTGCGCTGCGAGCCTTGTGGCTCATAGGTTTCCACGAAATCCTCCACCTGTCTGCGCGGAACCGGCGTGCCATTGATCTGTAAGACCCCGCCTTGCATTTGGATCTTATCTCCCGGAAGACCGACCAAGCGCTTGATATAATCGGCTCCCGTCACCGGATGGCGAAACACAACCACATCGCCGCGCTCTGGGGTCGCACCAAAAATCCGCGTGTCACGATCTTCGATGAAGCCGCAAAAATCATCCGCATCAATATTCAAGCTAAGGCTGGCGATTTGAATTTTCGGGCAGGAGGCGTAGGAATAGCCATAGGCCATTTTATTGACGAATAAGAAATCCCCGATCAATAGGCTGTCTTTCATCGAGCCCGAGGGGATCCAGAAGGGTTGAAAAAACAAGGTGCGAAACACCCCAGCAATCAGCAGAGCATAGACCACAGTTTTCACCGTCTCTATCACACTCGCAGCAAAGCTTTTTTCTTCAATGTCGTCCATAACATCCTCTGGATTTGATTTAGGGCTATGTGCGGCGCTTACGGTCGAGAGTCAAGTTGCCCCGCCGCAGTCGGGCGCGCTTCAATCACCACAAACGCCTGTGCCCAGGGGTGATCATCGGTCAATGTACAATGGATCACCGCCGTATGACCCGCGGGCGTCATCTGCGCCAAACGCTCCGCAGCCCAGCCCGTGACCGCCATCACCGGCTGACCGCTGCGCATATTGGTGACAGCCATGTCTTTCCAACTGATGCCCATCGCCAAGCCTGTGCCAAGCGCCTTTGAGCAGGCTTCTTTCGCCGCCCAGCGTTTGGCATAGGTGCCCGCCACATCTTTGCGCGCCTCCGCCTTGCGTTGCTCAACCTGCGTAAAAACCCGATTTTTGAAACGATCGCCAAAGCGATCCAATGTGCCCTGGATGCGCTCAATATTCGCTAAATCTGTCCCGATACCTAAAATCATTGACGGGCATTTTGCATCAAACGACGCATTTCGGCAATGGCCGGTCCCAGACCCAAAAAGACAGATTCCCCGATCAAAAAATGTCCAATATTCAGCTCAGCCACTTCTAGCAAAGCCGCGATTGGGGCCACGGTTTCATAGCTCAAGCCATGACCAGCGTGCACCTCAAGGCCCAGCTCGAACGCAACCTGCGCAGAGCGGGTGATCCGCGCCAGTTCCGCTTTTGCAGCCGGGTGATTGCCCTCAGCATGCAGGTCGCAATAGGCGCCCGTATGGAGCTCAACCACCGCTGCCCCCACCTGCGCACTGGCTTGCAATTGCCGCTCATCTGCCGCCACGAAAAGCGACACGCGACACCCGGCCTCTGCAAGAGGCGCAATGAAATCACGCAGACGGTCCTGCTCCGCCGCCACATCCAGCCCGCCCTCGGTCGTCCGTTCCGCGCGCTTTTCTGGCACGAGACAGACCGCATGCGGCTTATGGCGCAGGGCGATGGCCTGCATTTCGGCTGTTGCGGCCATTTCGAAATTCAAAGGAATGCGCAAGGCGCCCATCAAAGCATCAATATCTGCATCGCGAATGTGCCGGCGATCCTCGCGCAGATGCGCGGTGATCCCATCGGCCCCTGCAGCCTGCGCCAATAAAGCCGCGCGCAGAGGGTCCGGATAGGCGCCACCCCTGGCGTTGCGCAAAGTGGCCACATGATCAATATTGACACCAAGGCGTTGCTCTATGGACATAATCCTATCTTTCCGTTTTATCTCAGACGCCAGAATCGTCTTCGCGTTTGAGGAGGGTTTTGCGGCGCAACTCGGCAAATTTGGCCGCCAATTGACCTTTTCTGCGGCTTTTATACACACGAATAGCTGGGACAGTAATAGCGTAAATCACCAGCCCTGAGATGATCCCCGGCACCACTCCGCCAATCATCCAAGGGAAAAACACCGTGTGCCAAAATTCAACCAAATAGGTCCAATCTCCCGGTGTTTGCGAGACAAAAGCCGCGATATTCGCGCCCAATTCGGACACGGCGCGGGCAAACATTTCTCCCAAACCCAAGTGCAAATCGCTCTCGGGCCGCTTGCCCAAAAACGCATGACCAAAACCGAGCGCGCTTGCGCCAATGGGAATATAAGTCAGCGGATTGCCAAAGAAAGTTCCCAAAAGCGAGGCGAGAACATTGGCCCGCAATAGAACCGCAAGCAGCCAAGCCAAGAAAAAATGTAGCCCGTAAAACGGAGTAAAAGAGGTGAAAACGCCAATCGCCACGCCACGCGCGATTTCCTCTGGCGTTCCTGGCAGGCGGCGCAACCGGTGTTTGATGTAGGAATAGGCCCGAGCCCAGCCGCCCTTGGGGTAGACCCATTCCCAAAGCGCTCTGGGCAGGCCACGCTTTTCGCGACGTTTAAACACCAATTTCGCCCCACTCACCGTTCATAGAGTCGATATCCCGCCCGAGTTCCGGATTTCGGTGACGGCTGACTTCTGCCACATCACTCTCGGCCTCCAGCGCCGTGAGCACCATGTGCAATTGTGACACATCCCTCAGCTCCAATTCGATGAGCAGTTTGAAATAGTCCGGCTTGCGATCCAAGAAGTGAATGTCAGAGATATTGGCATTCTGATCGCCAATCAATGTACAAATGCGCCCCATGACGCCGGCACCATTTAAAATCGTCGTGATGATCTGCGCCGGATGGGTGGCGGCATGCTGCCCGTCGCGCCAATGCAGATCCAACCACCGGTCCATTTGCTGCTCATAATGCAGCAGGTTTGGGCAATCGATGGTGTGCACCACAACCCCACGACCTTTGTAAATGATCCCGACAATGCGCTCTCCGGGCAGGGGATTGCAACAGGCGCCATGGGTGAATTTCTGCCCTGGCTCCAACCCGATCAAAGCCACCGCTGGCCCCACCTCATCTGCGTCGCGCACCTTGAGGTTTGGATAGAGCTCCGCCACCACGTCGCGCGCGGCGATTTCGGAGCTGCCAAGCCGCGCCAAAAGCTCATCGGCACTTGGCAAGCCATAGTGCTTCGCTGCGGTCTTCAGCGCACGGTCAGTGGCCTTCTTGTTGACATTTTCGAAGGCGACCCGGGCAAACTCTTGCCCCAATTTGATAAATTTCTCACGATCAAATTCGCGCAGGCTGCGGCGGATGGCGGTTTTCGCCCGGCCGGTGGCGACGATATCAATCCAGCTGGCAGGCGGGGTTTGCCCCTCCGCAGTGATGATCTGCACAGATTGCCCATTGCGCAAGCGCGTCCAAAGCGGCACGCGAATGCCGTCAACCTTGGCCGAAACACAGGCCGCGCCGATGCGCGTATGGATGGCATAGGCAAAATCAATAGGTGTGGCGCCACGCGGCAGCTTGATGACATCGCCTTTGGGTGAAAAGCAAAACACTTGGTCCGTGTACATTTCCAATTTGAACGCTTCGAGAAATTCCCCATCATCACCCTCAGAGCTGAACCGCTCTGTCAGCGAGGAAATCCAAGCTGAGGGATCCAAAGCAAAGGGGTTATCCACCCGCGCGCCATCTCTGTAGGACCAAGTCGCCGCCGCACCTTTTTCGGCCACTTGATGCATCGATTTGGTGCGGATTTGCACCTCCACCCGGCGGGCGTTGCGCCCCGAAACCGTGGTGTGAATGCTGCGGTAACCGTTGGATTTTGGCTGGCTGATGTAATCTTTAAACCGCCCTGGCACCGCCCGCCACCGCTGATGGATCAGCCCGAGCACCCGATAGCAATCGGATTCATGATCCACAATGACCCGGAACCCATAAATGTCTGACAAGCGCGAGAAGGACAGCTCCTTATTTTGCATTTTGCGCCATATGGAATAAGGCTTTTTGGCCCGGCCTTGAATTTCCGCGCCCTCAAGCCCCGCGCGCTCCAATTCCTCAAGCAAGTCGCCTTTAATCTGCTGCACCACATCGCCAGTTTCGTTTTGCAATTTGATAAAACGGCGAATAATGGACTTGCGCCCGTCAGGATTGAGCACTTGAAAGGCCAAATCTTCCAGCTCTTCGCGCAGCCAATGCATCCCCATACGCCCGGCCAGTGGCGCATAAATATCCATAGTTTCCAGCGCTTTTTGCTGCTGTTTTTCCGGCGTCATCGAGCGGATGGTTCGCATGTTATGCAGGCGATCCGCCAATTTGACCAAAGTCACCCGGATATCTTTCGAGGTGGCCATAATCAGCTTGCGGAAATTCTCAGCCTGTTTGTTCACGCGAGAGGAGAGTTGCAGATTGGTAAGCTTGGTCACCCCGTCAACCAGTTCGGCCACCTCGCGGCTGAACATACGCTCTACATCGGCAAAGCTCGCCTTGGTATCTTCAATCGTATCATGCAGCAAGGCGGTGATGATCGTCGCATCGTCAAGATGCTGATCGGCCAAGATGCGGGCGACAGCCACAGGATGGGTGTAATAGGGCTCGCCGGACCTGCGAAACTGTCCCTCGTGCATCTCTTGGCAGAAGCGATAGGCTTTCGCAATCTGCTCGGCGTTTGTGGACGGATTATAGGCGCGGATCAGACCGATCAGGTCGTCGGCTGTGATCATGCCTGTATTTCCTTAAGGTTGGCCTTGAGCTTCCATCAAAGCACGAAGCAATTTTTCATCGTTCAAATCATCTTCGGCCGGCTTATCCGGCTCTCCGCCCATCAACAAAGCCATGGAATCTTCCTCAGGCTCGTCAACTTCGATTTGAGTTTGATTGCTTTCGATAAGCCGCTCAAGCAAATCATCAACACGTTGGGTTTCGTCGGCGATTTCACGCAGCGAAACGACAGGGTTCTTGTCGTTGTCGCGATCCACAGTCACAGGAGACCCGCTGGCAATCTCGCGCGCCCGATGGGCCGCCAGCATGACCAGATCAAAACGATTTGGAACCTTGTCTACACAATCTTCAACTGTGACACGCGCCATGTCTGATCTCCTACACCTGTGATGAAGTTCGCTATTTAGGAGCGAATGCCAAGAAACGCAAGGGTGAATCGCCCATGCACACCACCGGCCCGCCGCTAGGGCAATGGCTTGAGGGCCGCGCGGTCTTCGGCAGGCAAACGCTCAAACATCTGGCGCACGGTCAGACCTGATATTGGATGACGCCAATCAGGTGCGACATCCATCAGCGGCCCTAAAACAAAGGCTCTATCCTGCATTCGCGGATGCGGTAGGATCAACTCATGTGGGGTTTGAGACATCTGGTCGGGCAGGGGCTTGTCGCGCCACGCCTCATAGACATCGACAGATGGCGCGATTTCATCCCCAAAGGCCAGTAAATCCAGATCCAAAACCCGACCGCCCCATCGCTGGGCTCTGTGCCGGCCGAAATTGGCTTCGATGCGATGCAAAATTGCCAATAACTCATGTGATTCGCCCATAAACTGAAAAGAAACCGCCGCATTGACGTAATCCGGCCCATATCCAACCGGAAAACAGGGAGTAACGAAATATTTACTTTTTCGCAGGAGACTGTTGGTCATTAATCGAAGTGACGCCAAGGCATAACCCAAAGTCACATGTGGCGGGCCCAATTCAGACTCTAAATTGCCGCCCAGGGCGACCAACATTGTTTTTTGCTGGGTTTTTATTTTATTTTGCATGGGTGTCATTTACATAAGCTATTTTAATAACTATCTTAAAAAAGCCTAGGCCGCAACTTACTCACCTCGCGGTATTCGGCACTTAAAAAGGATATATTTGGTATGTTTTACCGCGACGAGCGCTTGGCGCTTTTTATTGATGGCTCAAATCTATACGCCGCCGCGAAAGCCTTGGGCTTCGACATCGACTACAAGCTGCTGCGCCAAGAATTCACAAGCCGTGGAAAATTGCTGCGCGCATTTTACTACACCGCGCTTTTGGAGAATGACGAATACTCTCCGATTCGACCCTTGGTGGATTGGCTGAATTACAACGGCTTCACCATGGTCACCAAAGCTGCAAAAGAATTTACCGACAGCCAAGGCCGCCGGAAAATCAAGGGCAACATGGATATCGAGTTGACAGTAAACGCCATGGAACTGGCGCCACATGTTGATCATATCGTGCTCTTCTCCGGCGATGGTGACTTCCGGCCTATGGTCGAAAGCGTGCAACGCCAGGGCGTCCGCGTGTCCGTGGTCTCCACAATTCGCAGCCAGCCTCCGATGATTGCCGATGAATTGCGTCGCCAATGCGACAATTTCATCGAATTGGATGCGTTGCGTGACGTCATCGGTCGCCCAGCGCGCGAAACCGATGACTTTGTGGCGCCGGCGGAAGCCGAATAATTCGCCTCAAGCTCTGGACGATCTGGCTCGGCACATTTAGCGTGCCGAGCAAAGGATCTCTGCCATGACAAAATCTGAGCTCAAACTATATCTCGCCGCGCCAAGAGGGTTTTGCGCGGGTGTAGATCGCGCCATAAAAATCGTCGAAATGGCTCTGCAAAAATGGGGCGCGCCGGTCTATGTGCGCCATGAGATTGTGCACAATAAATTTGTCGTGGACTCTCTGCGCGCGCAGGGGGCTGTATTTGTGCAAGAGCTGGACGAATGTCCCAATGATCGGCCGGTGATTTTTTCGGCGCATGGGGTGCCGAAATCCGTCCCAAGCGCCGCGCAGGCCCGCAATATGATCTATGTCGATGCCACCTGCCCATTGGTCAGCAAGGTTCACATCGAAGCAGAACGTCACAGTGCGAACGGCCTTCAGATGATCATGATCGGCCACGCAGGCCACCCCGAAACCATTGGCACCATGGGACAGCTGCCCGAAGGTGAAGTGCTGTTGGTGGAGAGCGAAGCGGATGTTGAAACCGTCAACGTGCGTGATCCAAATCAACTGGCCTATATCACCCAAACCACCCTCTCGGTCGATGATACAGCGGGGGTTGTCGCAGCCCTGCAACGCCGCTTTCCCAATATTGTTGGGCCGCATAAAGAAGACATCTGCTACGCCACGACAAATCGCCAAGAGGCCGTCAAAGCCATTGCCCCGCTCTGCGAGGCGCTTTTGGTGGTCGGGGCTCCCAATTCTTCCAATTCCAAGCGTTTGGTCGAAGTCGCCTCGCGCGCCGGATGCAGCTATACGCAATTGGTGCAGCGCGCCACAGATATCGACTGGCGCGCCTTAGATGGGATCAAGACCATCGGCATCACCGCCGGCGCCTCTGCGCCAGATGTCTTGATCCAAGAGGTGATCGACGCCTTCTCGGCCCATTATACGGTCACAATCGAAACGGTAGAGACCGCAACAGAAAACGTCAGTTTCAAAGTGCCGCGCGTCCTGCGGGAGGTCGGAGCGCCCCCTCATGACTGATGCGAAAACCCTCGCCGTCTATGACGCAAAAATTGAAGACTATCTGCGGCTGACCCAAGCCCCGCCCAGCAAATCACTCTTGGCCTTCATCAAAGCCATCCCAGAGGGCGGGCGGATTTTGGATTTGGGCTGTGGTCCAGGTCTGGCCGCTGCGGAAATGGCGCGCCATGGCTTTGATGTGGACGCCCTTGACGGCAGCGCTGAGATGGTTGCCGCCGCCAGCCAACACCCCGGCGTGACAGCCCGGCAAGCCACATTTGACGACTTGCCATCGCAGGCCACCTACCATGGCATTTATGCCAATTTTTCGCTGCTGCACGCCAAGCGCGCTGATTTCAAGCGCCATATTCAAGCCTGCCATGCGGCGCTGCATCCTGGGGGTATCTTTCACCTCGCCATGAAGCTTGGCACCGGTGAGAAACGCGATGCGCTGGGGCGTTTTTATACCTATTACACCGCCCAAGAGCTGAAGGATATTTTGGCGCAAGCCGTCTTCACCCTCACCTTCCAGCGCGAGGGGCAGGAAAAAGGGCTCGCCGGAGATGTGGAGCCCTTCATCATGATGACCGCCCATGCATGATCTGATCGCCTATACCGATGGGGCCTGCAGTGGCAATCCCGGCCCGGGCGGCTGGGGTGTGGTGCTGCAGGCCAAAGCGGGCGAAATTGTGACCAAACAGCGCGAACTCAAAGGCGGGGCAAAAGAGACCACCAACAATCGTATGGAGCTCATGGCGGCCATTTCCGCCCTTGAAGCCTTGTCGCGGCGCTCGGCCATCACAATCGTGACCGACAGCGTTTACGTCAAAGATGGCGTGACCAAATGGATTTTCGGCTGGAAGAAAAACGGCTGGAAAACCGCAGCAAAAAAGCCGGTCAAGAATGAAGACCTTTGGAAACAACTGGATGCTGCCCAAGCCCGGCATCAAGTCACTTGGGAATGGGTCAAGGGCCATGCAGGGCATCCTCAGAACGAATTGGCCGATGAATTGGCCCGCGCCGGCATGGCGCCTTTCAAGGACTAAGCCCGCAGGGCAGAAAGCACACAGTGGATAAGAAACGCAAGCTCACCTCCATTTTTGAAGTTTCTGGATCCGTTTTGGCGATGATCTACGCCTTGCTCATCGCCTCGAATACGGGCAATGAGATCCTCGGGTTTTCATTGCTGTTCATATCAGCCAGCCTCTTTGCCGCCTGGGCCATCATTGACCATCGCTGGACCTTTTTGCTGCTTCAGGCCTTCTACGCCGGCTCCGCGATTATCGGCCTGATCCGGTGGGCTTAGGTGAGCTGTTCGGGCAGCGCATGGCCTTGTAGAAACTCAGCGGTGGTTTGCGCAGTTTTGCCCGCCAGCTGCACCCGTGTGATGATCACCGAGCCCTGACCGCAGGCCACTTCACCCCCTGCAAGCACCTGCCCCGGCGCACCAGAGCCTTGACCCATATGGCAGGCCAAAAGTTTTATCCGTTTTCCCGCCAGTTCACACCAAGCACCCGGGAAAGGAGAAAGCCCGCGAATTTGCCGGTCCACCTCACGCGCCGGCCGGCTCCAGTCGATACGCGCCTCGGATTTGTCAATTTTCTGTGCATAGCAGATGCCCAGATCGGGCTGTGCTTCGGGCGGGTGCCCCTGCAAATCGGCCAAAACATCCACAATCGCCGCAGCGCCCAGCGCCGATAGGCGATCATGCAGCTCGGCGGTGGTCTCTTGCGGCGCAATATCGAGGCTACGGCGCAGGCGCACAGGCCCGGTGTCCAGACCCGCATCCATCTGCATAATACACACCCCAGTCTGCGCATCCCCGGCCATGATTGCGCGATGGATCGGCGCAGCACCGCGCCACCGCGGCAGCAGGCTGGCGTGAATGTTCAAACATCCAAAGCGCGGTGCGTCCAATAGGGCTTGTGGCAAGATCAACCCATAAGCCACCACCACGGCGATATCAGCCTCGAGTGCCGCAAACTTGACGAGTTCTGCCGGATCGCGGAAGGAATTGGGCGTGAACACGGGCCAGCCTCGGCCTTCAGCATAGGCCTGCACGGGAGACGGACGAAGTTTTTGCCCCCGGCCAGATTTGCGCGGCGGCTGGCTGTAGACGGCTGCGATCTCATGCCCCGCTTCAGCCAAGGCCTGCAAAGCGGCGACCGAAAATTCAGGCGTGCCCATAAAGACTACGCGCATAGTTTTCGCGCCTTTTTGATCAGCATATCGCGCTTGAGCTTGGAGAGATTGTCAAAATACATCCGCCCATTGAGGTGATCGACCTGATGGAGCATCGAGCGAGCCCAAAGGCCAACCAGATCTTTTTCCTGCCAAGCGCCCGCCTCGTCCATATAGCGCACCGTCACCCCGCGTGGGCGATGGATCTGAGCCGAGACATAGGGCAAATTCGGGCTGGCCTCTTCGCTGATCTCAAGCTTGGCAGAGACATGCAATATTTCAGGATTGGCCATACGCAGGGCCTCTCCGCGTGCCGAAGAGGCATCCACCACCGCCAAGCGCAAACCAATGCCCAATTGCGGCGCGGCCAAACCGACGCCTGGCATGGCTTCCATCACCGCAATCATATCGCGCCAGATATCTTCAATTTCGGGCGTGATTTTCGCAACCGGGTCTGCGGGCCGTCGCAGGCAAGGGTGCGGCCAAGGCACAATGGTTCGGCTCATGAACGGGCCTGCTCGCGTTTAAATTTCTGCATCTTGCGGGTGATGAGTTGGCGGCGCATCGGTTTGAGGTAGTCAATGAACAGCTTGCCGTTTAGGTGATCCAGCTCATGCTGCGCGCAAGTGGCCCAAAGCCCATCGAATCTTTGCGCATGGGTTTTCCCGTCCAGACCCATCCATTGCATGTCAATTTCGGCAGGCCGTTCGACATCGCCATAGTGCTCTGGAATGGACAGGCAGCCCTCCTCATAGGTGCTCAACGCCTCAGAGACCCAGGTGATGACCGGATTCAACAGAACCATCGGCGCCGGTGCGGCCCCTTCCTCTTTCACGCAATCCATGACGAACACGCGGCTCATCACGCCGATTTGCGGCGCAGCCAACCCGATGCCTGGTGCATCATACATGGTTTCAAGCATATCCTCCGCCAAACGCTCAATTGCGGGTGTCACCTCAGCAATCGGGGCAGCCGTCTTTTTCAAGCGCGGATCGGGATGGATTATTATGGGGCGTATGGTCATAACGGTGTGATATTCAATGCCGCTCCGCAGTGCAATTGCCGCATCAAAGATTCTTTCCGTGATTTGCGCCTCATCGCCGGCCCAGCGCTTGATCTTTGACCTTTTCACGGTAATCTGCGCGAAAAATATTAGGATTTTACATGACCTTTGACACCCTGATTGATCGCCGCAACACCCACTCCTCTAAATGGGACATGATACAGCCCCTCTATGGCGTGTCACCGGACGATGGTTTGGCAATGTGGGTGGCCGATATGGATTTTCGTCCGCCACAGGCGGTGGCAGACAGTCTGGCCAAGCTCACCGAACACGGGATTTACGGCTATTTTGGCGATGACAGCAAATATCTCGATGCTATTGCCTGGTGGATGAAGCACCGCCACGGCTGGGAGGTGCCCCGCGGCGGCATTTTCACCACCCATGGGCTGGTAAATGGTACGGCGCTTTGTGTGGATACATTCACACAGCCGGGCGACGGCGTGGTCCTGTTCACCCCGGTCTATCATGCCTTCGCCAAGGTGATCCGCGCCAATGACCGCCAGGTGATTGAATTGCCACTGGTGCAAGACAATGGCCGCTATGTGATGGATTTCGACAGTTATGACGCCGCCTTGCCGCCCCATGCGAAAATGGTCATCCTTTGCTCACCGCATAATCCAGGCGGGCGGGTGTGGAGCCGCGCAGAACTTCAAGACGTGGCAGAATTTTGCATCAAACATGATTTGCTTTTGGTCAGTGATGAGATTCACCACGACCTGACCTTCGGGGTCAAACACACACCTATGGCACTGATTGACGGAATTTCAGATCGCCTGATCATGATGACCGCGGCCAGCAAGACCTTCAATATCGCGGGGGGGCATTCGGGCAATGTTATCATTGCAGACCCAAATTTGCGCGCCCGTTTTGCCAAACGGATGCAGGGGCTCGGACTGTCCCCAAATTCCTTTGGCCTGCATATGATTACCGCCGCCTATTCGCCAGAAGGGGCGCAATGGGTGGATGAATTGCTGGTCTATCTCGATGAAAACCGCAAGATTTTCGACGCTGGGATCAATGCCATTCCCGGTTTGACGTCGATGCCTCTTGAGGCGACCTATCTGGCCTGGGTGGATATCTCTGGCACGGGCATGCCGTTACAGGAGGCCATCGATCGGGTGCAAAAACGGGCCAAAATCGCCGTCAACCACGGGCCAACTTTCGGCACAGGTGGTGAAACTTTCCTACGCTTTAACATCGGCACGCAGCGCGCCAATGTCACGCGGGCGGTTGCAGCCATGCAGGAGGCTTTTTCAGATCTCCAATAGCCGAAGGCCCGGTCAACTGCGGCCAATCAAGGCCACGGGCTTATTGGCATCGCGCTCAAAATCCAATGGCGCACTGTCCACGGCAAGGGTGTTGCGCTTGAACTCATAGCGCATCTCCCCGCCCTCTTCCTCAGAGGCGACGATCAAACATTGATACAGATGGCGGCTGCCGTCATAGAGGTCCACGAGGCCGCGCAACTGCGGCGCATCTTGCAGATCCACCGAGAACCCGCTGTCCCAATATTTCAGAACCGCAAAAACCTCTGTGCCGGCCTGCACCCGCAATCGGCTCTTGGTCCGCAGCGCCTGCTTGCGGGCCGCTTCCAAACCCTCCGCCACTTCTTTCGGTAAAAATGTTGTCATTTTAACATCTCCTTAACCAATAGCCTGCGCGGGAAAACCGCGACGGTCAAGGCAATCACTAAAATGTGAAACGTTTTTTGAAGGCTCTTAAGCGGCCGGTGTTTTGCGATTGCGCAGCACATGTTCCATATCTGGATGATAGAGCGCGGAATCCACAAAATCTTGCTGTTCCCTCAGCGCTGGCCCCACCAAAATCAGGGCGGTTCGGGTGATTTTCGCATCCCTCACTTTCTTGCGAATATCGCTAAGAGTGCCGCGGAGGATGATCTGATCGGGCCAACTGGCCCTGTAGGCGACCACGACCGGGCAATCGGCCCCATAATGCGGGATCAAAACCCGTTCAATTTCACGCATATTGCGAATCGCAAGGTGAATGGCGAGCGTTGCGCCGGAGATGGCGAAATTCTCAAGCGTCTCCCCAGCCGGCATTGAGGTGGACTTCATCGACATGCGCGTCAAAACAATCGACTGCGCAATCTCAGGAATCGTCAACTCTTGCCCCAAGGCAGCCGCAACGGCGGTATAGGCAGGCACGCCGGGAATAATTTCATAGTCAATGCCATCGGCGCGCAGGCGGCGAATTTGCTCGGCAATGGCGCCATAGAGTGACGGATCTCCCGAATGGACCCGCGCCACATCCTGCCCTTTGGCATGGGCGGCCAGAATCTCCGAATGGGTCTCATCTAAATTCATCGGCGCTGTATCCAAGACCCGCGCATCTTTGGGCGCGCAGGCCACAACCTCCTCTGGCACCAAAGACCCGGCATAAAGACACACGGGGCACGCCCCAATGATCCGCGCAGCTTTCAGGGTCAAAAGTTCAGGATCTCCTGGCCCCGCTCCGATGAAAAAGACTGTCATCTGCCGTTTCCTTCTTTCATGGGTGCCAAATCCCCATCAATCTTACGCGCATAGCCGCGCGGGGTAAACATACGAGGCCCTTCGCCCAACTGCGCCAGACGCGAATTTGACGATCCAATCAGCACCACGGTCAGCATATCCACCTCATCCACCTGCAAATCCTGCAGACGGCGATAGCGAATATGCTCCTCGGGCCGCCCCAATGAGCTGGCCAGCATCACGGGCGTATCCGCTGGGCGATGTTGCAACAATATATCGCGCGCCTCTGACAAAAGCGTGCGTCGGGTTTTGGAGACGGGATTGTAGAAGGCGATGACAAAATCCCCCTCAGCCGCCGCTTGCAAGCGCCGCAGAATATCTGCGCGCGGCGTAAGCAGGTCTGACAAAGATATCGTACAAAAATCATGGCCCAAAGGCGCCCCAGCGCGTGCAGCCGCCCCTTGCAGGGCAGAGACTCCCGGCGAGCACACCACATCCACACGCCGGGCCGCATCGCTCACACCCATTTGATCGGCGGGACGGTCCAGCAATTCAAAAACCAAGGCGCCCATGGCATAGATACCGGCGTCTCCAGAGCAGACCAAGGCAACATTCTTGCCCAGACCCGCCTGTTCCAGCGCATAGCGGCAGCGCGCCTCTTCACCGCCCAAGGGGAAATCTGAACGTTCCTTGCCTGCGGCCAGCGGGCCCAACAGATCGATATAAAGCCCATAGCCGACCAGCTCCTGCGCATCGGCAATCAAGCGGGACACCTCTGGCGTGCGCCACGCTGCCTGACCTGGTCCAATCCCAACCACCGACAGACGACCTCGGGCAGCGCCGCGCAAATTTGTCAAAGGCATATCGGCCAAACCAAGCGCCACAGTCGCATGCGCGGTCTTACGCTTTTGTACCCACAGCTTGCCCTCAGAGCCAAGCTGCGCCAAGGCCGCACCTTCTGACACGCCGTGACAGCCGACCTCAGCAAATACCACGTCAGAGGGCGTGGCCAAACGGGGGGCTTCCGCCTCAAGCTCTTCTGCGGAAAAAAGCCGCAAAGGCACGTTCAACTCTCGGGCAAGCTCCAAGATCGCGGGCTCATCCGCTTTGAGCGAAATCGTGTTGATCGAATGCACGGCCGCGTCACAAACTCCCGCCTCATTCAAAGCCCCGCGCAGCAAATCGGCCAATTCCTGTGGCGGGCAATTGCGCGCGCAGCCCACCCCGACGGTCACGCGCTTGGGCGCAAATTGCAGGTGATGAGGCCCCAAATCGCTTTGCGGCATCATATCACAGCTCAACGTCACCGCTTCACCCGCGGGCATATCGGCCAACCACGCCGCTTGAGCGGCCTGTGATCCCGAGATCGAAGCGCCGCCGCCAGACAATAGCGCCGCCATTGCGCCCTTGGCATCTTGCGGATTGACCAAAGCCCAACCCTCGGGGGGTTCATCCAAAGACACACCCAAAGAGACATCCCCCGCCGTCGTCACAGCGGCCGTGCTGTTCAGGGCCTTTGCAATATTGCGGGCCAAACGATTGGCCCCGCGATGCCCCCCCAAAAGAGGCACGACAACCGATCCATCATCGGCCACGGAAACCACCGGTGGCTCTTGGGTTTTATCGCTCAGCAGAGGGGCCACGGCGCGGATCAAAATTCCACTGGCACAGACGCCCACAATCGGAACCCCCGCTGCGAATAGATCACGCGCATGATCCAAAGCATTGTCAAAAAAAGCATCCGCCTGCCCCACGCGACCAGTGCGACCGTGCAGCGGCGCATCCAGCGCCTGTGCAATCGACTGAGCCACCGCAAGACCAGAGGCATTCAGCGCCAAAACAACAGGGGTTAGAGCCATGGATCGGTGCCTTTCGTTAAGATAATCATTGAAAAATAAGGCGCCTTTTCGGGAGCCTGCGCCAAAGGGCAAACCAATTCATCCGGCAGGCTGGCCCGCTCGATATAGGCGGCTTTCTCGGTCAGGTTCAACTCCGCAATCACTGCGCGAATTTTGGGCAAATGCCGCCCCACCTTCATGATCACGACACTTTCCGCCCCCTCAATCCGGGCGCGCAATTCCTCCGCTGGCAAGGGGCCAGGCAGCACGGTCAAGCGCTCGTTGCGCGCCGCCAGAGGCATGCCCGCCCGCGCAGCACAGGCGGTAATCGAGGTCACGCCCGGCACAACCTCCACCTGATAGTCATCCGCAAGCCGCGCGTAGAGATACATAAAGCTGCCATAAAAGAACGGATCCCCTTCGCAGAGACAAATCACGTCATCGCCCCGATCCAAAGCTGCCGCGATGCTCTTTGCGCCGATGTCATAGGCCGCCTGCGCCGGGGCGCGCTCAACCGTCATCGGCACATCCATCACAATTTCTTCCGCTTGCGGAGAAATGAGATCTGCGGCAATGGCCCGCGCAAAACTCTTCCCACCCGCCAAACTCGGATAGGCGATCACCTTTGCATCCGCGATGAGGCGGCTCGATTTGACAGTGATCAATCCCGGGTCACCAGGACCAAGCCCGACGCCGTATAAAATTCCACTCATCGCTTGATCAAGCTCCATTGGGTCACAGGCATCAAGGGGCGCCAGCCACGATAAGACCCGACCGGTTCGGCGCGAGTCACCGCAAGCCGCACCAGCTCGCCGCCATGTTTGGCATGTAGCGCCATCAAGACCGTCTCGCTTTCTAAGGTCACCGCATTGGCCACAAACCGCCCCAAGGGCTTGAGCGCCTGCCAGGCTGTCTCAAAAACCGCGGCGCTCAAACCGCCGCCGATGAAAATCGCATCCGGTGCGGCCAGTCCTTCAAGCGCATCCGGGGCCGTCCCTTCGATCACTTGCAGCTTGGGCGTGCCAAGGGCCAAGGCATTTTGCCCCGCCATCGCGCGCCGATCCGCCCGCGGTTCAATGCCGATAGCCTGGGCATAGCGGGCAGCGCGCATCCATTCGACGGCCACCGAACCGCAGCCCGTGCCAATATCCCACAAGAGCGCGCCGCGCATTGGCATCAGCTTGGCAATCGTGAGCGCCCGCACCTCTCGTTTTGTCATCGTGCCATCATGTTCAAAAAGCTCATCAGGCAGGCCCGGAACCCGCGGCAAAAGTGCCGCATCGGGCGCCGCCACACAGTCCACCGCCAGAGTGTTAAAGGGCGGCACCTCATGAGACCAACTCTCTGCCAGACCGTCAAAGCGTTGTTCTCTATCGCCCCCCATGGCGGCCAGAACCGTCATCTTTGAGCTGCCAAAGCCCCGCTCCGTCAAGAATTTTGCAATTTGACCGGGTGTTTGCGCGCCCGTGGTCAAGATCAACAGGCGTTGATCGGGTTGGATGAAAGCAATCATCTGCTCAACTGGCCGGCCATGCACAGTCAGCGTTTCCACATCGGCCATCGACCAGCCCATCCGTGCAGAGGCCAGCTGAAAGGCGCTAAGCTGCGGGTGATAGGTGATTTCACTCGGATCTATTTCACGGCCGATGCGAGCCCCAACAGAAAACCAAAGAGGATCCCCCGTCGCCAAAACCACCACACGCTTGCCGCGCAACCCCTGCAATGTCGAGATCAAAGCGTCAAATGGGCTGGGCCAGCTCAAACGCTCAGCAGAGGTGAGTCCCGCCAAGTGATGATGGCGATCCCCTCCGATAATAACCTCCGCCGATTGCACAACGGCGCGGGCCGCAGGCAGCAAGCCCTCCAGCCCGTCCTCACCGATCCCAACGATATGCAGCCAAGCGCTCATGCGATCAGCTCCGGCAGGCCCGCAGACAATGCGTTGACCGCCGCAGAGGCAATCGCAGATCCGCCCCGCCGACCACGCAAAGCCACAAAGTCACAGCCGCGCGGGTTTGCCGCCAGCTCTGCTTTGGATTCCGCCGCCCCCACAAAACCAACAGGGAATCCGAGGATTACCGCAGGTTTTGGCGCGCCCTGATCGAGGAGTTCCAGCAGATGAAACAGAGCCGTCGGCGCATTTCCAATCGCCACAACGGCGCCCTCCAAACGCGCGGCCCAAAGCTCAACCGCCGCAGCCGAGCGCGTGTTGCCGATACGTTCAGCCAAAGCGGGCACGGCAGGATCGTTCAATGTGACAATCACCGGGTTTTCCGCCGGAAGATAGCGCCGGATGATCCCTGCGCCCACCATTTCGCAATCACAAAAGATCGGTGCGCCCGCAGCCAGAGCCGCCGCGCCTCTGCGGAAAGCGTGCTCCGAGAAGGCCAAACGATCTGCAATTTCCACCATGCCGCAAGCATGAATGACCCGCGTGGCCAATTTGTCGAGCCCATGAGGAAAACGCGTCAAATCCGCCTCCCGCGCGACTGTGGCAAAGCTTTCAGCATATATGGCCTTTGGGTCTTTTTCATAGGGGCGCATGCGCAGGGCCTTCGATTGCTTCAAATGGGCACGCCCATTGAGGGGGTTTATGTCTTCGATGACTTGCGCGCACTTTCCGGCCCATGCGGATGATCCGCATGGGGATATTCCGCATGCACGTGGTCGTGACTGTGGCTATGTCCATGCCCATGATCGTGGCTGTGATCATGACCGTGGGGATGGTCATGGCTGTGGTCATGATGATCGTGCCCTTTGGCCTGTTTCTCCAATCGGCACAGCCCGGTGCAAAAGCTGTCACAGAGGTTGCAATCTTCCACATTTGAGCCCGGCGCTGAGGCGCCTTGACCTTCCACGTGATGATGATGCGATTCCTGAACCGCACCCACCTCAGCCTCAAATCCCAAAACCTGCGTACGATATTTGCACATCGCACAATTGGGCGGTGGAATTTCCCCAACCTGCTCTGTGATCCTCTCTGCAAAGGTCGCCAGCACTTGCTCGTGGTCGTTCAAATACCCAGCTTTTACAAATTGAATGTCAGCATGTTCCGCCGCAACCTGATCTGTAAAGCCATAAATTCGATCAATCAAAATGCCCGAAAAGAGAAAATAAGGGAATACAACAATCCGCTTATACCCAAGCTTGCTGGCATGCTGCAGGCAGGGTTCGACCAGGGGGAAGGTCACGCCCGAATAGCCCACCTCACACCAGCCAAAGCCAAGCCCTTCGTGCAACATACGCGCAATTTTCGCGACATTGCCGTTGGCATCGGGATCCGATGCCCCGCGCCCAATCACCACCAGGCAGGTCTCATGCATGGGAACCTCCCCATGAGCCGCATTGGCCGCCGCAATCGCCTCTTGCACGCGGCCACCCGCCGCGGCGATCATCTTGGGATCCACACCCAATTCCCGGCCGTAGCTGACCTCAATCCCATGCTTGGCCGCATAGGTGTTCAGCACAGTCGGGATGTCATTTTTGGAGTGCATCGCGGCAAAGAGCATGCCGGGCACGGCCAAAATCTTGTCACAGCCCTGCGCACGCAGCCGATCCAACCCGTCGCGAATGACAGGGTTGGCAAATTCCAAATAGCCATATTCAACAGCCCATTCCGGCGGCAGGTAAGCGGGCAGCTTTTCCGCCAGCACGCTAAATTGATCAACGGCCGCTTGGCTTCGTGAGCCGTGGCCACAAATCATGACACCAATTTTACTCATCTCACGCCTCCTGCGCTTCGGGCTCTTCGCCCTCACGATCCTGCGTTTCGGACCCTTTCAGTGCGGCCACGGCCCCAGCCGCAAGCGCTGCTGCAAGGGCGGCGGCAATGATCCAATGGTCATGGCCAGCCATGGCCTCCACATGCCCCAAATGCGCCCAAGCCGGCGCGGGCAGAAGACAGGCTAAAAATAACAGACACCGGGTCATATTTTGGTCCTTTAATCTTATAGGTCAAAGGCCCCGCCGCACATCCGTTATGCGGTCTCATCCGACGATCACAACCTGCATCCCCAGTTTGGGTCAACGCAGCGCCATGCTCCTCTCCGGTCCTTCGACGTCGTCTTTCCCCCTGCTATGCCATTGCCGCGCCGGGAGCAAATGGATTCCCGACCGCCCGGCACCCGCAAGCGACGTTTCGCGGGTCCATGGCCCCTAAGCCACGCGCCGAAACGACCGCTGCTTAGGAACACTCCGACTGATGACCACGTCTAAGCCGGCAAGACGCAATAGCAGTGATTTAACTTGACGGATATTGCCCAAAAACGATAGTGAAGAGCGAATTTATTAATTTATTACTAAAAATCAGATAAGTGATTAACTATAAGCAGCACTCTGTCGCGTAAAGAACGCAAAATAAAATTTAAGAGTTTGGCGTTCGCCGCGTTGCAAAAATCAACTGGCAACGACACCATTTGCGTGCAGGTTGGAGCCCATGACGGGAAACGCTGGGATCCTGTTTTTGGTCACATTACGCAAAATGGTTGGAATGCGCTGGTGATCGAGCCTCATCCGATTTTTTTCGAAAGATTGAGCGAGAATTACGCAGACCATCCAAATGTAACTCCGGTCAATCTGGCCGTTTCGGTCGTTGAAAGCGATTTTATGCTCTTTCACGTCGCACAAAATGCGGCAGGCAAATACCCCAAATGGCTCCAAGGATGTGCCTCTGTTCATGTGAGCCGCATGAATGACTCTATTGAAACCGCTTGCCGTTTGTCAGGGGCACAGTATGAAATTGGCGATTTGGTTGCCACAACGATCCATGCAAAAAGGCTCGATCACATTCTGTCAGAGAATAATTGCAATCGTATCGATGTCCTCGTCATCGATGTTGAAGGGCATGAACTCGAGGTATTAAACTCGCTGTCCGACCCTGAAACTTTCCCCAAATTGGCCATCATTGAATGCAATGGGCGCGACCTTGCGCGGCAGGCTGAATATGTCGACGCACTATCGTCGATGGGCCTGCGCATATGGCGGGTGGGAGATGATCTTTGGTGTCTCTCTGAGGCGCTCATCAAGGATCAAGACCAACAACTTTCCAACTTGATAAAAGAAATTCACCCGAAGCCACGCAATATCCAACGTCAGACAGCAGGCTCCGATTCAAAAAATCAGACGATTAAAGTCGGTTTGGCCCCCATTCCCAAAAAACTTGGGCATATTTGGATTGGGGATAAGCAGCCGCCACTTGAATGGATGGAAACTTGGAAGCAAAAACACCCAGACTGGGACTATCAGCTGTTTGACAACAGCTATCTCTCAAGCCGGCGCTGGCGTTGCGAAGCTCAAATAGTTGAATATATGAAATGCAAGAAAAGAAACTACGCTGGTGTGTCAGACATAATGCGTTATGAGATCCTCTTAACAAGGTGGGTTCTTACCCGAGGCGGATTCAATATGCCTTAGAAACGTGGATGAATTGTTTGTCCTGCCCGCGCTTTACACTGCATACGAGCATGAAACTAAAAAACCGGGCTTCGTAAGCCCTTTCTATGCATCCTCGCCCGGGCACAGTTTTTTGGCACAAATCCTCGACGAAATATCTCAATTGCAACCTAAAAGCTTGTTGACACCGTTCCAGAGTGTGGGGAACAAGGCTCTCAGAGATTTCATAAAAAAATGGGACCCCGACATCTCTATTTTTCCTTCTTATTTTTTCAATCCTAATCATTATAAAGGTGAAAGCTACAATGGCGACGGCCCCGTATACGCAGAGCAACTTTGGGGAACGACCAAGAGCCTTTATGGGGACTTGCCCGATGATCAAAGAGCCGCAGCTCTAGCGATAACGGAAAACCTAACGGACATTTGGCAGGGTTTGCCGGTCAATACCTGAGCATCTGCCACGGAAGGCTTCTCTATCAAAACTGTCAAGATCGGTTTTGCCATTTCCAGCGCCGCGGCTCTGAGGTAGACGCGTAGGATGCAGCGCAGGTGGGGAGTGGGTGATGGGACAACTGGTAGACGGTGTTTGGCATGATATTTGGTATGACACCACAAAATCGGGAGGCGCCTTTGAGCGCTCAACTGCAAAATTTCGCAACTGGATCACGGCCGATGGCAGCACCGACTTCCCTGCCGAAAGCGGACGCTATCATCTCTATGTGTCCCTGGCCTGCCCCTGGGCGCATCGCACATTAATTTTTAGACAGATTAAAGACTTAACCGCACATATCAGCGTTGACGTGGTGCATCCTGATATGTTGTCTGACGGCTGGACCTTCGCGCGCGACTGGCCAGGTGCAACGGGCGACCGGCTGTTTGGCCTGCCATTTGCCCGCGATATTTATCTGCGTGCAGATCCAAAAATAAGTGGTCGCGTCACGGTTCCGATTCTTTGGGACAAGCACAAGGAGACCATTATCTCCAATGAGAGCTCCGAAATCATCCGCATGTTCAACTCCGCCTTTGATCGGCTGACCGGCAATGCGATGGACTATTGGCCCCAAGAGCTGCGCGACGCGATGGATCCAATCAACCAACGCATTTATGATACGCTCAACAATGGCGTTTATCGCTGCGGATTTGCCACCACCCAAGCGGCCTATGATGCCGCGGTGGGCCCGTTGTTCGACACATTGGATTGGCTAGAGGACCGCTTGTCGCGAAAACGCTATATCATGGGAGACAGGCTCACCGAGGTCGATTGGCGCTTGTTTCCAACCCTCCTGCGTTTTGACAGCGTCTATCACCTGCATTTCAAATGCAACCGCAAGCGCATTTTAGATTATCCTAATCTTTGGGCCTATACGCGCGAGCTCTATCAAGTTGAGGGCATCGCCGAGACGGTGAATATGGATCATATCATCCGCCACTACCATTACAGCCATGATACGATTAACCCCAATCGCATCATCCCAATCAATCCAGAGATCGACTGGCAGGCGTCCCATGGGCGCGGTGTCTAACCTGCAACCAAGCCCTTGCGTTTTTGGTCCAGCCAAAGCAACTATTCGCCCAGATCTGTCAATGGCAGGAGACCCCTATGACCTCATGGATTACCATTTGCGACACCTGCAAGCGCGAGGGCTGGACACCGCAGACCCAGCCCCTCACCGATGGCGAAATATTCGCGGAGTTAATCGAAGACAGAGCCGCGGCCGCAGGGGTGAAAACCCGGCGTGTCTCCTGCATGATGGGCTGCGTCCGCGCGTGCAATGTCGCGGTGCAAGGCACCAAAAAATTGTCATATGTCTTGGGAACATTTGAGCCAAGCGCTGAAAATGCCCAAGCCATTGTAGATTATGCGGCGCTGCATCAAGCCTCAGACACCGGCCAAGTGCCCTACCGCGATTGGCCGCAAGCGGTGAAAGGCCATTTCACCACCCGCATGACTCCTTTGCCGGATACGGACTAATGGCGGGAAATGGGCGCGATCACGGGGGCGGTCTTGACGCGGCTGCGGCGACCTATGGCGGCGCAAGAGGTGACTGGCTTGACCTATCCACCGGAATCAATCCCCAAAGCTACCCGATAACCGGCCTCGATCTGACGCCGAATGATTGGACGGCGCTGCCTGATGGGGGCGCAGATGCGGCGCTTGCTGCGGCCGCACGGCGATTTTGGCGGGTGCCGACACAGGCGGATGTTCTGGCTGTGCCGGGATGCTCCGCGGCCATTGCTCAAATCCCTGCACTTCACATTGCAGGCCAAGCCGAGATCGCCCTGCGCAGTTATAATGAACATGCCGCCGCCTTTCGGTTTCACGGATGGGAGGTCCAAGAACAGCCAAGCGCGCCTCTGGCCCGCGTTGTGGTCCACCCCAACAACCCGACCGGCACATTCCAACCTCAGATCCCACCCGCGCCCCTGACAGTGATTGACGAAAGCTTTTGCGATATCGCGCCCGCTGAGAGCCATATCGCACGAGCCAGTGACCGTGGACATATAATATTGAAAAGTTTTGGGAAGTTTTGGGGCCTGGCTGGATTACGGTTGGGGTTTGCGATTGGAGATCCAGAATTGATCGACGCTCTGAGACAAAGACTCGGTCCCTGGCCAGTCTCTGGGATCGCGTTGAAAATTGGTCAAGCGGCACTGAGCGACACCGCCTGGGCGGACCAAACCCGCGCCCGGCTGAGCGCGGATGCCGAACGTCTTGACCGGCTGATGCGGCGCATAGGTGCCCGCCCTATGGGCGCCTGCCCATTGTTTCGCACCTATGAAGTCGCGGACGCCGGCCAATTGCACCACCACTTGGCCCAGCGCAGGATCTGGACTCGGGTTTTTCCTTATAGCCAAACATGGATCCGGCTTGGCCTGCCTGCGCAGGGCCAATGGGAGCGGTTGGAGGCGGCGCTGTGACCCTATTTTTGGCCCTCGTTCTGGATGCGCTGTTCGGCGAGCCCAAATGGCTTTGGTCGCGCCTGCCGCATCCGGCCGTGCTCATGGGCAATCTCATCGCCCGCGCCACCAGCAAGCTCAATCACGCCCCCTATCAAAAGCCGAAAGGCATTCTCTTATGCCTGGCATTGGGTCTGCTCGGCGGGCTCATCGGGCTTTTCTTGGCGCAATTTGGGCCTCTGGCCGAAATTTTGGTCACCGCGATACTCGTCGCGCAAAAATCCTTGATGCAGCATGTGCAAGACGTGGCACAGTCGCTGCGCCTGTCACTGCCCGCCGGGCGCAGGAGCGTGGCCATGATTGTTGGACGTGACACAGCCCAGATGGATGCCGCGCAGGTGGCTCGCGGCGCCATAGAAAGCGCGGCAGAAAATTTTTCCGATGGGATTGCGGCGCCGGTTTTTTGGTTCGCATTGGCAGGGCTGCCTGGGGTGATCATCTATAAAATGATCAACACCGCGGACAGTATGATTGGGTATAAGACCGAAACATATCGGGATTTTGGTTGGGCCTGCGCCCGGCTGGATGATCTTTTGAATTGGGCGCCAGCCCGGCTCTCCGCTTTTGGCATTTGGCTAATCACCGGCTGTCGCACCTCCTGGGGCACCATTGTTTCTGAGGCCAAATTGCACCGTTCCCCAAATGCCGGATGGCCCGAAGCCGCGATGGCCTATGCGCTCGGTATCAGCCTCTCAGGTCCCCGCAGCTATGAAGGGAAATTTGAAAAATTTCCTTGGGTCAATGCCGCAGGCCGCAAAAACATTGGACCGGTTGAGATTGAAAAATCCATTCAGACTCTCTGGCTCACCTGGGGCGCGATGGCGCTTTTGGTGGCCGGCATCAGCCTTGCATTATTGCCGTAAAAAGGCCTAATTGCAGTGGATTTTTTGGGAGATTTGACATGCACCGCATCTTTTTGTCCTGTATTTTCGGGTGTTACGCCAGCCTGGCCTGGGCCAATTGCGGTGCGGATTGGGCGTCATTTACCAAAGGTATCCAACAAGAGGCCGTCGCAATGGGCTACCCGCGCCCGACCGTGCAGCGCTTTTTCGACGGCGCCGCACAAGATCCCAAAGTGATCGCGGCGGACCGCCGGCAAGGGGTGTTCCAAAAAGACTTCATCAGCTTCTCCCACGCGTTGATTTCGGAGCATCGCTTGGTGCATGCCCAAAAAAACGCCGCCAAATATGCCACAACCTTTGACAAGCTGTCCCGAGATTACGGGATCCCACCCGGGGTCCTACTGGCCTTTTGGGCGTTTGAAACGGATTTTGGGGTCAATCAGGGCAATTTCAACACGCTCAATGCGCTGCTCACCCTTGCGCAAGATTGTCGGCGCCCGGAGCTGTTTCGCCCGCAAATTTTTGCAGCCCTTGAGCTGTACCTTCGAGGCGATTTTGAACCGCGCGAGACGGAAGGCGCTTGGGCCGGTGAGATCGGCATGATCCAAATGCTGCCCGAAGATATTCTGGCCAGCGGCATCGACGGCGATGGGGATGGCCACATCGATCTGCAAAACTCTGCCGAAGATGCGCTTATGAGCGGCGGCCATATGCTGCGCCGATTGGGCTGGCAGGCCGGTGCCCCGTGGTTGCAGGAAATTTATCTGCCCGAGATGCTTGATCTGACTCTCACAGGCCTCGGCAAAAGCCTGCCCGTCGCGCGCTGGCAGGCGCTCGGGGTGACGGGGCGGCATGGCCCCTTACAGCCCAACGCAGGCCAAGCCTCGGTTTTACTGCCGGTTGGCCACAAGGGTCCGGCCTTTCTGACCTATCCGAATTTCAACGTCTATTTTGAATGGAACCAGAGCCTGGTCTATGTCACCACAGCCGCCTATTTTGCCACGCTGCTGTCGGGTGCACCCCGGTTTGATCCTGGCGCACCTGAGACAGGCTTGACCGGGCCAGAAATGCAGGCGCTCCAGAAAAAACTCATGGCCCGCGGCCATGATGTCGGCAAAATCGATGGGATCTTGGGCTCCAAAACCCGGGCGGCCGTGCAGGCCGAGCAAGTCAGGCTCAAACTGCCCGCCGATGCTTGGCCGACCCCGCAATTGCTCGATCGGCTTTAAAAACCTCCTGCCGCAGCTACGCCACCATCTGTTCGGCTTTCTTTAGATCAACCGACACCAACTGGCTGACCCCTTGCTCTGCCATCGTTACGCCAAACAATCGGTCCATGCGCGCCATAGTCACCGCATGGTGCGTGATGATCAAAAACCGCGTGTCCGTCCTGCGGGTCATCTCATCGAGCAGGTCGCAGAACCGGGTCACATTTGCATCATCCAAGGGCGCATCAACCTCATCAAGCACACAAATCGGCGCGGGATTGGCCAAAAAGACCGCAAAGATAAGCGCCATAGCCGTTAGAGTTTGCTCACCACCCGACAAAAGCGAGAGGGTCGAGAGCTTCTTACCCGGCGGTTGGCATAGAATTTCCAGCCCAGCATCCAACGGATCATCGCTTTCCACCAAAACCAAATTCGCCTCACCGCCGCCAAATAAATGCGAAAACAGAGTGCCAAAGTTGCGATTCACCTCATCAAAGGCGCTCAACAAACGCTCGCGGCCCTCTTTGTTGAGGCTGGCAATTCCACCGCGCAGAGTTTTGATGGCGCCTTCCAGATCGGTTTTTTCTTTGGTGAGCATCTCAAATTCCGCGCGCACCTCTTGCGAATCCTCTTCCGCCCGCAGGTTGACCGCGCCCAGCGCGTCTCTTTGCCGGCGCAAACGCGCCACTTCCGCCTCCACCTGATCAGAGGGCGGCATTTTCAGCGGATCCACCTCCAATTGTTCCAACAGGCTTTGCGGTTCGGTTTGCAGCTCCTCACGAATGCGCTCCGCCGCCAGACCCACCGCGACCAAAGCCGCCTCAGCGCGCGCCTCAGTACCAGCCCGTTTTTCGCGGCTTTCCGTGGCCAGTCGGCCAGCATCCCGCTCAGCCTCAGAGGCCTGGCGCATCTCCGTCTCGGCCCGCGCCAAGGCGTCAGCGGCCAATTTCCGGCGCGTTTCGGCTTGCTCTAAGGCAGAGATGAGCTCTGCCCGCTGGCTTCGGATGTTTTCAGGTTCTGCGAGGGCTGTTGCCAATTCTGATTCAGCCTTGCTGTGGCGCTGTTCCAGCTCGACAGCGCGCGTTTTGGCATTTCCCAAACGCTCCTGCCAACTGCCAATATCTTTGGTCACTGCCGCCATGCGCTTGACTCGTGCTTCGCCCTCACTGCGCAGCTCATCATGAGCCGCGCGACGGCTTATAATGGTGACCCGGCTGGCTTCAACTGTCAGGCGAACATCCTCGACCCGCGCCCGTGCCGCAGCAAGATCTTCCAGACCTTCGCGGTGGGTTTGCGCGTCACGCAGCTGCACGCGCGCTTCCCGCGCCTCTTCCCCATAGCGCGCAACCGACAACGCCAATGCCTCAACACGCCCACCGGCAAGATTGCGCTCCGCTTCAGCACGCGACAATGCGCGCCCCGCATCCGCCATCATCCGATCTGCGGCCTGCCGGGCTTGGCGAGTCTCTTGATCGGTTTTGGTCAGAGCTTGCAATTCACCCACCAGCGCTTGATGCGCCGTTTCCGCTGCGCCCGCCACCGCCTGCGCCTCGTTCAATTGCAATTGCAGCGCCTGAAGGCGATTGCGTTGCTCAAGCGCCAAGGCCGCCGCTGAGGGGGCATCCTTGGCTTGCGCGCGAAACCCATCCCAACGCCAAAGATCGCCCTCTCGGCTGACCAACCTTTGCCCAGGTAAAAGAGCCCCATGCAGCCGCGCGCCCTCCTCGGTCGTCACGAGGCCAACCTGTGCAATCCTGCGGTTCAGCACGCCAGGAACCGTGACATATTGCCCAAAGCTTTTAACGCCCTCTGGCAGGCGGGGCGGGGTGTCATAGGCCTGAAGCTGTGCCCAGCCTGATCGTCCCTCGGCGGTCACAGCCGGGGCTTTAAGATCATCAGCCAGCGCCGCGCCCAAAGCCTTCTCATATCCGCTTTGCACATGCACTTGATCCAGCAATTGGTCGCCTTGACCACGGTTGCGTTCCACCAATTTTGCCAGAGCGGACAGTTCCGCCTGCAACGCGTGAACGACCCCATTCGCCTCAGCTCTGGCGGTTCGGGCACTGTTTTCTTGGGTCAGGCAGTCCGCCCGACGCGCCTCCGCCTCCGCCAAGGCCGCTTCGGCCTGTGCAACTGCCTCAACAGCGGCGGCCTCATCGCGATGGGCTTGCTCATAGGCCGCCGCGGCATCGCTGGCTTGGGTGCTGGCCTCGGCCACCGCCGCCTTAGCATTCATTTCTTCGGACTCAGCCTTGGCCAAGCGTTTTTGAGCATCCTCAAAGAACCGATCCGCCGATTGATGGCTGGCGGCCAGACGCGCGACATCTTCGGTGATCTCGGCCAATTGCGATTCACGATCGTGCAAAACCGCGGCCGCCTGCGAGGCCTCTCCGGCGGCTTTTTCTACTTTGGCACTCTGCCCTGCCCCGGCCTCTTCAAGCTCGGCCAGTTCCGCACGCAGACGCGCGATTGTGTCGCCGGCATCCGCATTCAGGTTTTGCTCCCGCACCATATCAGCCGCCAGCTGGGCGATGCGCTGCTCCAAAGTATGAATGGCTTGCTCAGCCCGTTTGGCTTGATCGCTGAGCGTATCTTTTTGCACATTCAACCGCTGCAACACCGCATTGGCGATGGCCTCCTCCTCGCGCAGAGGAGGCAGGGCCGCCTCGCAAATCTCGCGGGCCTTCACCGATTTCTGAACCGCGGCTTCGGCCTGGGCCGCCGAAAGCGTACCGGCGCGCAGCGCCTCTTCGGCAGCGGCGCGGGCCTCTTCTGCCTCTTGCCACCGGCGGTACAGCAAGAGCCCTTCGGCCAAACGCAGGCTGGCCCCCAACTCTCGATATCGTGCAGCTTGTTTCGCTTGCCGCGCCAATTGGGACAATTGATTGGCCAGTTGTTCAATCACGTCATCAACACGCGACAGGTTGGTTTCTGCGCCGCGCAATTTCAGCTCCGCCTCATGCCGCCGCGCATAGAGACCCGAAATCCCGGCCGCCTCTTCCAAAATCCGGCGCCGATCCTTGGGCTTGGCATTGATCAATTCACTGATCTGACCCTGCCGCACCAGGGCAGGAGAATGCGCGCCCGTGCTGGCATCGGCAAAGAGCATCTGAACATCTCGCGCCCGCACATCCTTGCCATTGGCTTTATAGGCAGAGCCAATATCTCGGGTGATGCGGCGGACCACATCCAACAGATCACTTTCATTGAAGCTCGCCGGCGCAAGGCGTCTGCTATTGTCAATTTGCAAGCTGACTTCGGCGAAATTGCGGGCCGGGCGGGTGGCGGTCCCAGCGAAGATCACATCCTCCATACCGCCACCGCGCATGGCCGTAGGGCGATTCTCGCCCATGACCCAGCGCAGCGCCTCCAGCAAATTTGATTTTCCACAGCCATTGGGGCCCACCACCCCGGTCAACCCATCTGCAATAATCAAATCTGTGGGGTCCACAAAGCTTTTGAACCCGTTCAACCGTAGTTTAGAAAACCGCACCGAAACATGCCCTCGTGATTCTTCTGGCTTGACTGTGCCGAAGCGTTGGGGGCGGAGTCAACGCCAACAGCCCTTATCCTGTGGGTTCGGACGACTTATCCACAATATATTGACGCCTGACGGCGCATCTGCGGGTTATCTGCGGGCAACGGGGCCACTTGGGAGCGATTGCTGTATTCGAAAAATTGGCGCTCCTATTCGCCAGCTGCCTTGTCTTTATTGGCGGCGCGGTGGCTGTTGAGCCAATCAAAGGCTCCGGAAATATCAAATCGATCCAACAGTTTTTGAAGATCCACCTTTGTGGGCTCAACAGCTGGCTCCGGCGCAGGCACCGGCTGGGATTGCAGGCAGCCGGTCAAAGCGGTTGCCAAGACAACAAAAACCATCACTTTTTTCATTTCGAACTCCAAAACCATTTACACAGTGTATCATGTATCGCCGGGCTTCTTGCCCCAAGTCAAGCGCCGGCGCGCCCGCGGCCGTGTTCCGCCGGGCGGTTTGGGCTTTGCGCCGCCGTGTTTGATCCGCCGCGAACGCCCGATGATTCAGAGCTGGCCCGATCCAAAGCTGGTCGCAATCGCTAAACCACCGGTGGCCGGTGGCGGCATGCTGTGACTTTATTGACCGGTCTTGCGCGGAGGAAGCAAACTGCCGCAACGCCGCTTGCGTTACCATCGCAATTGGGTCAGCCTTTTCATCAAAGCGCCAAGAGAGATCTCTGCGCGAAAAACAGGAGAGAGCTGTGTTCGATTTGGAATTAGGCGGGAAAGTGGGCCTTGTAACCGGTGGCAGCGATGGCTTGGGCCGGGCGGCGGCACATCGGTTGGCACTCGAAGGGGCTTTGGTTGTGATCTGCGGCCGTCGCGCGGCGCATGCGCAACAGGCAGCCCAGGAGATCACAGCCGCGGTGCAAGCCTCGGGCAACAACGGCGGCCAGGTTATGGCACTGCGCGCGGATGTTACAGATTCAGATGACTGTGACGCGCTGATCTCCGAAATTCTGCACCAGCACGGCGGCCTCGACATTTTGGTCAACAATGCCGGGGCATCCGCCGCCATGGGTCTGGCTTCGGTGGAGGATGAGCTGTGGCTTTCAGATTTCAATCTCAAGGTCATGGCCGCCGTGCGCTTATCGCGGCTTGCCATTCCGATTATGGCGGCGCGCGGTGGCGGGGCCATTGTCAATGCCAGCATTGGCGGTGGCAAGGCACCAGCTGCAGGCGCGCTGCCCACAAGCGTCATGCGCGCGGCGGGGTTGAATTTAACCAAGTCTTTGGCGCAGGAATTTGCCACCAGCAATATCCGCGTCAATGCCATTTGCATTGGCTATTTGAAATCCATGCAGTGGATCCGCCGGGCTGAAAATGGTGATCCGAGTTCAATTTACGAGAATTTCTCACAGAAAATTCCAATGGGCCGGATGGGAGAGGCTGAAGAATATGCCGATCTCGTGGCTTTTTTGAGTTCACAAAGGGCCTCATACATCACAGGTACGGCCGTAAATCTTGATGGCGGGCTCTGCCCGGTCGTATAGGCGCCGATGCGCAGGGAAGCCGCAGGGTCTGGCGCCCCTGCCAATCATGTAAAGTGAAGAACATCTATGGACTACAGCCTTGGCTTTTGGTTTTTCGCGACCCTGGCGGCAATCGCTGTTGGGCTCGGCAAAGGGGGGCTTCCGGTTGTGGCGGCCTTGGCCGTGCCGAGCCTGTCGCTTTACATGTCTCCCATTGCCGCCGCGGGCTTGCTTTTGCCGGTCTATATCGTCTCCGATGCCTTTGCGCTTGTCGCCTATCGGCGAGACTTTAACCGCCAAGTGTTAAAAATAGCTGCCGTAGGAATGACTTTGGGGGTGGCGATTGGCAGTGTTACCGCCCATTTGATCATCGAATGGGTGATCACCATGCTGATTGGCCTGATGGGCGCAGTATTTGCCCTGCGCATGCTCACCCAAAGGGGCGATCCCGCCAAGAAACCGATCCACACAGGCCGCGGGTTGTTCTGGACGACCATCGCCGGCTTCACCAGTTTCATCAGCCACAACGGCGGCCCGCCTTGGCAAATCTTCACCCTGCCGTTGAAGTTGCAAAAATCTGTTTTCGTTGGCACTTCGGTCATTGCCTTCTCCTATTGCAACGCCCTCAAATTGATCCCCTATATTTGGCTTGGACAGGTCAATATGCAAAGCTCCTTTGTCTCACTCTTCTTGATGCTCCCGGCCGCTCTTGCCGTCTATCTCGGGGTTTTTTGGGTCAAAAAAATTCCCGAAGCACTGTTTTTCAAATTCGTCACCTGGGCCCTGATGATCATATCGATCAAACTGATCTGGGACGGCCTCATCGACAGCCCGCTGGCAGGGGCGGCCTTCTTTTGAGGACCCGCCATTCTGCCCGACCGGCGCTGCACAAAAGGCTCCTAAAACCTTGCCCTGGCCCTCTTGCCTCCCTCCCCGCCCCCTGCTATCAGCCCTCATCGTCAGTCACCCCAGATTCGTCTGGGGTGGTGTCGTTTGGGGGAACCCAAATTCATCGGGCACCTACGGGGGCCTAAACACCAGCAGCCCTTTTGGGCTGCACGAAGCAAACGGAAGACAGAAAGCATGGCACTCAAGTCGTATAAACCGACGACGCCGGGCCAGCGTGGGCTGGTACTGATCGACCGTTCGGAGCTTTGGAAAGGACGTCCTGTCAAGACTCTCACAGAGGGTTTGACAAAATCGGGCGGCCGGAACAATACCGGGCGGATCACATCACGTCGTCGTGGCGGTGGGGCAAAACGCCTTTACCGTATTGTGGACTTCAAACGGAATAAGTTTGACGTTCCAGCAACTGTGGAACGGATCGAATATGACCCGAACCGGACAGCATTTATTGCGCTCATCAAGTATGATGATGGTGAGCAGGCCTATATCCTAGCCCCTCAGCGCATGGCTGTTGGTGATAAGGTGATCGCCGCTGCAAAAGCCGATATCAAACCCGGCAACGCAATGCCCTTCTCAGGCATGCCAATTGGTACAATCATCCACAACATCGAATTGAAAGCGGGCAAAGGCGGGCAAATTGCACGCGCCGCTGGCACATATGCTCAATTTGTTGGTCGTGATGGTGGCTACGCTCAGATTCGCCTCTCTTCAGGTGAACTGCGGTTGGTCCGTCAAGAATGCATGGCCACTGTTGGTGCTGTGTCTAACCCAGACAACTCTAACCAAAACTTCGGCAAAGCGGGCCGGATGCGTCACAAAGGCGTGCGCCCCTCCGTTCGTGGTGTGGTTATGAACCCGATCGATCACCCGCACGGCGGTGGTGAAGGCCGGACATCTGGCGGTCGTCACCCGGTTTCCCCATGGGGCAAGCCGACCAAAGGTGCACGCACGCGCAACAAAAACAAAGCGTCACAAAAGCTTATTATTCGCTCGCGTCACGCCAAGAAGAAGGGGCGTTAATCGATGTCTCGTTCCGTATGGAAAGGTCCCTTTGTGGATGCTTACGTGCTTAAGAAAGCCGAAGCTGCCAGCGAAAGCGACCGCAACAACGTTATCAAAATTTGGTCGCGTCGTTCAACAATTCTGCCCCAATTTGTGGGCTTGACCTTTGGCGTCTACAACGGCCGGAAGCATATTCCTGTCAGTGTGACTGAAGAAATGATTGGCCAGAAGTTTGGTGAGTTTTCGCCAACCCGTACCTATTACGGACACACGGCTGATAAAAAAGCGAAGCGGAAATAAGCTATGAGCAAGGATAAAAATCCCCGCCGCGTGGCTGACAATGAAGCAATGGCGAAAGCGCGCATGCTTCGGACATCCCCGCAAAAGCTGAACTTGGTTGCTGCGATGATCCGCGGTAAAAAAGTCAACAATGCTTTGACAGATCTGACCTTCTCCAAGAAGCGTATTGCTGATGACGTGAAGAAATGTCTGCAGTCTGCAATTGCAAATGCTGAAAACAACCACAATTTGGATGTTGACGAGCTGGTTGTGGCAGAAGCCTATGTCGGTAAAAACTTGACCATGAAACGCGGTCGTCCTCGGGCGCGCGGTCGTTTTGGCAAGATCGTTAAGCCATTTTCCGAACTGACTATTTTGGTTCGCCAGGTTGAGGAGCAAGCGTAATGGGACATAAAGTCAATCCAATCGGTATGCGTCTTCAGATCAACCGTACATGGGATAGCCGTTGGTATGCAGATACCAAAGACTATGGCAACCTGCTGTTGGAAGACCTGAAAATTCGGGACTTCATTGGTGAAGAATGTAAGCAATCTGGCGTCAGCCGTGTGATCATTGAGCGTCCGCACAAAAAGTGCCGCGTCACAATCCACACAGCCCGTCCAGGTGTGATCATCGGCAAAAAAGGTGCGGACATCGAAGGTCTGCGCTCCAAACTGGCCGCAATGACAGACAGCGAATTGCACCTCAACATCGTTGAAGTGCGCAAGCCTGAGCTTGATGCAGCCCTGGTTGCTGAGAGCATCGCGCAGCAATTGGAACGCCGGGTGTCTTTCCGCCGCGCCATGAAGCGTGCGGTTCAAAGCGCCATGCGCATGGGTGCCTTGGGCATTCGTGTGAATGTTGCCGGTCGTTTGGGCGGCGCTGAAATCGCGCGTACCGAATGGTACCGTGAAGGCCGCGTTCCGCTGCACACACTGCGTGCTGACATTGATTACGCACATGCTGAAGGTCTCACAGCATATGGTATCATCGGGATCAAAGTTTGGATCTTCAAAGGTGAGATCATGGAACATGATCCAGCCGCGCGTGATCGTAAATCGCAAGAATTGCAAGATGGCCCAGCACCACGTGGTGCAGGTGGCAATCGCCGCAACGACCGCTAAGGAGAAGAACAATGCTTCAACCAAAGCGCACTAAGTTCCGCAAAATGCACAAAGGCCGGATCCACGGCGAAGCCAAGGGTGGCAGCACCCTGAACTTCGGCTCATTCGGCCTGAAAGCGACGCAACCTGAGCGCATCACTGCGCGCCAGATCGAAGCGGCGCGTCGTGCCATGACCCGTCACATGAAACGTCAAGGCCGTGTTTGGATCCGAATTTTTCCAGACCTGCCCGTAACCTCAAAGCCAACCGAAGTTCGGATGGGTAAAGGTAAAGGTTCTGTTGATTTTTGGTCCGCCAAAGTCAAGCCTGGCCGGGTTATGTTTGAAATTGATGGCGTCTCAGATGTCGTCGCCCGTGAGGCTCTGCGCCTTGCTGCGATGAAACTGCCAATCAAAACCCGCGTTGTTCAGCGCGAGGACTGGTAAATCCAAGACAGGTTACCCTGTACGAAAAACAAGCCCCCATCGACACATCGGTGGGGGCTTTTTCTTGGCTCATTGCCCAAGATCTGAGCGCATGCAGGCGCCGTCTGGCTAAATAGAGCAGCTCATATCTGCACCGCAGCACATCGGTGACTTGATTTTACCTTCACATTTTGGGCACTTGGAGATCTGCACAATCGTGCCATCTCCCAGGGTCAAATTGTCATTGACCAGCGCCTCCTTACAATCGGTGCAACTGGCATCGACCCCCATATTGCAAATACGGCAACGATACGTCGCCATTTTGGATCTCCTCATCCGCGTTCAACCTATGCAACGCTAGTCTGCCGCAGATGCATCTGTCTAGCCTGTTTCGGCAATACCCCATTCAAAGGCGCAGGTGACCGCAGCGGCGGGTAAAGAAAGCGCCTAGGCTTGCCTAAATTCCCGGAATGAAGGGAACATCGCAGGCGGACAGCACGACCACAGCGGCAATGAAAAGAGAGACTTTTACCATTTTGAGGACCTCCTTGAGTATAGTGCCTCATGGTTAAGCAGTTTTTCAAGTAGATCAAGGGTCACCTCCTCAGCCACCTGAACCCCCAATATCGCCCCCGCCAAGTGCCGCGGTTCCAAGATGTCACAGAGCCAAAAGCCGCTGTAGAAAGTGAAGTTTTTACTAGATAAAACTGGCATTGCGTATTAGGAAGCCCGCATGCGTCTCCTTAGCTCAGCTGGATAGAGCAGCCGACTTCTAATCGGCAGGTCGAGGGTTCGAATCCTTCAGGGGACGCCAGCTTTACTATTAAGCCTTATATAGCTAATTTTGATGTCAAAATATCTGCGTCCCGACGCGCACCCCACACACATTAGTTTCGCTTAACCCCAGCACCATAGATCGCAACATCAGAAAAACCC
>JADHLF010000059.1 GCA_016780825.1 Planktomarina sp. | reverse complement strand
ATCACTGGCCCGCACCACAGGAGCAATTTTTTTCCCTCCCAACTCCGTTTTCGGCCACCGTTTGTGCGTTGAGTGGCTGATGGATGGGCAAGGCACTGCTCTTTTCGAATGGCGTAGGGGTTATAGGATTATCTTACACTCTTGTCTTTGATACGCCGCGACGCTTGTCGCAAAATTGCCCGAATTTTTAAATGCCAGCTGGGCAATTCACATCTTAACTTGCCATAAACCTTACACACTGACATATGTTGAAGCATAACACAGTTATGAAAGGTACTAATATGTCTAAAATTGGATCCATGCTTCTGGTATGCGCGACCCTTGCTTTGTCCGCTTGCTCCGCAACCAATGGCACCGATGGCAGCTCAGCGCGTACGGTTGCAGCTGAACCAACAATGAACAAAATGTAATATCCCAAGAGGCAAGCTTTTGCTTGCCTCGTTGGACTTACAGATTTTAGCCCGTTTCGATGGGCTAAAATAGCTTTTCCAACTTACTCACTCACTGGCATCGGCGCCGGTCTCAAAGCCCGAGGTCAATGGCAGGCGCGCATGAGTGGGGCTCACGCCCGATGCGGTAAATCTCATGGCCCAGACCTAGGCGCAGGGCGCAGCATCGAAAAAACAAATCTACGAAGCCGCGGGTGTGCTGTCTGACAGGTGATCCCTCGTCACCCCTCATCTGGCCGCGTCACGGTCTTGCCCTTTACGGTTCCGCGATATCTCGACAGTAATTCGGCATCCACCTCCGTTCCATCGGCCAAAAAGGGCAATATCCCGCGCCGCAGAGAGAGGCCGCGCATGGCCTTGATATCCTCATCTGATTTTGTCACCCTTTGGCTCATCCTCCGGCCCCATTTTGCGAGCATGCCATAGAGCCGTTCAATCTCTGCTTGGTGCCCATCGCTCTTGGCCAGATCAATAAACTCATCGGGATCGGTTTTCAGATCAAACAGCATCGGGCGGAAGCCACCTTCGGCATGCATCAGTTTAAAACGCCCGTCAAAGACCATAAAAAGGCGTGCGTCTCGAGGCTCTAACCCGAGTTTCACCGCCTGCGGCGTGGCGGAATAGTCATATTCGCTGATCGCAAAGGAGCGCCAGTCAGGGCGTTTCCCATGCAGCCAGGGGATGAGGCTCCGGCCCTCAATGATATGCTCCGGCACTGTCCCGCCAGCGGCCTCGACAAAGCTCGCCGCCAAATCAATGGATTCCACCAGCGCGTCGCAAGTCGTGCCGCGCGCCTTGTCTGCCGCGGGACGTGGGTCATAGATGATCATTGGGATTTTCGCCGATGCGTCGTGAAACAGGTCTTTCTCGCCGAGCCAATGGTCGCCCAAGTAATCTCCATGATCCGATGTCAGAACGATCATAGTGTCTTGGAGGCGGCCACTGCTTTCAAGATAGGTCAGCAGCCGGCCCAGCTGATCATCGCATTGTTTGATCAATCCCATATAGGCGGGGATCACCTTTTGGCGGACCTCTTCTTTTTGGAAGGCTTGCGCAATCTTATTGCCCTGATAGGCGCCAAAAACCGGATGGGGGTCCTCTTGCTCCATCGCGTGGCGCTTGGCAGGTGGCACATGGCGGGCATCATACATAGTGTGGTAGGGTGCCGGCACGATATAGGGCCAATGGGGTTTGATATAGCTGACATGGGCCATCCAGGGGGTTGTTTTGTCGCGGGTTTCGATGAATTCGATCGTCTTGCTGGTCAACCAAGGCGTTTCGCTGTGCTCTTCGGCAATATTGGCCGGTTTATCGGCATTTCTGAAAATCCAACCGCTGGCAATCTCTTCGTCATCCACGCCCGCATTGGCAAAATCAGCCCATGGATTTTCCGATTGGTAGCCTTGGGATTTGAGATATTCATTATAGGGCGAGCGCTTTTCATCATAAAACCCGTCCGGACCATAGGCCCAAAGCCCATCGTCCCGGATCCAAGTGTCAAAGCCGCATTCCGCTTGGCGTGCTCCGATCACGCTGTCGGGGCTTAACCCCAGCCGCGCCATGCCCGCGGCATCGGCTTTCATATGGGTTTTGCCAATCAGCCAGCAGTCCATGCCAGAGTTGCGCAGGTGATCGCCCATGGTCATTTCGCCAACCCGGAGAGGAAAGCCATTCCACTGCGCCCCATGAGAGGAGGCGTAGCGGCCCGTGTAAAAACACATGCGCGAGCCGCCGCAGATCGGCGATTGGACATAGGCGTTGGTGAACCTAACGCCCATGGCGGCCAAGCGGTCAAAATTTGGTGTGTGCAAATGCGGGTGGCCGGCGCAGGAGAGGTAGTCAAAGCGCAATTGGTCATACATGATGAACAAAATATTCATGGCGGGTGTGTGTCCTTTTGCGGCGCGCGCGGCGCCCGGGAGTGATTCTTGTGATCAGAGTGCCTATTTCCGGTCGCCTGCGCAAACCGGCTGTGGCCGCGATCTTTGCGCAGGCTGGGGTCAAACGGATCACAGATAGGCGGGAAATAACGATTTGCTATTTGTGGCCCAATTTGCAAGCTGGTGGCACTTGCGAATTTGTTCAATTGGCAGAGTTTAATCCATGCAAGAGGGGCGCGATCCAAATGGCCAGTAAATTATTTTCACCTATTACCCTGGCAGGCATTGAGCTGCGCAACAGGATTATCGTGGCGCCCATGTGCCAATATAGTGCCGATGAGGGCGCCGCGACCGATTGGCATTTGATGCACCTGGGGCAATATGCGGTCTCTGGCGTTGGCTTGATCATTACCGAAGCGGTGGGCGTTGAAATGGCGGGCCGGATTTCACCCGGCTGTTTGAGCCTTTGCACCGATGCCCAAGAAGCGAGTTTGAAACGCGTTGTCGAGTTTTGCCAAACATTTGGCAATACCACGATGGGTATTCAATTGGGCCATGCGGGGCGTAAGGGCTCGACGGATCTGCCTTGGCTCGGTGGCAAGCCAATTCCTGCCTCCGACCCAAGAGGTTGGGCGACCGAGGCCCCATCGGCCACGCCCTATGCGCCGCTTGGCTGGGAGACTCCCGCGGCCCTAGATGAGGCCGGGATGGATCGGATCAAGGCGGCCTTCGCCGATGCGGCCATTCGGGCAGATCGTATCGGGTTTGAGGTGGCTGAGTTGCATGCGGCGCATGGGTATCTTCTGCATCAATTTCTCTCGCCTCTGAGCAATCTGCGCACCGATAGCTATGGCGGCAGCTTGGAGAATAGAATGCGATTCCCACTCGAAGTGTTTGACGCTGTGGCTGCGGTTTGGCCCAAGCATAAAGCGCTTGGCGTGCGGTTTTCAGCGACAGATTGGGTGGCGCATTCCAGTTGGGATATCGCAGAATCCACGCAATTCGCAGCGGCTTTGAAAGCGCGGGGCTGTGACTTCGTCGATGTTTCCAGCGCCGGCAATTCGCCTGAGCAAAATATCGAGGTCGGGCCTGGGTATCAAACGGGGTTTGCCGCGGAGATTCGCCGCCACACGCAAATGCCAACGATGGCTGTCGGGCAGATTATTGAGCCGCATCAGGCCGAGGCCGTTATTCGTTCGGGGCAGGCGGATATGGTGGCGCTCGCGCGCGGCATGCTCAACGACCCTCGTTGGGCCTGGCATGCGGCAGAAGCCTTGAATGCCGAGGCGGCTTATGCGCCGCAATATATGCGCTCGAACAAAGCCCTGCGCGGCCTGCCCATTCCGGGCAACCCGCCTGTTGCGGTGAAAAAGTAAAAGCCGCGCTCCGGTTCGGCGAGGCCTAAAACTGAAGCTGCACTTTCATGGCCTGGCTGCGGTCGCTGGCGGTCTTAAAGGCCTGGATGGCCTCGCTGATTGGGAAGCTATGGGTGATAAGGTGATCCAGGGCAATTTCGCGAGACTGCATCAGCTTGACGGCGGTGAAGAACTCTTCATGAAAACGAAACGAGCCGCGCAGAGTGATCTCCTTGGCCGTCAGCGCCTGCATCGGCACGGTCATATCCCCGCCGAGGCCCAGCTGAACCAAGACGCCGCCTGGGCGTAAACAGGTCACACCCGCCGCCAGTGCCGCCGCCGCGCCAGAGCATTCCAAATGCACATCGATTTGGCCCTTGTCGGTTTGAAAGGCCTCCAAGGATTGTGGGTCTTTTGCGGTATTGAGCGCGGTATCTGCGCCACAAAGCTGGGCCATAGAGAGGGTGTAATCGGACAGATCGGTCGCCACAATGCGCGCGGCGCCAGCGTGGCGGGCCGCCAAAATGCACAGCGCCCCAATTGGGCCGCAGCCAGTGACCAGAACCGTTTTTCCGGTCAAATCCCCCGCCTGCGCCACGGCGTGTAGACAGACGGCAAGGGGTTCAGCCATGGCGGCCTGCGCCGCCGTTAGGCCTTCGGCTGGGGCGCATTGGGCGGCGCTGACAATGAGATGTTCTTGAAAGGCGCCTTGGATATGAGGAAAGGGCATGGCGCTGCCGTAAAAGCGCATGTTCAGGCAATGGTTGTGCTGCCCTTTCGCGCAAAAGGCGCAAGAATGACAGGGCCGAGATGGGGAGACGGCCACCAGCTGGCCCTTTTGCAGATCGCCGGTGCCTGTTCCGAGCGCGCGAATGACGCCAGAGACCTCATGGCCCAATACCATCGGCTCGCGCAGCTTGATCGGCCCGAATCCCCCATGATGGTAATAGTGGAGATCGGAGCCGCAGATGCCGCCCGCCTGCATTTGGATCAACACCTCGCCCGCACCCGGGGCGGCAACCTCTTGAGGTTCAACGCGCAAGTCCCCTGCGGCATGGATGACGATGGATGAGCAGCTGTGCAACATTCGTGTTTCTCCAGATGTCTTTTGCCCCTAGACTAGAGCCTGAATGAGGAATGCACCAAAGGAAAATGCAATGACGCTTGAAATGTTCAACTTGTCCGGCAAACGCGCATTAATCACCGGATCCAGCCAAGGCATTGGTTTTGCCCTGGCTCGAGGACTGGCCGGGGCAGGGGCGGACCTTATCCTCAACGGGCGCAATGCAGCGAAGCTCGACGCCGCGCGGCAAGAGCTGGGCGATGAAGGCGCAACCGTGCATGCCCTGCCCTTTGATGCAACAGATCACGAAGCTGTGCGGCGTGCTGTCGATGGCTTTGAGGCTGAGGTTGGCGCGATTGACATTTTGATCAACAATGCCGGCATGCAGCATCGCACCGAGTTGCACAATTTTCCACCCGATGCTTTTGAACGGCTGTTGCAAACCAATATTGCCTCGGTCTTCCATGTGGGCCAGGCCGTCGCCCGTCATATGATCGCGCGCAAAGGCGGTAAAATCATCAATATTGCCTCCGTGCAAACCGCGCTGGCGCGCCCAGGCATTGCGCCCTATACCGCGACCAAAGGCGCCGTGGGCAATTTGACCAAAGGCATGGCGACCGATTGGGCGCAATATGGCCTCAATTGCAACGCCATCGCGCCGGGCTATTTCGACACCCCCTTGAATGCCGCCCTGGTGGCCGATCCAGAGTTCAGCACATGGCTCGCCAAACGCACCCCGGCGGGGCGCTGGGGCAGGGTTGAGGAATTGGTCGGCGCGGCGGTGTTCTTGTCCTCCGATGCGGCGAGCTTCGTCAATGGGCATATTCTCTATGTGGATGGTGGCATTACCGCTTCGCTCTAACGCGGGGCTCTTTGATAAAACACTTGCGAGAGCTCAAAAAATCAATTTACCTATAAGTCGTTAACTGGGCAGCGGGGTGTCTTCCGGACCCGCCCGGCGCAGAATATGCGCGTGAAATCCCCGTGAATTTGATGCGTTATGCATCGGTTTTATCTGTAGGAGCCTCTGCGCCCCTGCATTTTACGGGAGATAAATTATGAAGACTGTAGGAGTTGTCGGACTGGGCGATATGGGCAGCGGTTTGGCGAAGAATTTGTTGAAACATGGGTTTAACGTGCAAGGGGCCGATCTTTTGCCGCACCGTCAAGAGGCCTTTCGCGCGATGGGAGGGCAGCTTGCGGATTGCCCCGCTGATGTGGGGCGCGGGGCCGATGCGGTCTTCGTGATGGTCATGACGGGAGAGCAGGCGAAATCTGTTATTCTCGCGCCCGACGGTCTTCTTGCAACTATGGCGGAAGGCAGTGCGATTGTATTATCCGCGACGATCAAACCTCAGGAAGCGCGCGATATTGGCGCGCAAATGCACGGCTCTGGCGTGGATTTGATCGACAGCCCGGTCTCGGGTGGATTTCCCGGGGCGCAGGGGGGCAGCCTTACCCTTATGGCCGCCGCGCCGGATGATGTTTTGGATCGCTTCTTGCCTATTCTCAAAGCGGTCTCGGCCAATATTCACCGGGTTGGCCAGCGTCCGGGGGATGGGCAGACGGTGAAGGCCTGCCTGCAATCGCTGATTGGGGCGCAGTTTTCGGCAACATTCGAAGCGGCCGCTCTGGCGGCAAAGGCGGGCGTCTCGGGGCAGGTGCTGCTGGATGTGTTTTCCACCTCTTCGGCGGGCTGCGGGGTGGTGAACAATGCGCTTGAAAAGATTATTGATCGGCAATTTGAGGGCACGGGCAGTCACATCAACACGATGCATAAGGATCTGACGATTTCTATGGCTCTTGGCGAAGCTCTGGGCGTGCCGCTTCACACGGCGGGCTCTGCGATGCAAATTTTCCACGCCGGAAAAAGCAAATACCCCAATGGCGACAACTGGGTCTGCACAAGGGTCATTGAGGAGATTGTCGGCGCAGAATTGCACCGCGAGGTGGCCCCATGAAGCTCGGGGTTATTTGCGACGGGATCAGCCGCGATTTGCGCCATGCGGTCGATGTGATGGATGAGTTTGATTTGGAGTATGCCGAGCTGCAATATGTTGGCGATACGGAAGTGGGAGATCATACCCCGCAAGAAATCGCGGCGATAGATCAGCTGTTGCGCGATCGCGGCAAGCCGGTGTCTTGCCTATCGCGGCACATATTTGCGGGTATGAGTGCCGCCAATCGTCCTGGGGATGCGCTGCATGTCTCACATATGGATGCGCTTAAGCGCGTGATTGAGATGGCGCATATTGTCGGATCGCCCTTGGTGCGGATCATGACCCAGCGCAAGGAACAAATTTTGTGGGGCAAGAATGGGGCGGAGCGCTGGAACGTGGCCCATGGGGTATGGGACAGCATGCCGCCACTCATCGCGCCGGCCGTTGAGTTGGCCAAAGCTGAAGGCCTGGTCCTGGTGGTTGAGACCGGAAATGGGACTTTGGTGAATTCCAATTATACGGCGCGCCGGTTGATTGATGAATTGGACGCAAAAGGGCACCTAAAAGTGCTATGGGATCCGGGTAACAATTGTTGGTGTCATGAATTGGCCTATCCAGACGGTTATGAGACCCTGCGCGGCGGATATCTTGGGCATATTCATATCAAGGATGTCAAAGTCGACACGCCGCGCGCCTTGCTCGAAGTGCGGCGCATGGGGGAGGGGCAATTGGCGGATCTTTTCGCGCCCATTGCTGCGGCCTTGCGGGCGGATGGCTATGATGGGGTGGTCTCCTTTGAGAGTGTATACCATCCGGGCAATGGCGATTTTGAGGCGGGATTTCGCCTCTGCGTTGATCGTTTTAAGACTTTGTTTTTATGATGCATATTTCGGACTGAACGGGCGCAGGCCGAAATATACTTAAAGGTCCGCACATTCGGGCACGGGTGTCATCACGGTGCCGTCTTTGAGATGCTGGAGCAGATTGTCGACGGTGAGCGCGCCCATGGCTGCCCGGGTTTCGACTGTGGCGCTGCCCACATGCGGCAAGAGCACAGTATTTGGCAGATCGCGCAGCGCCTGAGGCACGAGGGGCTCGGCTTCAAAGACATCAAGCCCGGCCCAGCCCAGCTTGCCACTTGTAAGTGCCTCAATCAAAGCGGCCTCATCGACAACAGATCCGCGGCTGACATTGATCAACGTACCATTTGGCCCGAGGGCCTCCATGACTTCGGCATTGACGATTTTATGGGTGGCAGGGCCGCCGGGAGTGATGCAGATGAGCGCATCGCAGGCGCCCGCCATTTCGGTCAGGTTGTCAAAGTAGCGGTAGGGCACATCTTTTTTTGTACGAGAGTGATAGACAACCGTTGCATCCCAAGGCGCGAGCTTGTCGGCAATCGCCTGACCAATGCGGCCAAGTCCCAATATTCCAACGGTCTGTTTGTCCATAGAGCGGGTGAGTGGGGCGTTGCCCTTGGCCTGCCAATCGCCAGAGCGGACATAGGCGTCATCGCGCAGAAGTTCGCGGTAGCAGGCCAGCAGGAGCAGAAGCGCCGTGGTAGCAACCTCTTGGTTCAACACATTCGGCGTATGGGCGACCAGGATATTGCGCCGCACCGCCTCGGTCACATCAATGGCATCATAACCGACGCCGTAACCGCTGATGACTTTGAGATTGCTCAGCGAGGTCATGAGCTCTGGGTTCACGCCGTCATGGCCATTTGTTATAACATGGGTGATGGTGGCCGGGTCAAAATTATCCAATTGGTGGATCGTGAATGCCGCTTCAAGCCGCGCGCGCATATCCGGGGTGATGCCCCCGATTTGTAGAAGATGATGGGTCATTTTGCGTCACTTTCTGAGGCTAAGGTGGCGGTTTGGCCGGTCAAATGTCGTGCCAAATGGTCATGAACCCGTTTGCGGGTCAAGGCTTCGTCTGCGGCCAGGGCGGCTTCCAATATGTCGCTGTGCTGCTTAATATTGTTGGATATGAAATCAAATCGTCGATCTGCCTTCATCAATTGCTGGCGAAATTGTGCGTAAATCAGGCTGTGCATGTGCTTTAGCGTGGTTGACCCGCAGGCGGAGATCAACGTTTGGTGGAACTCTTTTTCAGAGGTAAACCAAAGATCCACGAGATCGGTGGGGTCCTCACGCGCGTGGATACGCTTTTCGAGGTGGCTTAATTTGTGATGCGCCGCGGTCAGGCTGGCCTCCCAACCGACTCCGCCCTGGCGAATGGATAAGACCGCACCTTCGCTCTCGAGCAATATCCGCATATGTGTCAATTCGATGAGCTTGGTGGGCGATAGGTCCGGCACGCGAAAGCCCCTTTGGTCCTGGAAATTAACCAACCCATCGCTGGCCAAACGAAACAGGATCTCGCGGACCGTGCTGGCCGAGCATCCAAATTCGTCCCGCAACACTTCAGCGCGGAGTTTTTGCCCATGGTTATAGGTATCGGTTGTTAGGCGCTTTTTCAGCTCTCGATAGATCTTATTTTCACTTTCCATGGCGTCATTTTAGCATAGGCTTGGCAAATTGCGAGAAATATTTCGATATTACAGCAAAATCTCGAAAATTTTGAAAATTCCATTTTTCTCTTGATGATCTCGATTCGGCATCCTAACCTTAGATCACAATACCTGTAAAAACGTGTTAAAGCGTTCAAAATAAACACTAAAGGTCTGGGAGGACATTATGAAATTTATGAAAACTGCGGCGTCAGTTGCGATAATTGCGTCTATGGGCGCATCAGCAGCATTTGCCGGTGGGCATGCGGAAACCAAATTGCGCATCCAAACCCATTACGCACCAGAAACAGTATCTGGAAAACTTGCAGCCCAATATATTGCGGATGTGGAAAGCATGTCCGGCGGAGCGATTGACATCGAAATGTTCTACTCCTCTTCGGTTGTAAAAACCGTTGAGACATTTGATGCGGCTGCCACAGGCATTTTGGACTGTGACATGACCGGCGGCGGCTACCAAACTGGTAAAAACCCTGCGTTCCAATTTGTTGGTGACATCATGGGTGGCTATGCCACTCCGTATCAGCAGTTGAGCTGGCTATACTACGGTGGCGGTCTGGAAGATGCGCAGGCGCTGTACAACAAATATGATATGCAGCTCGTTGGCTGGTGGGTTTATGGCCAAGAGAGCCTGGCGTCTTCCAAGCCTTTGGATGGCCCGGCCGCTTTGAAAAATTTCAAATTCCGTTCGCCTCCTGGCATGGAAACAAAGATCTTTGAAAAGCTCGGTGCCAAGCCGATCGTGATGGATTTCACAGA
>JADHLF010000058.1 GCA_016780825.1 Planktomarina sp. | reverse complement strand
ATGGTCTTTTTGTAACAATCGCGCCATTGAAGACGCAAGGCAAGTTAATCTTAAGTCATGGAATAAGACAGATGTCGCTCAACAAAACAGTCGTTCTGGTCGGGATGATGGGATCTGGGAAAACTGCCGTAGGAAAAGCGCTGGCGGCGGAGTTGAATGTTGCCTTCAAGGATTCGGATCAGGAGATATCTCTGGCGGCCAATCGCTCCATTGCGGAGATTTTTGAGCGCGACGGCGAGCCTTTCTTTCGGTCGGTCGAATCAAAAGTGCTTGAGCGGTTGCTGCAAGGCCCGCCCTGCGTCTTGTCGACCGGCGGCGGGGCATTCATGTTTGGCAACAATCGCGCATTGATTTCGAACCTTGGAATTTCGGTGTTTCTAAGTGCCGATTTGGAGTTGCTCTGGGAGCGCGTGCGCAGCAAGGACACCCGCCCGTTACTCAAAACCGCAGATCCCAAGGCGACGTTGAGCCACATTTTTGAAGCGCGCAAAGATCAATACGCCTTGGCGGATGTCACCGTGCAATCCCATCCCAATTGCTCCATTGCCGAGACCGCAGAGCAGGTGATCGCCCAATTGCGCGCGCAGCCTGGAGTGTTCAGCCCAGCAGGAGAGACGTCATGACACAGGTGGTTCACGTTCCTTTGGGGGATCGGGCCTATGATATTCACATCGGCCGTGGTCTTTTAGATCAAGCAGGCGCATTGATTGGTCCTGTGTTACAGCGGGCAAAAGTGGCGATCGTCACCGATAGCAACGTCGCCCCATTGCATCTGCACCGATTGACACAGGCCCTGCAAACTGCGGGCATTGCCTGTGCCAGCCTGGTTCTACCGGCTGGCGAGGCGACAAAAAGCTGGCCGCATCTCAGCCAAACCATTGATTTCTTTTTGAATGAGAAAGTGGAGCGGCGGGATGTTGTGATCGCCTTGGGGGGCGGGGTGATTGGGGATTTGGTGGGGTTTGCCGCTGCCATTTTACGCCGCGGCGTGCGTTTTGTGCAAATTCCAACCAGCCTGCTCGCGCAGGTGGACAGCTCTGTTGGTGGAAAGACTGGGATCAATGCCGCTCAGGGCAAAAATCTTATAGGGGCCTTTCATCAACCCAGTCTCGTTTTGGCCGATATTGATGTTCTGGACACGCTGACCGCTCGGGATTTTCTTGCGGGCTATGGCGAGGTTGTGAAATACGGGCTGCTTGGCAACGCGTCATTTTTTGAGTGGCTTGAGCAAAACGGGCCGGCGCTGGTTGCTGGTGATCACGCGGCGCGCAGCGAAGCGGTGCGCGTGTCTTGTCAGATGAAAGCTGACATTGTGGTGCGCGATGAGACCGAGCAGGGGGATCGTGCCTTGCTCAATCTTGGGCATACGTTTTGCCATGCTCTGGAAGCGGCCACGGGCTATTCGGACCGTCTGCTGCATGGGGAAGGCGTGGCGATTGGGTGCGCTTTGGCTTTTGAGACCTCCGCGCGCTTGGGTCTTTGTGCCCAAGAGGCGCCGTCACGGGTGCGGGCGCATTTAAAGGCTATGGGGATGAAAACTGATATGTCCGATATCGACGCGGCATTGCCTGAACCCGCGGCTCTGTTTGCCCTTATGGGCCAGGACAAGAAGGTCATTGCCGGGCAATTGAACTTTATTATGGCGCGCGACATCGGTCGGGCCTTTGTCACCTCGGATGTCTCTGAGGAGGTGGTCCTGTCTGTGCTGGCGGAATCGATGGGCCCGCGTTCCATATAGAGCCGCATTTAATCGCTTGCGCAGATGATCCCAGCGCAGCGGCGGCGCTGCGCTGGGTCGTAGTTTAGAACGGGATTTCGTCGTCGAGATCGGCTGAGGGCGCGGGGCTGCTATAACCGCCTGATGGATTGCCGCCCTGGTTGGGATCGGCCATATATACGCCCTGGCCACCGCCGTCGTGATTGCCGCCATATCCACCACCTTGGCCGCCACCGCTGCCGCCCTCGCCGCGGCTGTCAAGCATGGTCAATTCGGAGCGATAGGGGCGCAGCACAACTTCGGTGGTGTAGCGATCCTGACCGGATTGATCCTGCCATTTGCGGGTTTCCAATTGACCCTCAAGGTACACTTTTGAGCCCTTGCGCAAATATTGCTCTGCTACGCGCACCAAGGGTTCAGAGGTGATGGAGATGCGATGCCATTCGGTTTTCTCGCGGCGTTCCCCAGTGTTGCGATCTTTCCAATTTTCAGAGGTCGCGACAGAGAAGTTGCAAACTTTTCCACCGCTTGGAAAGTTACGCACTTCGGGATCTTGTCCCAAATTCCCAATGATAATCACTTTGTTTACTGATCCAGCCATAGCCATTGCCCCCAAGTTGTTGCTCTATCAATCCAGCATTTATGCTAAATTTGAGTTAAGTTTGATCAATTAAGCCATGCCCGCTGAACACAGCTCCGTTGCGCTATATATCTCTGGAACTGCCTTGCGGTGCAACCATCGAAAGGGATGGGACTGAGTTTTCTTTGCTTGGCGGGATCCAAAATGGCGCGCATAGCCTCAATGATGCGGGCTATGCGCCTGATTGAATGGCTATTCGGCAGCAATTTTGATGACCGCATCCATTTTGGCCAAAATATCCTCGGCAAGATGGCATTTGATTTGATGCCCACCGGCCAATTTTTGGATCTTCGGCACCTCGGTCTCACATAGATCGCCAGGCACCTGCGTTTTCCAACCGCAACGGGTTTGGAACGGACAGCCCGATGGCGGGTTCATGGCTGACGGAATGTCGCCTTCAAGCACAATATGCTTTTTCTCAATTGAGGTATCGGCGATTGGAACCGCGCTCAGCAGCGCTTCGGTATAGGGGTGATAGGGCGGTTGGAACACTTGCTCCGTGGTACCCATTTCAACCACATGCCCAAGATACATGACCAAAACCCGATCTGACAGGTAGCGCACAATGGAAAGATCATGGCTGATAAACAGCAGGGTGGTCTTTTGCTCGCGTTGAATATCCATGAGCAAATCGGTCACTGCCGCTTGCACAGAGACATCGAGCGCTGACACCGGCTCATCGGCCACAACGATCTTTGCATCGCCGGCAAAGGCGCGGGCAATGCCCACCCGTTGCTTTTGCCCGCCCGAAAGTTGCCGTGGCATACGGTCGGCAAATTCGCGGGGCAGTTTGACCAAATCCAAAAGCTCCAGCATCCGATCTTGGCGCGCGGCCGCATTCTCGCCAATTTTGAATAACTCCAATGCACGGACAATTTGGCTGCCGACCGTCATTGAGGGGTTCAATGTGTCAAAGGGATTTTGGAAGACCATTTGCACATCGGACACCGTCTTTGTGTCACGATTTTCAATGGAGATCCCTTCGATATTCTTGCCCTCTAGCAGAATATGTCCGTCGGTTGCCGTCTCTAAGCCCATCAAAACCTTGGCAAAAGTCGACTTACCGCAGCCAGATTCCCCAACAATGGCGAGTGTTTCCGATTCGCGGGCTTCGAAACTTAAAGTCTCATTGGCTTTAACCACTTTTTTATTGCCGCCCCCAAAGAGGGCATTGGCCGCGACCTCATAATATTTTTTGAGATCTTCAATTTTCAGAACAACTCGGCCGGGTTCTGCTTTGACTTTTGTTTCCGCCAGCTCAAGCGGGGCGTCCCAATCAATCTCATTCCAGAGCAGGCAGCGAGAGCCGTGCCGCTCCCCATGGGGCACCGTATGCATTGAGATATGGCCTTGGTCACACCGGCCCGCCTGAAAATAATCGCAGCGTGGCCCAAAGTTACAGCCATTTGGCCGCTCATGCGGCAGTGGAAAATTGCCGGGAATGGCCACAAGCGGGCGATCGTTCTTATCCGCACCGGGCAGCGGGATCGAACGGAACAAGGCCTGTGTATAGGGGTGCTGCATTTTGTCGAACACATCCTCAATGCGGCCGGTCTCAACCGCCTCGCCGGAATACATCACGCAGATCCGGTCGCAGGTTTCCAAGACCAAGCCAAGATTGTGGGAAATGAACAGCATTGACGTGCCATATTTTTTGCCCAAATCTTTCACCAACTCAACCACTGCGGCCTCCACAGTCACATCCAAGGCTGTGGTCGGCTCATCAAGGATCAATAGGCTCGGCTTGGACATCAGCGCCATTGCGATCACGATGCGCTGCTGTTGACCGCCAGACAATTGATGTGGGAAGGATTTCAAGATCCTTTCGGGATCTGGCAATTTCACATCTGTGACCACCTCCAAAGCCCGGGCATAGGCGGCCTCTTTGCTGATCCCCTCATGGATCATGGGCACTTCCATCAACTGTTTGCCAATTTTCATGGCCGGATTGAGCGACGCCATGGGTTCTTGGTAGATCATCGCAATTTCGGAGCCGCGGATATCTCGAAGCTCTTCTTCGGACATGAGATTAAGGTCGCCCCCCTTAAATTTGATGGATCCGCCAACAATGCGGCCGTTGACCCCGAGGTCTTGCATGACCCCAAGGGCGACCGTGGATTTGCCGCATCCAGATTCGCCCACCAATCCCATCGTCTCGCCCGGTTGGATTGTGCAGCTGAAATCCATAACCGCTGGTATATCATTTAAACGGGTGAAAAATGAAATCGAGAGTTGATCAATTTCAAGGATCGGGCCGTTATAGTCTTGCTTTTCCATGGACTTAATCCCTCAAGCTTTCTTCACGCAGGCCATCGGCCAGAAGATTCAAACCTAAAACCAAGCTCATGAGAGAGAAGGCTGGAACCAGGGGCGGGGCCAAATATACTGAGAGCAATTTGCGCCCGGCGTTGATCGTTGTGCCCCAGTCGGGGCTTTCCGATTCAAGGCCAAGGCCAAAGAACCCCAATGTGCCGAGTAGGATGGTTGCATATCCGATGCGCAGACAAAAATCGACGATCAGCGGACCGCGCACATTGGGCAAAATTTCCCACAGCATAATGTACCACGGGCCCTCACCGCGCGTTTGAGCGGCTGCCACATAGTCGCGGGTTTTCACGTCCAAGGTCAAACCGCGCACAATCCGGAAGGCTGTGGGGGAGTTCACAAAGACCACGGAAACAAAGACCAGCAGGATTTCGGCGGGCACATCAAATAAATCCAACATGGGCGGCAGAACGTCAACGGGCTTGCCGGTTTCAGACACCAAGCTGAGGTAGAGCCAAACGCCAATGATCAGCAGGATTGGGAATTGCAGGGTCAAAAATCCCGGTTTGAGCCGGTTCTTCGAATATTGCGCCACGGCGATGAACACCACAGGAAAGACGAAGAGGATCACCGCCAGGTAATTGGGCAGGCCGGTTTGAACGATCTCGGGCGTGACCAGCAAGAAGAATAGCAAGATCACAGGGAAGGCCAAAACCAGGTTGGACAGGAAGCTCAACACGGTGTCCAAACGCCCGCCAAAGTAGCCGGCAGGCAGGCCGAGTGTAATGCCGACCATAAAGGCAAAGATGGTGGCGGCAGGCGCGATGACGATCACGATGCCGCTGCCAAAGATGGCGCGGCTAAACACGTCGCGCGCCAAAGTGTCACCGCCGAGCAGATAATAGGGGTAATCCGCCTCGGTTGCGCCCCGCAGCGGAATTCCGGGGTGTTTGTTCTTCATGCCAGAGACTTGCGCCAAAGGATCATGGGTCGCAATCCAATCGAAGCCCGCGCCGAATATCGCTGTGAAAATCCAAAACAACACCAGCCCCAATCCAATCATCCCGATTGGGCTGTCAAAGAGTTTGCCATATAGGCCCAGCTTGCGCTTGAAGAGGATCGACAGGGCAAAGGTTACCGCAAGAGCGATCCAGGTGGGAATGAGGCGTTGAGAGATTGCCCCAACAATGCCCATGGTTTCGGGCTTTACGAACAGACCGATGACCAAATAAAGGCCAAACAACAGCAGGGTGACGTAAAAGGCCAACCAGACCAATTTGAAGATCATCTCTGCAGAAATTTGAAACAAAGCAAAGCCCGCCGCAGCGCCCAGAATAAGGCATAGGATCAATGAGAGCCATATATTCCCCAAGGCCAGAGGGGCGAGCAGGGCGACGCCCGACAGGCTTAACAGCCAAAGCGCCAGCCCAATCACCAAACTCGGTCCCATCAAGGAGACTGAGGGAGGGGTGGGGTTGATCAAATGCGGCCCGTCCGCGCGTGGGGAAAAGCCGCGCGCGATGGCAGCGACGGCCAGGGTGAGAAAACACAGCAGGGCTGTTAAGAACAGGGGATTAAGATACGCACCCAGGGTGCCGGTCCAGGATAGATGTTGCATGGAACTGGTCTCCTTAAGATATGCGAATACGAGGGTTTAAGAAGACGTAACCGATATCTGAAATCAGCTGAGTCAAAAGAACGACAATCACGCCAACAACCGCAACGGCCAAAAGCAGATCAATGTCATTGTTGCTGGCGGCTTGCACCAGAACCCATCCAAACCCTTTAAAGTTGAAAAGGGTTTCAACAATCACCACACCATTTAGGAGCCAAGGGATTTGCAGCATGATGACAGTGAAGGGGGCAATCAGCGCGTTGCGCAGCGCATGTTTGAGCACGATATTGACAAAGCTCACACCTTTGAGTCGCGCGGTCCGGATATATTGAGCGGTCATGACCTCGGTCATGGAGGCGCGGGTCATGCGGGCGATATAGCCCATGCCATAAAGCGCAATGGTCAATACGGGCAGCAGGAAATTTTCAAGGGTTGCGTGATCCATGGCAGAGGTGGCCGAGCCCTTGAACCACTTTAGCCCCACGGCGGAGGAGGTGAAAAGCGCAATAAAAATCACACCGGAGACATATTCGGGCGTGGCGGTGGTGACAATCGATGCTGTCGAGAGTGAGCGATCCAGCCGCGAGCCTTCGCGCATACCGGCCAAAACGCCGATGAACAGCGCGCCGGGGATCATCACGATCATCACCCAAAACATCAATTTACCTGTAAGCGCCAGACGGGTTTTGACCACATCACTGACGGGTTCCTTAAACACGCTGGAAAATCCCCAATTGCCTTGCAGCACGCCGCAAAACTTCGGTGCATCCGGCTCAACCACCCCATGGTTTGAACAGCGGCCGCGGGTTTTTCCATCCACACCTTCAATGACGTAGCCCGGCAAAACACCCAGCCATTCACCATAGTTTTGCAACTTGCCCTGGGTATAGCCACGGTTGCCCAAATAGCTGGCCACTTCAGCATCCGACATTCTGAAATTACCTTGGTTCTTGGCTAATTTTTCCAAGTTTGGGTAAAGTGTTGTTAGGATAAATACAATGAATGTCAGGCAGAGAGCGGTTAGCAGCATAACACCTGTTCTGCGTAGGATAAACATCCCCATGGTGTGGATTCCCGTTGATTATTCTATAATAGCTTTATCGGTCGAAAAAGGCCGCCCGCAAAACTTGGGGACGGCCTTCTGATTTAGTGGGGTTTAGGCTGCCCAGCCCCACTTATAGATTTGAGGTAGATAAGCGATATGCATATCGCAGCCCACCAAGCCTTCAACATGGTGACGCTGAACATAGCGCCAATAGGGCTGACAGGTCACACCTTCCTCGATGATCAGGGCTTGAATTTTGCCCATGACAACCCGGCGCTCATCGGCATTGGCCAAAGAGTTGGCTTCTGCGAGCAATGCATCGAACTCGGCGTTGTCCCATGCAAATTCATTCCAAGCTTCGCCGGACCGATAGGCCAGACCCAGAACCTGAGTGCCCAAGGGGCGGTGGTTCCAGTTTGTGGCTGAGTAGGGGAATTTCGCCCAATCGTTCCAGAAGGTGCTGCCTGGCATCAACGTCCGTTTTACCTTGATCCCAGCGTCGCGCAGCTGTGCGGCGACCGCGTCACAAGTGTCTTTCCAGTAACCTGAGTCGAGTGAGCGCAGCTCATGCTCAAAATCGCCATGTCCCGATGCGTCCATAAGCTCTTTAGCTTTCGCCGGATCGTAGGGCATGCGTGTGACCGATGGGTCATGCTCTGGGTGAATTGGACCCACGTGGCAATTGTCCGCCGCAACCCCAAGGCCAGCATTGCCCAGCTCGTTGATCACTTCGTTGTCCACAGCCATCACCAGGGCCTGACGCACCATCTTATTGTCATATGGCGCGTGATCTTGGTTTGGACGTACAACGATTGTGGCACCAGAGGCCACTTGTGATTTCACAAGGCCCAGAGCGTCATAGAGATCAACGAATTCACCTGTGGTTTCCCAGTTCAGGTCAAATTCTTCGGATTCAAAACCGGCCATATGGGTTGCTGGATCGGTGCCATAGTCAATGAATTCAATCCGATCAATGTGACCGCCTTTACCCGCGGCATAGCCCCACCATTCAAAGTCCTCATTGCGAACAATAGAAGCTTTCACGCCAACTTCCCATTCATCGAGAAGCATGAAGCCGGTTCCAACCGGGTTGGACAGGGCTGTTTCAACGGAGAAGGATTTGTGAACGATTTGTGCGGGGTAATCGGCCATGCCGGGCACAATGGTGATGTCGGGCTGCAAAAGATTCAGCTGAACGGTGTTTTGGTCTAGGACCACAACTGCGCCGTCACGGGCTTTACCAGTGTCTGCATCCACTAAGGACGCCATCCGGCCCGCCATGGAGTTGCCTTCGAGGCTCTTGTCACACCAGCCGATGATGTTGCGTGCAACATCCTCTGCGGTGAAATCATCGCCATTGTTCCACTTTACGCCTTCACGCACTTTTAAAGTGTACTGTGTGGCGTTCGCATTGGCTTCCCAGCTGGTCAGCAGCATTGGCTCAAAGGAACCGTCGCTGTTGTACTCAACAAGATACTCAAGCCAACCGGCTGAGATGATAGCGATCTGCGTCCAGTCGTAGGTACGCGGATCTTTGAATGCTCTCACATCCATTTGCATGCGGATGGTGCCGCCTTTTTTCGCGTGACCGCCTGCTTGGGCGGGTTTGTCGAGCCCCAGCAAACCATAAGCTGCAACGCTTGTTAGTCCCAAGGCCGTTGCGCGCGACAAGAATTCGCGACGGTCAAGTTTTCCGTCCTTCACTTCTTGCGCGTACATCTTTGCGGCTGGATGCATGAAATTGTTTTTTTGGGTCATGTGTTTCTCCCTGTGACACCGTACGTCATAACAGATTGCGCTCTGGGCCGCTGATGCGACCTTCTCAACGCAAACTGAATGTCGCCTATTCATGCGCATATTGGGCCATAGGTCAATGTAAAATATTGCGAAAAATAGCGCAAAACCGACGTTTTAACTTCGTTTTAACCGCGACCTTTGCCTTGACATTCGGCTAAACTTCAGGGGCTAATTTTTTCGCAATGCGCTGTTAAATACGAGAAAATATGGCTTTTTGCCGGCTAGGTTTCCTGTTTTGATGGCTGAAAGGATTGGGAAGTGCTGCGATTTTGGTGTGTCAGATTCGTCGCAATGGTCTATTTGCGACATTGCGCGTTACAGCTGCTCGGCCGCGACGGTTTGCCAGGCGACCATGCGCTTGCGAAACCATGTTCTTTGGCGTTTGGCGAATTGGCTTGAGGCGGTCACAGCGCGGATCTTGGCTTCATCCAAAGTGAACTGCCCCTGCAGGTGAGCGATCAACTCAGGGGCGCCAATGGCCTGTGAGGATTGCCATTTGGAGTCCCAAAGTTCAAAATTGCGGCGCGCTTCTTCCAATGCACCCTCTGCGATCATAATATCGAAGCGTCGCTTCAGCCTGTAGTTGAGCCAATCCACCGGGCTGGTTAAATGCAGCGCATGACAGGCCTCCAGAGACAGCAGCGGCGGCGGGGTCCGTGCCTGCCAGCTCCGAATAGACTGACCGGTGGCCTGCAAAACCTCCCAAGCCCGCGCAACCCGCATCGGGTTTTGCACATCAATCTGCGCGCGCGTTTCATCATCTAAATCCTCCAGCATCGGCTGCAATCCGCCCTGAGACAGAAGGCCCGCCGATTGAGCGCGAATATTGGCCGGAATGGGGGGGATATCTGCCAGCCCTTCTGTCAGTGCGCGAAAGTATAGACCCGTGCCGCCGACAATGATCGGGCGTTTGTCTGCACTCAAGATCGGGCTGATGTCGCGCAACCAATCGCCCACAGAATAGCTTTCGTGATTGGCCACATGCCCATATAAAGCGTGCGGTGCGCGGCTTTCTTCCTTGGCCGAAGGGCGCGCGGTGAGAATGCGCCAACCGCTGTAGACCTGCAAAGCATCCGCATTGACGATAACGCCGCCCAATTGTTCTGCGATTTGGAGCGCGAGGGCGGATTTTCCACTTGCAGTTGCCCCGGCAATCAGAACGGGGCGGGTTTCACCCAGCGTTGAGAGCAAAGATTTTGTCACCATTTATAGCATTTTTCCGCTTTTTTTCATTTGCTCTGCCACACGCCGTTGCTCTT
>JADHLF010000016.1 GCA_016780825.1 Planktomarina sp. | reverse complement strand
CCGACCACGTTCAAGATCCGGCCCAAAGTGGCACGGCCCACGGGAACAGTGATTGGACCGGCGGTGTCGGTCACCTCTTGACCGCGCACCAAACCTTCGGTCGCGTCCATAGCGATGGCACGAACTGTACCCTCGCCCAAGTGCTGGGCAACTTCGAGCACCAACGTCTTGCCGCCATTGTCTGTTGTCAAAGCGTTCAAAATTTGCGGCAGTTCGCCATCAAATTGAACGTCAACAACGGCGCCGATCACTTGAGTGATTTTGCCTTTTGCATTTGCCATGTTGTTTCTCCGGGTTTTAGAGCGCTTCAGCGCCCGAAATAATTTCAATTAGCTCGTTGGTGATCTTCGCTTGACGTGACCGGTTGTATTGGATGGTCAATTTGTCGATCATTTCACCAGCGTTGCGTGTGGCATTGTCCATAGCTGACATGCGTGCCCCCTGTTCGGAAGCTGCATTTTCCAGCAAAGCCGTGAAGATCTGCGTCGCAACCGAGCGCGGCAGCAAATCGGCAAGAATGCCTTCTTCGCTTGGCTCATAATCGTAAACTGTGCCTTCATCACTCGCCGCTTCAAACTTAGCAGGGATCACCTGTAACTCGGTTGGGATTTGATTCACGACGCTGCCAAATTCCGAATAGAAGATTTTGGCAACATCGAATTCACCGGCATCAAACCGGTGCAGCACATTTTGCGCAATTGCAAAGGCATTGTCATAGCCCACGCGCTTCACGTCTGACAAATCCACATGATCCACCAGCACAGCACCGAATTCACGCTTCAGCGATTCACGGCCCTTTTTGCCAACGGTCAAAATTTTGACGGTTTTGCCTTCGGCCAGCAGCTGTTTTGCAGCTATGCGTACCAGTTTGACAATATTTGAGTTAAAGCCACCGCACAAACCCCGCTCGGCTGTCATAACGACGAGCAAGTGGGTTTGATCAGATCCGGTGCCTGTCAACAGTTTTGGTCCCCCTTCGGAGGCGCCAACGGAAGCGGCCAAACCAGCCATCACCGCATTGAAACGCTCCGCATAGGGGCGGCCAGCCTGCGCCGCATCTTGTGCGCGGCGCAGTTTGGCAGAGGCGACCATTTGCATCGCCTTTGTGATCTTACGGGTCGACTTGACCGACGCGATCCTGTTTTTTAGGTCACTAAGGTTCGGCATGTGCCAGTATCCTTATGCGAAATCTGCGGCGAAATCGTCCAGCGCAGCTTTGATTTTTGCTTCCGCATCACCTTTGATCTTTGGATCTTCTTTGGTGATCATGGCCAAAACGTCGCTGGCTTTGCTGCGCAGATGCGCCAGAAGGCCCGCTTCGAAACGACCGACGTCGGCGACATCGATCTTGTCCAAATAGCCTTTGGTTCCGGCATAGATCACGCAGACAATTTCGGCATTGGTCAAAGGCGAATACTGCGGCTGTTTCATCAGCTCAGTCAAACGCGCGCCACGGCTCAGCAATTTCTGGGTCGCCGCATCAAGATCAGAGCCAAACTGAGCAAATGCCGCCATCTCACGATACTGCGCCAATTCCAGTTTCACCGGACCTGCAACAGATTTCATCGCGTTGGTTTGCGCAGAAGAGCCCACGCGAGACACGGACAGACCCGTATTCACCGCAGGACGGATGCCTTGGTAGAACAATTCTGTTTCCAAGAAGATCTGACCATCTGTGATCGAGATCACGTTGGTTGGAATAAAGGCAGAAACGTCGCCACCTTGGGTTTCAATGATCGGCAATGCGGTCAAAGAGCCTGATCCATTGTCTTCGTTCAATTTGGAAGAGCGTTCCAACAATCTGGAGTGCAGATAGAACACATCTCCTGGATAGGCTTCACGTCCGGGAGGACGACGCAGGAGCAAGGACATCTGACGATAAGACACCGCTTGCTTGGACAAATCATCATAGATGATCAAAGCATGCTTGCCATTGTCGCGGAAATACTCGGCCATAGATGTCGCAGCATAGGGCGCCAAGAACTGCATCGGTGCAGGATCAGAGGCGGTTGCAGCCACAACGATAGAATAGTCAATCGCGCCAGATTCTTCGAGCTTTTTCACCAATTGAGCCACAGTAGAACGCTTTTGACCGACCGCCACATAGACGCAATAGAGTTTTTCGGAATCATCCGCCGCAGCGTCATTGTATGATTTTTGGTTCAAGATCGTGTCGAGCGCCACGGCGGTTTTACCCGTCTGACGGTCACCAATGATCAATTCGCGCTGACCGCGGCCAATTGGGATCATGGCGTCCACAGATTTCAAACCCGTGGCCATCGGCTCATGCACCGATTTACGTGGGATGATGCCAGGCGCTTTCACATCCGCTTGGCTGCGCAATTTGGTTTTGATCGGACCTTTGCCGTCCAATGGGTTGCCCAAACCGTCAACAACACGGCCCAGCAATTCCGGACCAACAGGCACGTCCACAATCGCGTTTGTCCGCTTGACTGTGTCACCTTCTTTGATGTCCCGGTCGGAGCCGAAGATAACAACGCCAACGTTGTCTGATTCCAAGTTCAACGCCATCCCTTGGATGCCGCCGGGGAATTCAACCATTTCACCAGCTTGAACATTGTCCAGACCGAAAACGCGCGCGATACCATCCCCAACGGAAAGGACACGGCCCACTTCGGCAACTTCAGCTTCTTGGCCAAAGTTTTTAATCTGGTCTTTTAGGATCGCAGAGATTTCTGCAGCTTCGATCGCCATTTATCCGACCTCTTTCATTGTGTTCTGAAGGGCATTGAGCTTGGAGCGGATCGAGGTGTCGATCATCTTCGAGCCCACTTTAACAACAAGACCGCCGATGAGGCTTTCATCGACAGTCGCTTTGAGTTTCACATCAAGGTCCAATTGAGCCTTGAGTGTCTTGGCCAATTTCGTGGCCTGCGTTTTGGTCAACGCTTTGGCAGACGTCACCTCAGCGGTCACCTCGCCTTTATCTTCCGCGATGCGCGCACGCAGTGCCGCCAAAAGGCTGGGCAATACGAACAAACGGCGCTTCGCCGCCATCAACGACAGCGTATTAACCATCATTGGTTGCAGTTTCATTTTTTGGGCCACGGCAGTGATCGCCTGCCCCATTTCTGCGCGTGTATAAACAGGTGATGTCACCAAAGCGCGCAGATCTGCACTTTCGCTCAATGCGCTCTCTAGCGCATCTACATCAGCCTCCAGTGGCTTCAACTTCTTGTCGTCCTTGGCAAGCGAAAATACCGCTGTTGCGTAGCGGCTTGCAATACCAGACGAGATCGATGCTGGTTCGGACAAAGACAACCCTCTCGATACTGGCCCGTCCGAATCTTAAGTTCAGACAAAGGCGTTGGACGCGCGCCATAGACCTATAGCGGCAAAATCTCACGCCGTTTAGCAGAGCATTTCACATGCCGCAACGCCAATGACGGCCAAAATCACCGCAAAACTTTCAAAAAAGAAAGCATTTGTTAAGGGTGCGTCCCTTTGTTCCGTCTCAGACGCCCCAAAAAGCCGAATCCGCAGGCGATCAAAGGTTGCCCGATTGCGCAGAAATCGGATCTCGGGCCTTGATCCCCTCCAAAATTCCCAAGGGCCGCGCGATAATTTGCCCCAAGCCAGGCCGGCGGGGGCGCGGCACTTGCTTGCTCACCTCCAGAATCAGCACACCGCCCCCGCGCCAAGCCGGGATATTTTGCCCGATGCGCTCAATCGGCCCGGCCATACGCCGCCAAAATGGCCCAGACCATGGCGGCTGATAGAGCGCCATCACATGATGCTCAGGTAAAAATCCGTGCCACTTCAGCTTAGATTCCAGCTGCCCGGCGGTATAGGGCCGCGCAAAGGAGAAGGGCGTGCCCTCCCGCCGCGCCCAAAGGCTGGCTCGATTGGGCACGATAAAAATGGCGCGGCCCGCTGGGGCCAGCACGCGGTAACATTCCTCGAGCACCGCGGCGGCATGCTCTGAGGTGTCCAGCCCATGCAGCACCAAAAGCTTGTCAATCGAGCCGGTTTCCACCGGCCAGCGTGTCTCTTCGCAGAGCACCGAGCAATTGGGCAATCCCGGCGGCCAATGCATGACCCCTTGCCGGGCAGGCATCAAGGCCGTAACCCGCCGCGCCGAGCTCAAATAGGGGCGCAAAAGCGGGGCTGCGAAACCATAACCGAGGACCGCCTCATGCCGCGCTTGCGGCCACAGACGCAGAACCTGCTCTCGAATCGTCGCCTGAACCGACCGACCCAAGTAGGACCTATAATAAAACGCCCGCAGCTCGCGCACATCTAAATGCATTGCAGTTTGATCCTCATGGATTACACTCATGGTGAAGCTACCAAATAAAGGCGAAAATACCATGGTAAATTCGAGCATCACAATTCACACGCTGCCCTGCCTGTCAGACAATTATGCCTATGTTGTCCACAACAGCGCCACCGGCACAGCGGCCATTGTCGACGTGCCGGAAGCCGGGCCTTTGGTAGAAAAAATTGCGCAGCTCAATGTGCCCGTCGCCGACATATTTTTGACCCATCACCATTGGGATCACATTGACGGGCTGCCCGATCTGCAAGCCGCTTTGACCGGCGCCTTGGGCCAGGCCCCCGCGAGGGTCATCGGCGCCAGAGCCGACGCGCATCGCCTGCCAGCCTTGGATCAGGCCGTCAACCCAGGGGATCGCGTCACGCTTTGCGGCATTGCTGGTGATATCTATGACGTCTCGGGCCATACGCTCGGTCACCTGGCGCTGCATCTGCCGAGCGCAAATGCGGTGTTCACCGCCGACAGCTTGATGGCTATGGGCTGCGGCCGCCTGTTTGAGGGCTCGGCGGCGCAAATGTGGCACAGCCTGCAGCAGCTCCGCGCGCTCCCGCAGGACACATGGGTTTACTCAGGGCATGAATACACAGCCTCCAATATGGCCTTCACGCAATCGTTGGGCGAAGACAATTCTGCCATCGCCGCCCGTGCCGCTCAGATCAGCGAAGATCGCGCCGCAGGTCGCCCGACGGTGCCAAGCCTCTTGGCTCTTGAGATGCAAACCAATCCGTTTTTGCGCGCCGATGATCCAGCCCTGCAAGCGGCCGTGGGCATGCCGGGAGCCGCCGCCGAGCAGGTTTTCGCGGAAATCCGCGCCAGAAAAGATAAGTTTTAAGAAAAATCCGGCTATAATAGTGCGATATTTAACTTTTATGGCCTAAATACCAAATTGCCCCTTGAAGGTTGCCGCAGAAAACCGAAATCTTAAGGGGACAGCGATCATATCGGTCACTGAGCTTTGTAGGAGACGCGCGTGCCATCATTTTCCGCTTCACTAGAAAACGCCATCCACGAAGCGCTGGCCGCGGCCAACGCCCGCAAACATGAGTTGGCGACTTTGGAACACTTGCTCCTGGCCCTGCTCGATGAACCCGATGCGGCGAAAGTTATGCGCGCCTGCTCTGTCGATCTCAAGCTCCTGCGCAAAGCGCTCGTTGATTTCATTGAGGACGACCTCAGCACTCTGATTACAGATGTGGACGGCTCAGAGGCTGTGCCAACCGCCGCCTTTCAGCGGGTGATCCAACGGGCCGCCATTCATGTGCAATCTTCAGGCCGCACAGAGGTGACGGGCGCCAATGTTTTGGTTGCCATATTTGCCGAACGCGAAAGCAACGCGGCCTATTTCCTGCAAGAGCAAGACATGACCCGCTATGATGCGGTAAATTTCATCGCCCATGGGGTGGCCAAAGATCCCGACTTTGTTGAAAGCCGGCCGATCGTTGGCGCTGAAGATGACACGGAGATGCTCGATGGTGACGGCCATGAGACCTCCGAAAAAGAGAGCGCATTGGCGAAATATTGCATCGATCTCAATGAACAATCTGCCAAGGGCAATGTTGATCCGCTGATTGGCCGTGAACATGAGGTCGAGCGCTGCATTCAGGTTCTGTGCCGCCGCCGAAAAAACAACCCGATTTTGGTGGGAGATCCCGGCGTCGGGAAAACCGCCATTGCCGAAGGTCTGGCGCGGAAAATCACCCGAGGCCAAACCCCCGCGATCTTGTCAAAAACAACCATCTATTCGCTGGATATGGGCGCGCTTTTGGCTGGAACACGCTATCGGGGCGATTTCGAAGAACGCCTCAAAGCGGTGATGAAGGAGATGGAAGAGCATGCGGATGCCGTGCTGTTCATCGACGAAATTCACACCGTCATCGGTGCCGGCGCCACCTCTGGCGGGGCAATGGATGCCTCAAACCTGCTGAAACCAGCGCTGCAGGGCGGTAAATTGCGCTGCATGGGCTCGACAACTTACAAAGAATTTCGGCAACATTTCGAAAAGGACCGCGCTTTGGCCCGCCGGTTTCAGAAAATTGATGTGGCCGAACCTTCGGTGGAAGATAGCGTGAAAATTCTGAAAGGGTTGAAACCCTATTTTGAAGAGCACCACGACGTAAAATATACCTCCGATGCCATCAAAACCGCTGTGGAACTGGCCGCCCGCTATATCAATGATCGCAAACTGCCCGATAAGGCCATCGACGTGATCGACGAGGCTGGAGCGGCGCAGCATCTGCTCAGTGACAGCAAGCGGCGCAAGACCATCGGGGTGAAGGAAATTGAAGCTGTTGTCGCAAAAATTGCCCGAATTCCACCCAAATCAGTGTCGAAAGACGATGCTGAGGTTCTGCGTGATCTTGAAGCCGGTCTGAAACGGGTGGTCTTTGGTCAGGATACCGCCATCGAAGCCTTGGCCTCGGCCATCAAACTGGCGCGTGCTGGTCTGCGTGAACCGGAAAAGCCCATCGGAAACTATCTCTTTGCGGGGCCCACCGGCGTTGGCAAAACCGAAGTGGCCAAGCAATTGGCCGATGGTCTGGGCGTCAAACTGATCCGCTTTGACATGTCCGAATATATGGAGAAACACGCCATAAGCCGCTTGATCGGCGCCCCTCCCGGCTATGTCGGCTTTGATCAAGGCGGAATGCTAACCGATAGTGTCGATCAAGACCCCCATTGCGTGCTCTTGTTGGATGAGATCGAAAAAGCGCACCCAGATGTGTTCAATATTCTGCTGCAGGTCATGGATCATGGCAAATTGACAGATCACAATGGCCGCACCACAGATTTTCGCAATGTGGTGCTGATCATGACGTCCAATGCTGGAGCGTCAGAGATGTCCAAAGCCGCAATTGGATTTGGGCGCGAGCGCCGCGAAGGCGAGGACACGCAAGCCATTGAACGCACCTTTACGCCCGAGTTTCGCAATCGCCTGGATGCGGTGGTCAGTTTCGCCCCGCTCGACCGCGAGGTCATTGCGCAGGTGGTCGAGAAATTCGTTCTGCAACTCGAAGCGCAGCTGATGGATCGCAACGTGACCATCGAGATCACCAAAGCGGCCGCCGATTGGCTTGGCGAAAAGGGCTACGATTCGAAAATGGGCGCGCGCCCCTTGGGACGGGTGATCCAAGAGCATATCAAAAAGCCATTGGCCGAAGAATTGCTCTTTGGCAAACTCACCAAAGGCGGGCTGGTCAAAGTTGGCGTGAAGGCCGGCGCATTGGATCTGAGAATCGAAGAGCCTCAAAAGCCGCGGATCACCAACAAGGACAAGAAACCGCCACTCTTGACCGCTGAGTAAGCCCTGGTCACTGAGTATGGCCTCTGCCCCCCTCAAATCAGACCGTTTTGAGGGGAGCGGCTCTACTTCTCAGTCAATTTCAGCTCAATCCGCCGATTTTGTGCCCGCGCAGCACGGGAATTGGCCGGGTTGATGGGCTGGTACTCGCCAAACCCATTGGCTGAGAGCCGGCGCGGCGGCATTTGCTCTGCAGTCATCAAATATAACACCACAGACAACGCGCGCGCCTGGCTCAGCTCCCAATTGTTTTGAAATCGACTGCCCGGAAGGATGGGTTGGTCATCGGTATGACCATCCACTTGCAACACCCAATCAATATCTTGCGGAATCTCTTCGGTGACTGTCTTCAAGATATTTGCCACTTTGGATATCTCCTGGCGGCCCGCCTCCGTCAGCTCAGCACGGCCAGAGGCAAAGAGCACTTCAGAGGAGAAGACAAAACGGTCGCCAACGATGCTGACCCCCTCGATATCCTCCAAAAGACCGCGCAGACTGCCGAAAAAGTCCGACTTATAGCGCTCCAAGGTCTTGGCCTCGGCTTCAAGCCGGGCCTTCTCTTCTTCCAAGCGCTGCTTTTCAGCCGCTTCCAACGCCAGATTGCGCTTAGACTCAGCCGCGACCTGTGCCAGTGCCACGTTCAATTCACTGCCAAGATTGGTGATCTTCACATTATTATCCGCGTCGCGACGCTTGTAATCGTCCAGCGTGGCCTGAAGCCCACCGAGTTGGGCGCGCAATTCGCGCACCTCCTGGCTCAGCAGCGCCATTCTGCGCTGCGCCTCCGTCGAAATCGCTTTTGCCTCCTGCAACTCAGCCTGTGCCGTGGCCAATAAGGCCGCCTTCTGCTCGGCTGAGGTCAATTGCAGCTCCGCGTTTTGGCGCGCAGCAATGGCTTTGGACAGCGCCGAACGCAGATCATCTGTGTCCGCATTCTGCGCTTCGGCTTCAGCGGCCTCGAGTGCCACCAAAGCTGTCGCCAACTTCTCACCGAGTGTTTTTTCAACGCTCTGCGCCGCAGCCAAAAGCGCCAGGGTTTCCTCCGCTTTTTTACGTTGATCGTTCAATTCTAAAGTCAAAGAGGATATCGCCGCTTCACTCTGTTCCAGATCGGCCCGCAGTTTTTCTGCCACCGCGGCCATGGACATTTGTTCGATTTCTTTCTGGCTCAATGCCGCTTCCGCCGCCTCCAGACGGTCGCGCAAAAAGGCCGCAGATACACGGTTGAGCTCTTCGTCACTCAATGCGCCTGCCAATTCTTCAGCCCGGCGGCTCAACTCTTGGTTCTCCTGTTCAAGCTCAGCCGCGCGTTCCTGCTGCTTGGCCAAAAGCGCCAGGGTGTTGGCAAGGTTGATGTTCGTATTCTGCGCATCGCGGCGCAAATCGGCCAGCATCTCATCCATGAGTTCGCGTTGACGCTGCGCCAGCGCAGCCTGCTCGGTCTGTGCGGCAAGTGTCGCCTGCGCGGCCAGCAATGATTGTTTCAAACTGGCCTTATCCGCATCCGCCGTGGCCAGCTCCTCACGGCGTTGCGCCTCTTTTTCGATCAACTGCTGCAGACGGGCCTCGAAATCTGCAATCTTAGATTCGGCTGTAGATTTTTCGTCCTGCAACGCGCTAATTTGCGCCTCTGCATCTGCGATACGGGCTGTGTCTTCCAACGATTGGGCCAGAAGCAGGGTCAATTGCGCTTCCAGCTCCGTGATCTGCCCTTCCGATTGGGCTTGTTCACGCAAAAGCGACGCCACTTGCGTTTCGAAATCTGAGATTGTTCCTTCAGACTGGGACTGCTGCGTTTCCAATTGCGCCACTTGCAGCTTGAACTCCTCAATTTCCCCTTCCGCCCGCTGTTGCAGCGCCAACAGATTGGCAACCTGCGTCTCGAAATCATTGATCCTTGCGGTGGCCACTTTGAGGTCTGCGGCCCGTGCATCGCGCTCGGCGGTCAAAGTCGCGATGAGACCCAATTGCCGCTCCCCTGTCGCCTGCGCGGCGGTCAGCGCATCGTCGAGCTTGGCGACCTGAAGGGTGAGCTCAGAGGCCGCGGCGCGCTCCAGACCCAAAGCATCGCCCAGAGCCAGGATCTGCCCTTCCAAATCTTGCAATTGCGCGTTTTTCTGAGCAATATCGACGTTGAGCTCGTCGAGCATCGCCCCCTGCCCTTTGATGGTTTGCTGCAACACAAATTGCATCACCGCAAAGATCGTGAGAACAAACATCAAGACCAGCAGCAAGCCAGTCATCGCATCGACAAACCCAGGCCAGATAGAGGCTTGGAAACTTGCGCCAGTGCGTCGGGAAAGTGCCATCGCGCGCGCCTAGCTCTGATCGCGGTTTGCGGGGGTGGCGAGGGCCCTGATCGCCTTCGTCAGATTGGCCAGATCACTGCGAATTTCGGACAGGCTTTCTTGCCGGCCGCTCGAGACTTCCTCCAGCACGCGCAGCATTTGCACATCGATTGAACGCAGACGCATCCGGCTCTCCGCATCCATCCCATCGCCGCCGCCTTCACCCATCCGGGCGATCATCCGCTCTTGACTGGCCGCCACGCGTTCGAGGGCTTCGGTCTGCCCCTGATCAAGCTTTTGCGTGAGCTTATCCAGGCTTGCCGTCATCGCCATCAACTGTGACTGCACATAGGCCTGATCCTGCCCCGTTTGCGCATACATCCGCGCCATACCGTCCATCTGCTCAGACATCTGTTCCATCATCGCGCCGAGCATGGTGTTTTGCGCGCCCTCTTCGCCCTCGCCGCCCGAGAACCCCACCCGGGTGATGGTCGACAGCCATTCTTCCAATTCGCCATAAAACCGGTTCTGCCCCCGGCCAGAAAACACCTCAAGCAACCCGACAATCAGCGAGCCGGCCAACCCCAATAATGAGGAGGCAAAGGCCACGCCCATCCCATCCAACTGCCCCTCAAGACCCACCTGAAGACGCGAAAAAATATCCACCGCGCTTTCATTCTCCCCCGGGGTCAGCGATTGGATGGTGGCCACCAGAGCCGGCACGGTGGTGGCCAAACCATAAAACGTTCCCAACAGACCAATCAGGATCAGCATATTGGTGATATAGCGCGTCAATTCGCGCTGCTCATCAATGCGCGTAGAGACCGATTCCAAAATAGACCGCGATGAGGCAGAGCCCAGCTGGGTCCGCGCGCCGCGTCCACGCAGCAAGCTGGCCAAGGGCAAAAGCAATTGCGGCGGCTTGGCGTCCTCATGCCCGTCACGCTGGCTGGCGAAGCCTTCGATCCATTGCACCGAATAGATCAGCGACAATACCTGATGAAAACAGGTGGCCACGCCGATGAGAAACACAAAAAGGATGAAGGCGTTGAGATAGGGGTTGGCCCAAAAGGTGGGCCCAACGCTGGGATAGGCCAAATACCCCAAGCCCACGACCCCGCCGACAATGGCCAGCATGGTGAGGATTTGACTAAGCGGCTGCGAGAACTGAGGCGTTTGATCTCGGCGGATATGATCCATATCTGTGGTCCTGCCCTTAAATTCTAAGTCTATAAGTTTACTGCGCACCGCCCTTTAAGCCAAGCGGTTATGCAGATTTAGTTAAATTTGCGACTTTCTCCGCCAAATAATCCAATTGTGGATCCGGGATGCCCAGATCGCGCAACATATCGGCGGTTTTATACAGATATTCCGGGTTTGGCCCGCGGCCTCCCACGGCCCGCGCGATGATCTCGGCCTGCTGATCCAGCCCATAGCAGCAATATTGCGCATGATCGCGGTCCACCACATAGGTCACAGCCCGGGCGCGACGCCCATCGGCCAGGGGCAGATCCACCCATCTTTCCACATAGGCCGATGAAATCAGCTCCCGCGCGCGCAGCTCTTGCAGCACCTGCTCAGCCTCGCGCTCATCCACCCGCAGGGCCAGCCCGGCGCAAAGATCCGTCGCCTCTGCCTTATCCAGCGCAAGAACCAAGCCCGGATCCTCGGGCGTGCCGCGATGGTGGATCGAGAGCATGCAAAAGGAGCGCCGATAGCCCGGCAGGTCCGCGCGCATCTGCTCGATGGGTTCAAACCCGGGGTTCCACAGCAAAGAGCCATAGCCAAACACCCACATTTTCGCTGCCTCCTTCGGCCGGCCTCAGATCACGCAGCCTATACGCCCTATTGCGCGCCAATAAAATACCCCGCGAACATCCCGCAGCTTCTCCTCTTGATAGAGCGCCACCTGCGGATATGATAGGGAGATATGGCATAGGGTATTGAGCCAAAAGCAGATTTTGAAAAGCGATTTTGGAGGCGGGCATGACGGCGGCAGCAGATAAAAACCCATGGTGGAGATTGGCGAGGATTTCAGAGTATCATGAGGAAAATAAGCGGCTGTGGAATGGGTATCAGAAATATCTGTTGCGGCCCAATACACATGAGTATCAACGCCAGCTGAAAAATCCAAAATTCGTAGATATTGTGGATCTTTCAGACGCAGAAATTCATAGTATTCAAACTGAAATACCAGACCTTGCCAAAGAAATTCACGACCTCCGCAAACTACCAGCACCGTACCCGGTAATTGCTTTGACTGACGGCAGCGCAATAATCCAAAGATTCCCTGTTTTGAGTGGGTTCTATTTCGCTTTTGAAGTTCTCATCCGAAACACTACATTCCAAAGCTTGCTTACTTTGAACGATGCGCTTTTCGCAGAGGGCCTAACCGCCTTTGAGTGCGTTTTTGCGAAAGGCCTAACAGCAGCTGCTGCCAATTTTGGGCCATTCACTACATTTTTCGAGTGCCGTTTTATCGAGACGGCATCTCTCTCCGATGCAAAATTCAAGAACGCTAATTTCCATCGGGCAAACTTTGAAGATGCCTGCACCTTTGAAAATGCGGAGTTTGCCAAAGATGCGTCCTTTAAAGACTCCATTTTCAGCGAGTCAGTCGGTTTTGCCAGGGCTAAATTTCGCGGTGTTGCCTCTTTCAATTTAGCAGCAGCTTCCAGCGCGGCGGTGCCAATAAGCTTTAAGGATGCTAGATTTTGCAAACATCCCCCCAGGTTTTTTGGCCGCGCGCTGCATGAAGATACCGATTGGACGGGCGTTACACTGCCAAACGCCGAGGCGCAGGCAGCTCTACCTCGGGATCTCTCAGAGGACGACAAACGCGCCTATGAGCAGTTGCGGATCAAATGCGGCGCCCTGGGCAAGGTGGAAGATGAGCATATGTTCTTTCGCAGGGAGATGGAGCTCACGGGCCGCCTTTCCCCTTGGTACACCCGCGCCACCTATTGGCTGTATCATCTTGTGTCAGATTATGGCTACAGCTATTGGCGGCCGATTGCTGGGATGGGGGGGCTATGGTACCTGTGGAGCCTATTTTACGCGTTTCATTTCATGGCCCGAGACCAGCTGCATCTGTGCATGGACAGGGTCGAGCTTTTCCTCAGCATCGCGGGCCTGTCTTTTGCGAATATTTTTGCCGTCTTTGGGTTTTACCGGCGGTTTCCCAGTGATCTTTTGGTCGATCCCACATTTGTGACCGTTCTGCTCACGGTGAGTGAGACCCTGCTGGGCTTTGTGTTTTTGTTCTTTTTGGGTCTTGGGCTGCGCACGCGGTTCCGGCTGCGCTAGGGCCGAGCCCCCAAGGAACGCCGTGGGCTTTAGCGTTTCTTGCGGCCAAAATCCGGCGCATCCGTGTCTTGGCCCGCATCGATGATGCCCCGGCGGATGGCGCGGGTGCGGGTGAAATAGGCATGCAGCATCTCCCCATCGCCGGTGCGGATCGCCCGTTGCAGCGCGAAGAGCTCTTCGGTGAAGCGGCCGAGGATCTCCAAGGTCGCATCCTTATTGGTCAAAAACACATCGCGCCACATGGTCGGATCACTGGCGGCAATGCGGGTAAAGTCGCGAAAGCCGGTGGCGGAGAAGTTGATCACCTCCGAATTGGTCACCCGGTGCAGATCATCGGCCACGCCCACCATCGTATAGGCGATTAAATGCGGTGCATGGCTGGTCACCGCCAGCACCAAATCGTGGTGGTCCGGATCCATTTCCTCGACCTTCGCCCCCAGCGCCTGCCAATAGTCCGCCAGCTGCGCCACAACCCCGGCATCGGCGCCATTGGGGGTCAAGAGACACCAGCGGTTGTCAAACAGCTCGGCAAAGCCCGCCGTTGGCCCGGAATGCTCAGTGCCAGCCAGCGGGTGGCCCGGCACGAAATGCACCCCGGGCGGGACATGTGGCGCCACCGCTTCAATCACCGCGCGTTTCACCGAGCCCACATCCGTCACCGTGGCGTCGGGTTTGATATGCGGTGCCAGCTCGGCCATCACCGCCCCCATCGCCCCCACCGGCAAGCAAAGCACCACCAGATCCGCCGCATGCACCGCACTGGCCAAATCATCGCAGACCGTATCGCATAGGCCAATCTCGCGGGCCGTGGCGCGGGTCTGTTCTGAACGGGCATAGCCTGTCACATGCGCGCCCATACCCGCCCGGCGCATCGCCCAAAACATCGAAGAGGCAATCAACCCCAAGCCCACAAAGGCGACGCGATCATAACTCATGCCGTTTGCTCCAAAAAGCCCCGCACGCCCTGCACCACCCGCGCGCATCCCGCCATGTCCGGCACGGTGATGCGCAGACACTGCGGCAAGCCATAGCTGCCCACCCGGCGCACAAGAATGCCCAGGCTTTGCAGATGATCGTCGCAGGCCTCCGCCTGCTCTTGACTGGCAAAACGCGCCAGAATGAAATTCGCATCCGACGGGTCAGAGGCGACGCCCAGCGCGGCGAGCTCCTTGGCCAGATAGGCGCGGGCCGCATTGTTTTGCGCCCGATACTGGATCACGAAGTCATGATCGCGCACCGCCGCTTCACCGGCGGCCAATGCGGGAGCGGAAATATTGAACGGTCCGCGCACCCGGTTGAGCACATCAATGATATGTTGCGGCCCATAGCCCCAGCCCACGCGCAATCCGCCAAGCCCGTACATTTTCGACAGGGTCCGCAGCATGACCACATTGTCATTCGCCTCAACAAACCGCGCGCCACCATCCCAACCCTCGACATAGTCAGCATAGGCTCCATCAAGCACGATCAGCGCGGTCTTCGGCGTTTTGGCAATCAACTCCGCAAGATCCTCATCGGGGATTTTTGTCCCGGTCGGATTGCCCGGATTGGCAATGAAAATCATCCCAGTGCGCGGGGTGATGGCGGCCAAAATCGCCTCAACGTCCACATGTCGCTCGGCCTCTGGCACACAGACAATGCGCGCGCCGGCGGCCATGGCATAAAGACGGTACATCAAAAACCCATGCTCGGTATGAATGACCTCTACCTCTGGGCCGGCATAGGCCTGGCACAGAAAGCTGATCAGCTCATCGGATCCACAGCCGCAAATGATGCGCTGCGCATCCAAGCCATGCAAATCCGACAAGGCCGCCCGCAGCCCATTGTGATCGGAGGAGGGGTAGCGGTGCAGCGTGCTGGCCGCCTCCGCAAGCGCCTGTTGCGCCGAAGCGGGCGGGCCATTGGGGTTTTCGTTTGATGACAGTTTGAGAATGTCCTGCACGCCCTGCACAGAAGATTTTCCGCCGACATAAAGCTCAATATCCAAAATTCCAGGCTGAGGTTGTGGCTGTGTCATGTGATATTCCCTTCTGCCGCTCTTCTAACGTCAATCTCAAGCTTTTCCAGCGGTTTTTCATTGGCCAATGCCCCGCCAATCCAGCCCCGCGCGCCACTGTGGCGAAATGCGGGGCGGTGTAAACCGGACATATAGCCCCAAACAAAAAAGCCGCGGCGGTGTCCCGTCGCGGCTTTTGAAACTTGATCTGGCGAAGGTTAGTTCTTCGCGTAGAATTCCACCACGAGGTTCGGTTCCATGATCACAGGGTAAGGCACATCGCCAAGACCTGGAGTGCGCACGAAAGTCGCAGTCATCTTGCTGTGATCTGCGTCGATGTAATCTGGCACATCGCGTTCGGCCAATTGTGTGGCTTCCAGCAGAGCCGCCATTTGCTTGGAGCGATCACGCACTTCAATCACGTCGCCTTCAGAGACGCGATAGGAGGCAATGTTCACTTTCTTGCCGTTCACGCGCACGTGGCCGTGGTTTACGAACTGGCGGGCTGCGAAGACTGTCGCCACGAATTTGGCGCGGTAAACAACAGCATCCAAACGACGCTCCAGAAGGCCGATCAACTGCTCACCCGTGTCACCTTTCAGGCGCTCAGCTTCCGCATAGATGCGGCGGAATTGCTTTTCGGTCAAATCGCCATAATAGCCTTTCAGCTTTTGCTTCGCGCGCAGCTGTGTGCCGAAATCCGACAATTTGCCTTTGCGGCGCTGACCGTGCTGGCCGGGGCCATACTCACGACGATTAACGGGTGATTTAGGACGACCCCAGATGTTTTCGCCCATCCGGCGGTCAATTTTGTATTTGGCAGCGGTACGTTTTGTCACCGGCTGATCTCCTTCGATAAAGTCGAAGCCCAACATGGGCCACTATGAAGGGCGTTGTCCTTTGGGCGAACCCCGACAGGCATCCCCTTGCGGGGGCCACCAACACCAATGGGGCGCGGATGCCAGTCCTACATGGGGATGTCAAGGCCAAAGAGGAACGCCTTTCGACGTTCCTCTGTCATCCATAGCTCCTGAGAGCTGATAGGAGGGTGCGGGGTGCTGCGTCCACGTCTCTATGAGATCCTAAAATCCCATCGGTGGCGTCTGCCCCGGCCAGTTCACTGCTCAGTCTTGCGCTGCTTGGTGAGAATCGTAGCAGAGGTGATTCGCCTTGTGAATCCCTCTTGTGGTTTTTTTCCACAGCGCGCATCCGCCGCCAAAGCGGAGCATCTAGGAAGACTTCCGCTTCGGCTTGCCGGGATCAAACTTGTGCTTGTCCACCCGCCCAGCGGGCGCGCCCCCTTTGGGCTTGCCCGAGGCTGTCTTTTTCGCCGGCTTGCCGGCCGAGGGTTTGCCCGCGCCCGGTTTCCCGCTGCCGGATTTTCTCTTGAAACTCTCAACCACCCCGTCGGGGCGGCTTTGCGCTGCGGTCTTGGATTTGAATTTTGGCTTGCCCTCACCCGGTTTGGCTTTGCGCTGTTTCGGAGCGGGCGCATCGTTCCAATCGATCGGAGCACTGGGCTTCTCCACAGGCGTCTTTTTCTCGAAACGCGATTTTGGCGCGCTGGACCGCTCATAGGGCACATCGGCCGGTGGCGCTTTCAGCTCGGTGACAACCGCATCATCTTCAACGGTCATATTCGGGCCCAAGGCTTTCTTGAACCCGTCAACGCTGAAGAGTTTCACTTCAAAAAATGAGGCATCGGGATGAATTTTGATTGCGCCAATGTCATTTTTGGTCAACCCGCCGGCGTTACAAATCATCGGCAGAAGACTACCGGGCACGGTGCCAGAGGCCCGGCCACCGGGAATGGAGAACCAAACGGTTGGGCCAAAATCTGCAACTCTGCGTGGCTTGGCCTCTTTGGCCTCGCGCGCATCGACCGCTAGGAGCTCCTCGGGAGCTGATTGCTTGGCCGTATAGACCCGCAAGAATGCCGCCGCCACCTGGGTTGGGGAGAAATGGGATAATAGCTCATCGACCGCCACCTGATCGGCGGCTGAAATCTCCTCATGCCAGGCGGGATCTTCCAAAAGGCGGGCCCGATCCTTGGCTGTCACCTCTTCCGCAGAAGGAGGCTGGGCCCATTGTGCCGTCACCTTCGCAGCTTGCAAAATGCGCTCTGCCTTGCGCCGCACAGAGGGCGGCACGATCAAAGCGGAAATCCCTTTGCGCCCGGCCCGGCCGGTACGGCCCGAACGATGCATCAGAGTTTCAAAATTGCTCGGCAATTCCGCATGCACCACCAAATCCAAATTAGGCAAGTCAATGCCCCGCGCCGCCACATCCGTGGCCACACAGATCCGCGCCCGGCCGTCACGCATGGCCTGCAAAGCGTGGGAGCGTTCCGCCTGACTCAATTCTCCTGAAAGGCTGACGACGGAAAACCCACGGTTTGACAGGCGCGTGGTCAGGCGATTGACTATGACCCGGGTATTGGCAAAGACCAAGGCATTCGGGGCTTCATAGAAGCGCAACACGTTGATAATTGCGTTTTCCACATCCCGCGCCGCCACGTTCAAGGCGCGGTACTCGATATCCGTGTGCTGGGATTTCTCCGCAACGGTCGACACGCGCTGAGCGTCTCTTTGGTAGGATTTTGCTAAAGTGGCGATGGATTTTGGCACGGTGGCGGAAAACATCAAAGTGCGGCGCGTCTCTGGCGCGTGACCAAGGATAAACTCCAGATCTTCCTTGAAGCCCAAGTCGAGCATTTCATCCGCCTCATCGAGCACCACCGCCCGCAGCTCAGATAAATCAATCGAACCCCGCATAATGTGATCGCGCAAACGGCCCGGCGTGGCCACAACAATATGCGCCCCACGGGCCAAGGCCCGACGCTCGTCGCGCATATCCATGCCGCCCACGCAGGAGGCCATCGTCGCCTGCGCTTCACCATAAAGCCATTGCAGCTCGCGCTTGACCTGCAAGGCCAGCTCACGGGTCGGAGCAATAATCAACGCCAAAGGATTGGCCGGGCGGTCAAAAACCTCAGTGTCTCCCAAAAGGCTGTCGCCAATGGCCAGACCAAAACCAACTGTTTTGCCCGATCCAGTTTGCGCCGAGACCAGCAGATCCGCCTGTGCCAGTTCTGGCGCGATGACGGCCAATTGAACGGGAGTCAAAGTATCGTAGCCGCGCTTTTTCAGCGCGTCCGCTAGAGCTTGTTTCACGAATGTCTCTTTCTATGTCATGCGGGCGCTGCAGCCCCCCATGGACCGACCAAACCCAATTCGGCGCCCCATGGGCACCTCAATAGAGCGCCGATAGGCTGTTTTGCAGCGGAAGTATAGGGCGGACGTGAATTTAGGAGCCTGCGCCCCCGCTGCGCCGCCTACGGCGCTTATGCGCCGCAAATAATAAGGGAGCGAGACATCGGCGATAAATCACAGAGGCGACGGCCTTGATGGGTTTGAAATTTACAATCGGCGCCAAGATCCAAAAATAAGGCAATTGCCGCCAAATCGCCACAAAGGCCTCTACTCCAACAGAGGTTGCAGCGCCGCGCCGGACATGCAGCTGTTGGGCGGCCTGCTCTTCACTGAGGCCCCAATCTGCCGCTGTTTGCGCAGTGATTTCCACATAGGCCACATCATCACCGGAGAGGCGCTTGTAATGCTCTATCTCTCGGCGGCAAATCGGGCATTCAGCATTGTAAAGAACTTCTAGTTGGGCCATAGGGTCACTGCTCGCTCGTTGGTCTCCACTCATAAGACATAGGGCATTGCGCGACCAGGTCCAGCGGCGGCAAAGAGCCGGCCTTGCGAAAAATCCGCGGGCCGGCCCTGCTCAAGTCAGCCGCATTTCGAATAACCGCAGCTGCCACAGGTCATGCAGCCTTCAACCATGCGCAAATCAAATTGACCGCAGCTCGAACAGGCGCCGCCCCTGGACTGCTGAAGGTTGACCACCTCGGCTTGCGGATCGGATTTGAGCCCCATGCCCGCACCGGACAAAAAGCCCGTGACCACCATGTGATGCTCAATCACCCCGCCGATAGCTGCCAAAATCGAGGGGATATATTTCCCATCCACCCATGCCCCGCCTCTGGGGTCGAAAACCGCTTTCAGCTCTTCCACCACAAAGCTCACATCACCACCGCGCCTAAACACCGCCGAGATCATCCGCGTGAGCGCCACGGTCCAGGCAAAATGCTCCATATTCTTGGAATTGATGAACACTTCAAACGGCCGGCGATGGCCGTTGAGCAGTAAATCATTCACGGTAATGTAAAGCGCATGCTCGCTGTCGGGCCATTTCACCTTATAGGTTTGCCCTTCCAGCGCCTCGGGACGGCTCAAGGGCTCGCTGATATATACCACATCGGCGCCGGTATCGGCCTCGGGCGCTTTTTCGCCTTCCTCTGAGACAGACAGAACAGATCCGGTGACCGCATTGGGCCGATAGGTGGTGCAGCCTTTGCACCCTTGATCCCAAGCGGCCATATAAACGTCTTTGAACGCCTCAAAGCTGATATCCTCGGGGCAGTTGATCGTTTTAGATATGGAACTGTCGATCCATTTCTGCGCCGCCGCCTGCATCCGCACATGCTCAAGAGGCGCCAAAGTTTGCGCATTGACGAAATAATCGGGAAGCTCTGCATCGCCCATCTTATCGCGCCACATTTGCACAGCGTAGTCGATCACTTCCTCTTCGGTGCGCGTGCCATCTTTTTGCAGGACCTTACGCGTGTAGGCATAGGCAAAGACCGGCTCAATCCCGGAAGACACATTGCCCGCATATAGGCTGATCGTACCGGTCGGCGCGATGCTGGTCAGCAGCGCGTTGCGAATACCATGCTTGGCAATGGCATCGCGCACATCCGCGTCCATCTGCTCCATGGCGCCACTGGCCAAATAGCCCGCAGCGTCAAACAAAGGAAACGCCCCCTTTTCCTTTGCCAATTCCACCGAAGCCAAATAGGCCGCACGGGCGATTTGATGCATCCAAGCCTCGGTTTGTGCCGCCGCTTCAACCGATCCATAACGCAGCCCAACCATAAGCAAAGCATCGGCCAACCCGGTGACGCCAAGGCCAATCCGGCGCTTAGCCTGAGCCTCGCGTTGTTGCGCCTCCAGTGGGAACCGGCTGGCATCCACCACATTATCCATCACCCGGACCGCTGTTGCGACCAAATCGGTCAAGACCGCCTCATCCAGCTTGGCCTGAGCACCAAAAGGATCAGAGACCAAACGCGCCATATTGATCGATCCCAGCAAACAGGCGCCATAGGGCGGCAAAGGTTGCTCACCGCACGGATTGGTCGCGGCAATGGTTTCGCAATAATTGAGGTTATTCGCCTGATTGATGCGGTCGATAAAGATCACCCCCGGTTCGGCAAATTCGAAGGTGGAATTCATGATTTGATCCCAAAGTTCCACCGCCCTTAGGCTGTGATAGACCTTCCCTTCAAAGACCAAGTCCCAAGGCTCATCCGCTTTAACCGCGGCCATAAAGGCATCTGTGACCAAAACCGAGACGTTGAACATCCGCAAGCGCGCGGGATCACGTTTTGCGGTGATGAAATCCAAAATATCCGGGTGATCACAGCGCATGGTCGCCATCATCGCGCCGCGCCGGCTGCCGGCCGACATAATCGTGCGGCACATGGCATCCCAAACATCCATAAAGGATAAAGGACCAGAGGCATCCGCAGCAACGCCTTTCACCTTCGCCCCTTTCGGACGGATGGTGGAGAAATCATATCCAATGCCGCCACCTTGCTGCATGGTCAGCGCGGCCTCTTTCAACATGTCAAAAATCCCGCCCATACTGTCGGGGATCGTGCCCATGACAAAGCAATTGAACAAAGTCACACTGCGTTCTGTGCCGGCCCCCGCAGTGATGCGCCCGGCGGGCAAGAATTTGAAATCGGCCAAAGCATCATAGAACTTCGGCTCCCAATCTGCGGGCGTGGTTTCCACGGCCGCCAGAGCCTGTGCGATGCGCTGCCAGCTGTCCTCGACGGTCTTGTCAATCGGCGTTCCATCCGCTTGCTTGAAGCGGTATTTCATATCCCAAATTTGTTCGGCGATAGGAGCTGCAAAGCGTGTCATGACCCGTTCCATCCATTAGCGTAAAGTGAAGGTTTGAACCTAGCTCTCACCGGCTCAAAGGTCAACTTGTATCCCGAGCTCGAATCTGTTCTTTTGCAAATCATACACAATATCTAGGGTATCAAATTGTCAAAATACATAAACTTAGTAAAGCTCAGCGTGGGCACGGAGTCGATTGATGGTCTGCGCGCTTGGCAGTCTAGCCCAATGGCCCAGACCCGCGACGGGCTGCCGCGCCATGTGACCCGCATGTGGCCCAAACGCGGTGAAGAGCTGCTTGCAGGCGGTTCAATCTATTGGATTATCAAGGGTGCCATTCTGTGCCGCCAAAAGCTGATCCGGCTTGATGAGGCCATAGGCTCAGACGGCATTCGCCGCTGTGCGATTGTCACCGATCCAGAGCTGATCGCCGTGGCCGCAACGCCCAAACGGGCTTTTCAAGGCTGGCGCTACCTGCAACCAAATGACGCGCCCCCAGATTTGGCCCAAGCCCGCCCCAATGATGACAGTCTGCCGGCCGAAATGCAGGCGGCTTTGGCCGCCATCGGCATTTTGTGATGGCTATTGAGCCCCAATTTTGAGAAGCAAAGGCCCGCAATCGCCATCAGCGCTGCGCGATTTCCAGAGGGTCGCTTGAGATTTCAAGACCAAACCATCTTCCAAAATCCGCAGGTGATTGGCCGCAATCGTGGCGCCGGTGCTGGTGATATCGGCAATGGCTTCGGCGGTCTCATTCTTCACCGCCCCTTCAGTCGCGCCTTGACTGTCCACTAATTGGTAATCTGCCACGCCCTGCCGGGTCAAAAACTGGCGCACCAAGCGGTGATATTTGGTGGCGATCCGCAGTCTAAAGCCATGATCGGCGCGAAACCTGGCTGCGACAGCATCGAGATCGTGCAATGAGGTCACATCGCGCCAGCAGGCCGGCACGGCAACAATGAGATCGGCAAAGCCAAAGCCCATCTCGGCCACAGGCTCAACCGCAACTTCCCAATTGGCCAATTTTTCATGCACCAAATCCGTACCGGTCACCCCAAGGTGAATGCGCCCAGCGGCCAATTCGCGCGGGATCTCTCCGGCCGAAAGCAACACGAGCTCAACCCCATCGACCCCCTCAACCTGGCCGACATATTCGCGATCCGAGCCAGATTTCGACAGCTGAACACCGCGCTCTGAAAACCAATCAAAGGTCTGTTGCATCAACCGCCCCTTCGAGGGCACGCCAAGTTTCATCATGATACGCGCCCCATTGCCGCCCGCAGGCTGTATTCAGGTCGAATAATACCCCCCACCGCCGGCACTGCCCGACCTTGCCCTAAGACGCGAGTCAAAGCATCATAGCGCCCACCAGAGGCGATGGCGGGCCAGCCGCGCTCTGCGGCATAAAAGCCAAACACAAAGCCATCATAATATTCCATGGCCGTTAACCCATAGGCCGCCTCAAACCCAATATGCGCCACATCCACCCCGGCCGCATCAAGCGCATTGATCCGAGCGGCCATATGGGCGAGCGCAGGGCCGATCGAGGGCAATCGGCCAGCAAGCGCTTGCAATAGGTTCAAAGCCTCCGGCAATTTGCCCCGAATGGACAAAAGATCGGTCAAAGCCTCAATTTCAGCTGTCGGAATGGGCGGAGCTGTGGCCTCGTCTTGCAATTGGGCCAATCGTTCCTGCACATCCTGAGCGCTGCGCAGACCAATCTGCTGCCCACCTGCCCCCAAAACTTTCGGCGCGACAGGCTGCGAAAACCGCGCAAGCAAGGACTGAAACCGCAAAGGCCGCCAAATATGACGCCGCAACGCCGCTTTTCGCGCGTCAGACGTGGTCAACCCGTCAATTGCGGCCCGCAAGAGCCCAACATCCCCCGTTGAGGCGGTCAGACCCAGGGGCGCCAAAATCCGGTGAAACAGGCCGAAGACCTCCGCCTCAATCGCCTCAGGCGCGCTGCGGTCAAACACTTCATAACCCACTTGCTCGCTTTGCGCCGCGCGGCCCGTCGCGCTGTCTTGATAGCGAAACACCGGCCCGGCGTAGGTATATCGGGCCGGCTCTGCGCTCTCGGCCATATGGCGTTGGACCACCGGAACCGTAAAATCGGGCCGTAGCATCTGCTCACCGCGCAAAGGATCTGAGGTCACATAAGCGCGGGCGCGGATATCTTCGCCATAAAGGTCGAGCAATACATCGGCTGGTTGCAGAATATCTGCCTCCACGCGCACCGCGCCCGTGGCCTCAAAGACCGCCAAAAGGCGTGCGGTCTCTGCACGAAGCTCACTCATTGTGCCGCGCCCTGTGCCGCCAGCATCTCTCGCACCTTATCGACAAGCTGCGCCCGGGGCGCTTCAATTTGACTTGGCCGCGCCTTCCATTCTTCCAAGCTGGCCTCTTTGGCCAATTGCGCCCCCAAAATCAGATCCTTAATCTGCACAATGCCCGCCGCTTTTTCATCACCGCCTTCAATGATGGCAATGGGGCTGCTCCGATTGTCTGCATATTTAAGCTGATTGCCAAAATTCTTGGGATTGCCGAGATAAACTTCGGCGCGAATTCCCGCGGCGCGCAATTCTGTGGCCATGGCCTGATAGTCCCCCATACGCGCCCTATCCATTACGGTCACGACCACGGGACCGGGCTGCGCGTTTTGCAGCTGCCCCTTCATGCGCAGCGCCGCCAAGAGGCGATCCACACCAATGGAAACGCCGGTTGCCGGCACTTCCTGCCCGGTAAAGCGCTTGACCAAATCGTCATAACGCCCGCCCCCTGCCACCGAGCCAAACTGCCTAGGTCGGCCTTTTTCATCTTTGATTTCAAAGGTCAATTCGGCTTCATAGACCGGGCCAGTGTAATAGCCCAAACCGCGCACAACCGAGGGGTCCAGCACAATGCGATCCGCGCCATAGCCCTGGCTTGTGACCAGTTCCGAGATCTGTTGCAGCTCATCCACGCCAGCCTCGCCGATGGCCGAGCCTGCAACCAAGCTGTGCAAATTGCTCAGAGTTTGCGCAGAGGTGGCGCCCAGCGCCTGCATAAACCCGAGAACGACCTCCGCTTGCTCTGCAGCCAGACCCGCACCTTGGGTAAAATCGCCACTGTCATCTTTGCGTCCCGCGCCCAGCAGTGACCGCACGCCCTCGAGCCCCAAACGATCCAATTTGTCGATCGCGCGCAGCACGATGCCGCGCTCCTCGGTAAATTTCTCAGGATCCGAAGGGTCCAAAATGCCAGCCACTTCCATCACACCGTTGAGCACTTTGCGATTGTTCACCCGGATAATGTAATCGCCGCGGGCAATACCCACTTTTTCCAACGTATCAGACAGCATCGCGCAGATCTCTGCATCTGCGGCCATGCTGGCCGATCCGACCGTATCTGCATCACATTGATAAAACTGACGAAATCGACCCGGCCCCGGCTTTTCATTGCGCCAAACCGGCCCCATGGCAAAGCGGCGATAGGGGCTGGGCAGCTCATTGCGGTGCTGCGCATAGACCCGCGCAAGAGGCGCTGTCAAATCATAGCGCAGCGCCAACCAATCGTCATCCTCTTGCCAAGCAAAAACACCTTCATTTGGCCGATCCACATCGGGCAAGAATTTCCCCAGAGCCTCAACGGTTTCAACAGCGCTGCTTTCAAGCTGCTCAAATCCGTAGAGGTGATACACATCGGCAATGCGCCGCAGCATCTCCGCCCGCTCGGACACATCCGCGCCAAAGTAATCACGAAACCCTTTCGGCGGCAGCGCCTTTGGTTTGGGTGCTTTGTTCTGTTTGGCCATGATCAACCCCTATGTCTCGGCCTGCATTTAACCGCCCCAGCGCCGGGGAGCAACACGCGAGTTGACCTGCGCAGAGGCCCGGCCCGCAAAAAGACGCTTGATCCTCATCAACAGATCGCGCAGATGGTCGCTATGACACAAGCACTTGAAGAACAAATCGCCTATCTCACCCGCACGGTCGACGAGCTCTCAGAGGTTGTGGCCAAACAGGATGCCGAGTTGCGCCGCTTGACTGGGATAGTCGATCTTTTGGCCCGGCGTGCTCGGGATCGTGAGGCCGATGGCGGCGGCGGCGTCATTCTCGGAGATGAGCGCCCGCCGCATTATTAAAGCCCCAGCCGAGGCTGGCGGCCTAAAGGTCTTCCACCATCAACACGCCTTCAAGGCTTTTCAAAGCACCTTTGATTTGCGGCGTGACCGGGAAATCTTGGCCCAGGTCCATATCCACCTCTCCCGGCAGGCTGTCATCGAGCAGACAAAAGGAGATCGGACCCTTCGCGCCGCGCTTACTGGCGCGCGCCGCCTCCCGCAAAACCGTGGCGACAGGCTCAATCGCAAGGGGCGTTTCGAGGTAGATTCGCAAGCCCGCGCCGCCCGCTTGGGCCACGGCCCCATCAATCGGCTGGACCGAGCGGGCCAGCAATTTGAGCTGCTCGGCCTCCATCGTCGCCTCCACACTCAAAACAATCTTCGAGCCCGCCTCAAGATATTCGCGGGACGCCTCAAGCGTATCGCTGAACATGGTGGCCTCATAAGCGCCGGTGGTATCGCTCAGCTGTACAAAGGCAAATCGATTGCCGCGCGCAGATTTACGTTCCTGCCGCCCGGCCACAATCCCGGCCAATTTGGCAACCAGCGGGCCGTCCTTGGCTTTTTCACTCAGTTGATCCAGCGTGATGACCCCAGAGCGTTTGAGCGCGGACATATAGTCATCCAGCGGGTGGCCTGACAGATAAAAGCCAATCGCCTTAAATTCTTCTGCCAATTGCACCGCAGGCAACCAATTGGGCACGGGCGATAGGCGGGGCTCGGGCAGGTCCTCTCCTGCCTCGCCAAAGAGGCTCACTTGGCTCGAATTGCGCTGCTCATGCACCGCCGCCGAATAGGCGACAAGATCATCCAAACTGTCGAATATTCGGTGACGATTTCGGTCCAATTGATCAAAAGCCCCCGCCCGGGCGAGCATCTCAAGCGGTCTTTTGCCCACGCGTTTCAGATCCACCCGCCGGGCAAAATCAAACACGGTTTTAAATGGACGATCGCCGCGGCCCTTGGTGATCAGACCCATGGCCTCGACCCCGACATTTTTCAACGCGCCAAGCCCATAGACCAAAGCCCCGTCGGCCACATCAAACCGCGCTTGCGAGCGATTAACGCAAGGGGGGATATAAGGAAGATTGAGCCCCTTGCGCACTTCGTCAAAATATACCGCCAGCTTATCTGTGAGATGCAAGTCGCAGTTCATCACCCCGGCCATAAACTCAACTGGGTGATTGGCCTTGAGCCAGGCGGTCTGATAGCTCACCACCGCATAGGCGGCCGCATGGGATTTGTTGAAACCATAGTTAGCGAATTTGTCGAGCAAATCCCAAGTCGCCTTCGCGGTTTTCTCGTCCACACCATTGCGCGCCGCGCCGGCCAAAAACTTGGGCCGTTCCGCATCCATCGCCTCTTGGATTTTTTTACCCATGGCGCGGCGCAACAGATCGGCGCCCCCCAGAGAATAGCCCGCCATTTGACGGGCGATTTCCATCACCTGCTCTTGATAAACAATGATCCCCTGCGTCTCATCCAAGATATGATCGACCGAAGGATGCAACAGCTCACGCTCACTTAATCCGTTTTTGACCTCACAATATTTTGGGATATTTTCCATCGGTCCCGGCCGATAGAGTGCAACCAAGGCGACGATATCTTCAATGCAGTTGGGCTTCATACGCTTCAGCGCATCCATCATCCCACTGGATTCCACCTGAAAAACCGCCACAGTTTTCGCGGCGGAATACAGGGCATAAGAGGCCTCATCATCCAAAGGAATGGCGCTGATATCGCCCTCGGTCCCGGGCGGCGGCGTATAGAGCACACGCCCATCGGCCGCTTGATGCAACGGACGCGAGCGATTGATCAAATCCACTGCGTTTTGGATCACGGTCAGCGTTTTGAGGCCCAAAAAATCGAATTTGACCAGGCCGGCCTGCTCCACCCATTTCATATTGAATTGCGTCGCCGGCATGTCAGAGCGCGGATCTTGATAGAGCGGCACCAAGTGATCCAATGGCCGGTCGCCAATCACCACGCCCGCCGCATGGGTCGAGGCGTTCCGCAGCAGCCCTTCGACTTGCTGCCCATAGGTCAAGAGTCGATCCACGACCTCCTCCGCCCGCGCCTCCTCGCGCAGGCGCGGCTCATCGGCCAGCGCCTTTTCGATACTCACCGGTTTGACCCCTTCGGTGGGGATCATTTTAGACAGGCGATCAACCTGACCATAGGGCATTTGCAGCACCCGCCCGATGTCGCGCACCGCCGCTTTTGACAATAAGGCTCCAAAGGTGATGATTTGCCCCACCCGGTCACGGCCATATTTTTGTTGCACATAGCGGATCACCTCTTCGCGGCGATCCATGCAAAAATCGATATCAAAATCGGGCATCGATACCCGTTCCGGGTTCAAAAACCGTTCAAACAACAAGCCATAGCGCAGAGGATCCAGATCCGTAATCGTCAAGGCATAGGCCACAAGCGAGCCAGCCCCGGAGCCGCGCCCCGGCCCCACTGGGATATTTTGCGCTTTGGTCCAAGCAATAAAATCCGCCACGATCAAGAAATAGCCGGGGAACCCCATGCCCTCGATGATGTCCAGCTCGAAATCGAGCCGCTTTTGATAGTCTTCTCGTGACACCGCATGGGGGATCACAGCCAAACGACGCGCCAGCCCCTCATTGGATTGTCGACGCAGCTCTTCGACCTCATCATCGGCGAATTTCGGCAATATTGGGTCGCGCTTATAGACTTTGAAGGCGCAGCGGCGGGCGATTTCCACGGTGCTGTCGAGAGCCTCCGGCAGATCCGCAAAGAGCACAGCCATTTCTGCGGGCGATTTGAGATAATGCTGGGGGGTGAGGCGTCTTCTCGGGCCCTGCTGATCCACATAGGCGCCCTCGGCGATACAGATCAGCGCATCATGGGCCTCGTAAAATTCCGGCTTGGGAAAATAGACATCATTGGTGGCCACCAACGGCAGATCCATCGCATAGGCCATTTCCACCAAGCCGCGCTCGCTCAGCCTTTCGGCCTCGGGCATGCGCCCATCTTCGCCAGGATGACGTTGCAGCTCCACATAAAGCCGGTCTCCATAGGCCTGCGCCAAATCTTCAAGCAAGGCCTGCGCCTTAGCCGTCTGCCCGTTTTGCAGCAATTTCCCCAAAGGCCCGCTCGGCCCACCAGTGAGGCAGATCACACCCTGCGCATGGGCCGCCAGCTGTGCCATTTGCACCTGTGGCAACGTTCCATCACTGTCCAAATAAAGGCAAGAATTGAGCGCCATGAGATTTTCATATCCGCGCTCATTTTGCGCCAAAAGCACCAAGGGCGCCGGGGCCCGCGGCTTTTCAGTCGCGGGCGCGGGGTCATAGGCCATATCCACCTGACAGCCGATGATCGGCTGAATACCCGCCTTTGACGCCGCTTCCGAAAACTCCAGCGCGCAAAACATATTGTTCGTATCTGTCACCGCAATGGCCGGCATACCCATGGACACCACCAAATCGGGCAGTTTCTTGAGACGCACAGCCCCTTCGAGCAGTGAATATTCGCTATGAACTCTCAGATGGATGAATTTTGGATTCTCGCGCATCTCTCTTGGATAAACTGACGATGCCCCGGCATCCAGAGCAAAATGTCCCTCACAACTTTCTGCAGCGGGCAGTGCCCGCGCCAGCCGCCAAAAACCTACATTATTCAGAAGCCATTATTTTTTTCTTGCCCGACTCACAAAAATAAGAGTTACTTCTCTCGCGCCCAATCTGGTTTTACGCCGCATCGGACCTTGGCGCGAAAAGTTAACAGACAGTGGCACGACTCTTTCAAATGAACATGTCGTTTCTCCTCAACGGGACGTCGGTGTCTGTCGCACCCAAAACCGGCAGTGAAACTCTTTTAGATTATCTACGCCTCCAGGCGGATCTCTGCGGCACCAAAGAAGGCTGTAACGAGGGCGATTGCGGGGCCTGCACCGTCATCGTCACGGGACGGGATGGCGTGCCGCGCCCCATGAATGCCTGCATATTGTTTTTACCCCAGCTGCAAGGCTGCAGCGTGCGCACGGTCGAGGGGCTGTCCGGACCCGATGGAGCGCTGCATCCGGTGCAAGAGGCCATGATCACGCACCACGGGGCACAATGTGGATTTTGCACCCCGGGATTTGTGACAACCATGGCCGCGGCACATGCCACGGGCGAGACGGATTTCGACGCGGCTCTGGCAGGCAACCTGTGCCGATGCACAGGCTACGCGCCCATCATTCGCGCGGCTCAGGCGGCTGCACAGCGTCCTGCACCCTCTTGGATGAATGAACGACCAGAACCCCAAGCGCTGCAAAGTCGCGATGATATTTTTTGCCCAAAATCCTCCGATGAATTGGCCCATTGGTATGCCCGAAATCCCAATGCCACCCTCATCGCCGGCGGCACCGATGTGGGTCTCTGGGTGACAAAAAAGATGCAAGACCTCGGGCCTATTGCCTTTATCAGCCATGCTCAGGATCTGCGCCATATCCATGATGAGGGCGATCGTCTGCGCATCGGCGCGGCGGTCACAATCACACATTTGATGCAGGCCATACGGCCGATATCCGCCTCGCTGCACCAGCTCTTCAGTCGCTACGGCAGCCCGCAGGTGCGCAATGCGGCGACGATCGGTGGCAACATCGCCAATGGCTCGCCGATCGGCGACGGCTCACCGGCCCTCATTGCCATGGGCGCGCGTTTGGTTTTGCGCCGCGCAGATGAGCGCCGCGCGCTTGATTTGGAAGATTTCTTTATTGCCTATCAACAGCAAGACAGGCAGCCAGGCGAATTTGTGGAGAGCATCGAACTGCCCAAGGCGCAGGACAGGCTGCGCTGCTATAAACTGTCCAAAAGGTTTGATCAGGATATTTCCGCAGTCTGCGGCTGCTTTAAGTTGCAGCAAGAGGCAGGTGTGATCACACAGGCCCGCATTGCCTTCGGCGGTATGGCAGCCACCCCCGCCAGGGCGCGAAAAACCGAGGCGGCTTTGTGCGGCCAGCCCTGGAACTTGGAGAGCTTCGAGCGGGCGAAATCCGCTCTGGCCGAAGATTTCACCCCTTTGAGCGACATGCGCGCCAGCGCGGGCTATCGGATGCAAGCGGCGGGCAATATGCTGATCCGGTATTTCCATGATCTCCAAGAGACGCCGGTCAACATTCGCGAGATGCACCCATGAGCGCCGCAGCGAGCCTTCCCCACGACGCGGCGCGCCAACATGTGACGGGCCGCGCGCGCTATGTCGATGATATCCCAACCCCGCAGGGCACCCTGCACCTGGCCTTTGGCCTGTCATCCTGCGCCGCGGGACAGATTAAGTCGGTGGATCTAAGCGCCGTCCGCGCCTGCCCCGGGGTGCATTTGGTGCTGGAGGCCAAGGATCTTCCCCATGCCAATGACGTCTCCCCCTCCGCCCATGACGAACCGCTCCTGGCCGATGGCCGCGTGCATTATGCCGGGCAGCCGATCTTTTTGGTGGTGGCCGAGAGCCACCATCTGGCCCGCCGCGCCGCGCGTTTGGCCAAGATTGAGATCACTGCGGAACCTGCCATATTGACCATCGAGCAGGCTCTGAAAGCCGACAGCCGCTTTGAAGATGGGCCGCGGATCTATACAAAGGGCGATCCCACAAGCGCCATGGGCAATGCCACCCACAGGGTGCAGGGCCGGATCAACCTCGGCGGGCAGGAACATTTTTATCTCGAAGGGCAAGCCGCGCTCGCTCTGGCCGGCGATCACGGGGATATGGTGGTCCATTCCTCAACCCAACACCCAACGGAAATTCAACATAAGGTGGCAGAGGCGCTGAATATCGCTCAGCATGCGGTGCGCGTGGAAGTGCGGCGCATGGGAGGCGGGTTTGGCGGCAAAGAGAGCCAAGGCAATGCGCTGGCTGTCGCCTGCGCGCTGGCGGCCTCTTTCACTGGCCGGCCTTGCAAAATGCGTTATGACCGCGACGATGATTTTATCATCACAGGCAAACGCCACGACTGCCGCATTGACTATGACGTCGGCTTTGATGACATGGGCCGGATTCAGGCGCTGGAGTTTACCCATTATTTCCGCTGCGGCTGGGCGCTGGATCTCTCTTTGCCGGTGGCAGATCGGGCGATGTTACACGCAGATAACGCCTATGACCTACCGCATGTGAAAATCACCTCGCATCGGCTCAAAACCAACACCCAAAGCGCCACAGCCTTTCGTGGCTTTGGTGGCCCGCAGGGGATGGTGGGCATTGAGCGGGTGATGGATCATATCGCCCATAGCCTGTCTTGCGATCCCGCAGAGCTGCGCCGGCGCAACTATTATCCCGAAATGAGCTCAAAGCCGCCAGCGCGCCCAGCCGTCACCCCCTATCAGATGGAGGTGACCGATTTCATCTTGGGGGACATGACAGACAGCCTGTTGCAACGCTGTGACTATCAGGCGCGCAAAGCTGAGGTTGCGCGCTGGAATGCCAGCCATGCGCTTTTAAAACGCGGCATTGCCTTTAGTCCCGTGAAATTTGGAATATCCTTTACGCTGACCCATCTCAACCAAGCCGGCGCCTTGGTGCAAATCTACACCGATGGATCTGTTTTGATCAACCATGGCGGCACCGAGATGGGCCAGGGTCTGTTTCAAAAATTAACGCAGGTGGCCGCGCGCAGCTTGGGAGCAAAGCAGGCGGTTATTCGCGCCTCGGCCACGGACACCAGCAAAGTGCCCAATACCTCCGCCACCGCTGCCAGCTCTGGTGCTGATCTCAACGGCATGGCGGTGCAAGCGGCCTGTGAAACGCTCATTGGTCGGCTCAAAGACCATCTGGCCGCGCAACATGGCGTAAAGCCCGAAGAGATCACCTTCGCAGAGGGACAGGTCAGCGCCCCGGGGCTCTCGCTCACCTGGCAAGAGGTGATCGCCTCGGCCTATGAGGCGCGCATCTCGCTCTCGGCCACGGGATTTTACAAGACACCAGAGATTGCATGGGACCGCATCAAGGGCGCGGGGCGGCCGTTTTTGTATTTCGCCTATGGCGCCGCAGTGACAGAGGTGGTGATTGACACGCTGACGGGCGAAAACCGCATCCTGCGCTGCGACATTCTTCACGATTGCGGAGCATCGCTGAACCCGGCCCTCGACATCGGACAGATCGAAGGCGGTTTTGTTCAGGGCGCGGGTTGGTTAACCACGGAAGAATTGGTTTGGGACACAGCGGGGCTGCTCAAAACCCACGCGCCCTCCACCTATAAAATTCCCGCCTGTTCGGACCGGCCCGAGGTGTTCAATGTGGAGCTGTGGCCGGGACAGAACACACAACAGACCATTTACCGCTCAAAAGCCGTGGGCGAGCCGCCCTTCATGCATGGGATTTCTGCCTTTCTGGCGCTGTCTAACGCGGTCGCGGCCTGCGGGCCGCATTATCCCGACTTGCAGGCGCCAGCCACTTCAGAGGAAGTGTTCAACGCCATAGCCCGGGCGCGAGGATCTGCGTCATGAGTTTTGATCTTCACCAGATTAATGCGGCCATCGCCGCCCATGGTGCCGTGACCCGTGTTGTGATTGCTGACATTAAGGGCTCTTCGCCGCGGGAAATCGGCGCATCAATGTTGCTTTGGCCCGGGGGACAAAGCGGCAGCATTGGGGGCGGTGCATTGGAATATCAAGCGTCACAGGCGCCACGTCCCGGCCTGCGGCGCTATCCCCTTGGGCCAGAGCTGGGGCAATGTTGTGGCGGGCATGTGACGCTGGTGACCGAACATTTCACCAAGCCCATTGTCGCGCAAGACCTCTTCATCCGCCGCATCGAAGGGGACATGCCCATGCCTCTGCCCATGGCCCAGTTGCAAAAGGCCCGGCGCAACGGCTCGGCGGATCCCGCGGCGCTGATCTGCACCGCAGGCTGGCTGGCAGAGACTCTGACCCCGGCCGCGCAGCCCTTGTGGATCTGGGGCGCGGGACATGTGGGCCGGGCGGTTGTGCATATCGCCTCCCAAATGCCAGGTTTTGAGGTGACTTGGATTGACACCAGCCCTGAGCGCTTTCCCACGACGCCGCCCGAGACCGTGACCCTCGTTCCTGCCGAAAACCCGGCGCCGCTGATGGCCCATGCACCGCGGCACGCACAGCATTTGATATTCACCTATGCGCATAGTCTGGATCTCGCGCTGTGCCATGCCGCTTTGCTGCGCGGATTCGATTTTTGTGGTTTGATTGGATCGGCCAGTAAATGGGCGCGGTTTCAGCGGCGTTTGTTGGCCTTAGGACATGCGCCCGCTTTGATTTCAAAGATAACTTGCCCAATTGGTGATCCAAACCTCGGAAAACAGCCAATTTCGATTGCGATTGGGGTGACCCAAGCCCTATTGTCGCACAAGATGAACGCCAAAACGCGACACAGGAGTGCTCTTTCATGAGTAAGACACTTTTACACCTTCAAGGGCTGACAAAGGCCTACCCCGGCGTCATTGCCAATCAGGACGTGGGGTTTGACATCGGCAGGGGAGAAATTCACGCGCTCTTGGGCGAGAATGGTGCCGGTAAATCAACCTTGGTCAAGATGATCTACGGGCTGGTGCGACCCGATTCTGGACAGATGCAGCTTTTCGATGCGCCCTATGCCCCCGAAGAGCCCCGCGCGGCGCGGGCCGCGGGCGTGGCCATGGTGTTTCAGCATTTCAGCCTCTTTGAAGCCTTAAATGTGGCGGAAAATATCGTCCTGGGCATGGAAAACCCGCCAAAGTCCAGCGCCCTTTCGGCCCGGATCACGGAAGTCTCTGAGGCCTATGGCCTGCCGTTGGATCCAGAACGGCTGGTGGGGGATCTTTCGGCGGGGGAGCGTCAAAGGGTCGAGATCATTCGCTGCCTTTTGCAAGACCCCAAGCTGCTCATCATGGATGAGCCCACCAGCGTTTTGACCCCGCAAGAGGTACAAACCCTCTTTGCCACGCTGCGCAAGCTCAAGGCAGAAGGCACCTCCATTCTCTATATTTCCCACAAGCTCGAAGAAATTCGCGATCTATGTGAGACCGCAACGATTTTGCGCGCAGGGCGCAAGATTGCCACCTGCGATCCGCGGGAAAAATCTGCACGCGAGCTGGCAGAGATGATGGTTGGCGGCACGCTGAATTCGGCCAAACCGCAACACGGCACGCTCGGCGATGTTGTGCTTGAGGTGGCAGATCTTTCACTGGCGCCGCAAACAACCTTTGGCACAAGCCTAAAAGATATTTCCTTTTCCCTGCGCAAGGGTGAGGTCTTGGGCATAGGCGGTGTTGCGGGCAATGGCCAAGACGAGCTGCTGGCCTGCCTCTCAGGTGAAGTGCTCCGCGCGCCGGGCCAGATCAAACTCAACACGCTGGGCATCGGGCATCTTGCCCCCAATGCGCGGCGCGCTTTGGGACTTTTGGCCGCCCCAGAGGAACGTTTGGGCCATGCAGCCGCGCCCGATATGAGCCTAACGGAAAACGCCATGCTCACGGGCATGGTGCGCAAGGAGCTCAGCCGCTCTGGCTTTCTGGACTGGCCACGCGCCCGCGCCTTTGCGGAGCAGGTGATTGAAAGTTTCGATGTGCGCACGCCCAACGCACAGTCTGCGGCGCGGTCCCTGTCGGGCGGCAATTTGCAGAAATTCGTCATCGGCCGCGAGGTGTTGCAAAATCCCTCTGTATTGATCGTCAACCAACCCACCTGGGGCGTTGATGCTGCCGCGGCGGCGGCCATTCGCCAAGCCTTGCTGGATCTGGCAAGCCAAGGCGCGGGGGTGATCGTCATCAGCCAAGATTTGGATGAGCTTATGGAAATTTCAACCAATTTCGCCGCGCTGAATGCCGGCCGCCTATCGGCCGCGCGCCCCATGGCGGGCCTCAGTTTGGATGAAATTGGCCTATTGCTAGGAGGCGCCGATGCTGCGGCTTGAAAAACGCCCTAATCCTTCAAAAACTTGGGCCTATTTGGCTCCGGTTCTGGCCGTTTTCGCCACAATGATCGGCGGCGGCATCATGTTTGCAGCTTTGGGCAAGGATCCCTTTGAGGCCATCCGTACGATTTTCTATGATCCACTTTTCTCCGAATTTGCTTGGTATTATCGCCCCCAGCTTTTGGTCAAAGGCGCACCTTTGATCATGATTGCCATCGGCCTGTCGATGGGGTTTCGCGCGGGGATTTGGAACATTGGAGCCGAGGGACAATATATCATCGGGGCGATTTGTGGCGCCGGCGCGGCCCTGGCCGTCTACCCGGCGCAAAGCGCCTTTATTTTTCCCGCGATGATCTTCTTTGGCGCCTTGGGCGGCTTTGTCTGGGCCATGATTCCTGCGATTTTGAAAACAAGGTTCGGCACCAATGAGATTTTGGTGAGCCTCATGTTGGTCTATGTTGCAGAGCAGCTTTTGGCCTCCATGTCTCTGGGTCTGTTGAAAAATCCCGAAGGCTTTGGCTTTCCAGGATCGCGCAACTTGCAGCACTACGCCAGCGCGCATAATGCAGAGCTTTGGACAGGAACCGGCATTCACATGGGCGTTATGTTTGCCTTTATCGCCGTGATTTTCGCCTATGTCGTGCTGGCGCGGCATCAAATGGGCTTTCACATTCGCCTGACCGGTGAAAGCCCAAAAGCGGCCAAATTTGCTGGCGTCAATCCAAAGAGGCTTGTGGTTTATTGCCTCGGCTTCAGTGGCGCTTTGGCGGGGATGGCGGGCCTGTTTGAGGTCTCCGGGCCCAGTGGACAGATCAGCATTGATTTCAATGTCGGCTACGGGTTCACCGCGATTATTGTGGCGTTTTTGGGCCGGCTCAATCCAATTGGTATCCTCTTGGCCGGACTGTTGATGGCCCTGACCTATATCGGCGGAGAGATTGCCCAATCCAGCCTCGGCCTGCCCTCTGCGGCAATCCAGGCCTTTCAAGGCATGTTGCTGTTTTTCCTGCTTGCCCTCGACATGCTGACGAATTTCAAACTTAAATTAACAAGTGCAGGGAGCCGCCCATGACGACCTTCGGACGCCACCCAAACTTGATTTCAAACAGGACATATCTGTCATGGATTTAAGCTCAATTAGCCCAACGCTCTTGGTCGCCTCGCTCATGGTGGCCGCGACACCTATTTTATTAGCCGCCATTGGCGAATTGGTGGTCGAGAAATCCGGGGTTTTGAACCTTGGGGTCGAAGGCATGATGATCATCGGTGCCATTGCCGGTTTTGCCGCGGCCGTGGGCACAGGTTCGCCCATCATTGGCTTTATCTGTGCCGCGCTGGGCGGGGCGGCGCTGTCTTTGGTTTTTGCGCTTTTGACGCAATTTTTTCTGTCAAACCAAGTCGCCACAGGGCTGGCGCTCACGCTCTTTGGCCTCGGGCTTTCGGCCCTTATGGGGCAAAGCTACATTGGAATTAAGCCCCCGGCGAGTGTGAAGCTCGACCTGCCCGTCATCAGCGATCTTCCCATTCTGGGCCCGGTTTTGTTTTCGCATGACATCACCGTCTATGCAGCCTTGGCCCTGGTTGCCGGGGTTTGGTGGTTCTTGAAATACACCCGCGGCGGATTGATTCTGCGGGCTGTCGGAGAAAGCCATGATGCAGCCCATGCTTTGGGTTATAAGGTCGTCAAAGTGCGCATCATGGCCATTATGTTTGGCGGAGCCTGCGCCGGGTTGGGGGGGGCGGCCCTCTCTTTGGTGCGCGTGCCGCAATGGACCGAAGGTATGACCGCCGGGGCCGGCTGGATTGCCTTGGCGATTGTTGTTTTCGCGAGTTGGAAACCGGCACGCGTTCTTCTGGGTGCCTATCTTTTCGGCGGCGTTGCCGTTTTGCAGCTCAATCTGCAGGCCGCTGGTGTGTCAATTCCAGTTGAGTATTTGTCGATGTCACCCTATCTGATAACCATCATTGTGTTGGTCGTGATGTCTGCGCATCGCAACAAAGCTGCACTCAATGCACCTGCGGCCCTTGGCCGCGCGTTCCATGCCTCACGCTGAGGTCATTTATAAACAGGGGGAAACCTAATGAACATAAAAACAATCCTAGCCAGCGCTGCGCTGGCGATGACAGCGGCCACAGGCGCGCTGGCTGAAAAAACCAAGGTCGGCTTTGTCTATGTCGGCCCGGTCGGTGATGGCGGTTGGACTTATGAGCACGACCAAGGCCGCAAAGCGGTTGTGGAGGCTTTTGGTGATAAAGTCGAAACGATGTATGTGGAAAGCGTGCCAGAAGGCCCAGATTCCGAGCGTGTCATGACCGATATGGCGCTGAAGGGCGCTGATCTGATCTTCACCACCTCCTTTGGCTATATGGATCCAACCATCAATGTTGCGGCCAAATTCCCCAATGTGAAATTTGAACATGCCACAGGCTATAAGCAAGCGGACAATGTCTCTGTATATTCCGCGCGCTTTTATGAAGGCCGCGCAGTTCAGGGCCATATCGCCGGCCATATGACCAAATCCAATATCATTGGCTACATTGGCTCCTTCCCAATTCCAGAAGTGATCCGCGGCATCAACTCTGCCTATATCCATGCCAAAAAAGTAAACCCAGACGTCCAATTTAAAATCGTTTGGGCCTATACTTGGTTTGACCCCACCAAAGAGGCCGATGCGGCAAAAGTTCTGATCGAGCAAGGCGCAGATGTGGTCTTGCAGCACACAGATTCCACTGCGCCGCAAGCTGCTGCTCAGGCCGCTGGAAATGTGATCACATTTGGTCAGGCCTCTGATATGGCCGCCTATGGTCCAATGCCACGCGTGTCCTCCATCATCGACAACTGGGCCCCTTACTATATCGCCCGCACCCAAGCCGTTATGGATGGCACCTGGACCTCCACAAGCACTTGGGATGGCATCGGCGCTGGCATGGTTGGCATCGGCGAAATTTCAAGCGCCGTTCCAGCCGATGTAAAGGCCTCCGCCGAAGCTCTGCGCGACAGCCTGACCGATGGATCCTACCATGCCTTCACTGGCCCGCTGAACAAGAAAGACGGCTCAGTTTGGTTGGCAGCAGGTGAAACCGCTTCTGATTACGGCGATGACGGTTTGGCCGGCATGAATTTCTACGTTGAAGGCATTGAAGGCGATGTGCCAAACTAAACAAAACCCTAAGCAGGTTTGAAAAGGGGGCCAATGGCCCCCTTTTTGCTTTTGAATGCAGCGCAACTGTGCATGATTGCCCTATGGAAGATTTTATCATCATTGGCGGCGGCATTGCTGGCATTTCAGCAGCGGCGCGCTTGGCGGAGCACGGGAGCTGCCGGGTCTTGGAACGCGAGACCCATTTGGCCTATCACAGCTCCGGTCGCTCGGCAGCGCTCTATGAGGAAAATTACGGCAGCCCATCCACCATCGCGCTTGCAAAAGCTGGGCGCGCCGATTGGGAGGATTTGTTGGAGGGCGTGCTGAGCCCGCGCGGTTTTATGCTGCTATGCCTGCGCGGTGAAGACGCGCAATTTGAGGCTGACCGGCAGCATATGGACCTGGTGGAAATCTCGATGGCAGAGGCCACGGCACGCGTGCCGATCCTCAATACCCGGGATGTTCTGCGCGCGGCCTATAGCACCACCGCGCAAGATATTGACACGGATCTGATGCTGCAACGCTTTGCCAAACTCTTGCGCAGCAATGGCGGGGTGATTGAGACCGATCAATCTGTTCAGGCCATTAAAAAAATTCCCGGCGGGTGGCAGGTGAGCTGCCAACAGCAGACATTCGCAGCGCGCCAGTTGATCAACGCCGCTGGGGCCTGGGGCGATGAAATCGCCGCGCTCGCGGGTCTTACGCCTCTTGGCCTGACCCCGATGCGCCGCAGCGTCGCGCGATTGGCCGCGCCAGGCGGGCATGATCCTTCGGCTTGGCCCATGCTGTTTGGTCCCGGGGAGAGGTGGTATGCCAAGGCCGATGCAGGCGCATTGATCGTATCGCTGGCGGAGGAGACCCCCTGCGCGCCCATGGATGCTTGGCCACATGATATGGATCTGGCCGAAGCTCTGGCCCGCTATCAAGACTATGTGACCGAAGAGGTGACGCGGCCCATTTCGTCTTGGGCCGGCCTGCGCACATTTGCGCCGGATCGAAATCTGGTTCTTGGTGCTGCACCGCAGGAGGAGAGTTTCATCTGGGCCGTGGGGCAAGGCGGATATGGGTTCTTCACAGCACCCGCCGCATCACAACTGGTGGCCGACACCGCGTTGGGCCAAAAACCGCGGTTGAAACCTGAGACCGTGGCGCAGCTGAGCCCCGCGCGATTTATGCCCTGACCTTGCCGAGCTTACAAGAAAAGGGGGGCGTAAGTCCCCGCCCCCCCTTTTGAATTTTACCCATCCATCCGAATGGTGGCATTGCTGGGGTCATAGGGGCTGTCCTCGACCACTTCGCAATCCCAAAGACTGTCGAACATTTTCACCTGCAATTTCGTGCCCGGCACGGCAAGCTCTGGCGGCAGGTAGCCCATGCCGATAGATTTCTCAAAATGGACCGAATAGCCACCGGAGGTGAGGCGCCCAACGCGGGTCTCGCCATGATACAGCGCCTCGCGGCCCCATGGATCCGCATCCTCAGGGCCGTCAATCAGAAGTGTGCAACACTTGACCCGCACCCCAAGCGCCTCCATGGCCGCTTTGCCGTGAAACTCTTTTGACAGATCCACAAAGCGTGGCAGATCAGCCTCAAGCGGTGTGGCATCGCGGCCCAGCTCTGTGCCGAAAGCGCGATAGGATTTTTCCTGCCGCAGCCAGTTTTGCGCCCGCGCGCCCACCAGTTTCATACCGTGTTTTGCACCGGCTTTTTCCAGCAGATCAAACAGATAGTTCTGCATCTCTATCGGATGATGCAGCTCCCAGCCCAGCTCCCCGGTATAGGCCACACGGATGGCATTGACCGGACACATGCCCAGCTCAATTTGCCGTGCCGAAAGCCAGGGGAAGCGCTTGTTAGAGAGCGCCGTGGCAGGATCGGGATCATTAATCACATCGCGCAAGACATCCCGCGCCTTTGGGCCAGCAAGAGCAAAAACACCCCATTGCGTGGTGACGTCTTGCAGCTCAATACGGCCGAAGTCAGCCTCTTTGTCCTCAATCGCCTTTTTCAGATAATCTTGATCATAGGCAGTCCAGGCCCCCGCTGAGACCAGATAGTATTCCTGCTCCGATAGGCGCACGATGGTGTATTCCGTGCGCGTGGTGCCATGGGCCGTCAGGGCATAGGTGAGATTGATGCGGCCCACGCGCGGCAATTTATTGCAGGTGAACCAATCGAGAAACGCCGTTGCGCCAGGGCCTTTGACGATGTGTTTGGTAAAGGCTGTGGCATCCACAAGCCCCACCCCTTGGCGGATGGCGCGGGCCTCTTCGACCGCATATTGCCACCAGGCACCTCGGCGAAAGCTGCGAGATTTTTCGTCAAAATCTTCAGGCGCATCCAGAGGGCCATAATAATTGGGCCGTTCCCACCCGTTGACCCAGCCAAACTGTGCCCCGCGTGCCTTTTGCCGATCATGGGCCGGCGCCGTGCGCAAAGGCCGCGCGGCGGGGCGTTCTTCATCGGGGTGGTGCAAAATATAGACATGGTCATAGCATTCTTCGTTTTTGCGCATGGCAAATTCAGTGGTCATCCAATTGCCGTAGCGCTTGGGGTCTAGGCTGGCCATATCAATCTCAGCCTCGCCATCCACGATCATCTGCGCCATATAATAGCCCGTGCCGCCAGCGGCAGTGATGCCAAAGCTAAAGCCTTCCGCCAGCCACATATTGCGCAGGCCGGGGGCTGGGCCCACCAGCGGGTTGCCATCGGGTGTATAACAAATTGGCCCGTTGAAATCATCCTTGAGCCCGCTGTCCTCGCAGGAGGGCACGCGGTGAATCATCGCCATATATTGCTCCTCAATCCGCTCCAAAGCGAGCGGGAAGAGATCAGCCCTAAAACTATCTGGCACCCCATGTTCAAACCGCGCTGGGGCTTCTTTTTCGTAAACCCCAAGGATCCACCCACCGCGTTCCTCGCGCACATAGCTTTGCGCATCTGCGTCGCGGATCACCGGGTGTTCAGGGTTGCCCTCGGCGCGATAGGCGACCAATGCCGGATCTTGCTCCAATACGACAAATTGATGTTCAACCGGAATCGCAGGAATTTTGAGTCCGAGCATTTTTGCTGTGCGCTGCGCGTGATTGCCCGATGCTGTGACCACATGCTCCGCTGTGATCACAATTTGCTCCTCCGAAGGCACGAGGTTTCCGCCCTTCTCTACCATTTTCGTGCAGGTCACTTCCCAGTGACTGCCGGTCCAATGGAAACCATCCGCCTGCCACTTGCGCTCAATGGCGACGCCAAATTGACGCGCGCCCTTGGCCATCGCCATGGTCACATCGGCTGGGTTAATATAGCCATCCGTATGATGATAGAGCGCGCCTTTGAGATCCTCGGTGCGAATAAGCGGCCATTTGGCTTTAATTTCATCCGGTGACATGAAAACGTAAGGCACACCGCAGGTTTCCGCCGTTGAGGCATAGAGGCGATATTCATCCATCCGCTCTTCTGTTTGCGCCATCCGAAGATTGCCGACCACAGCAAAACCCGCATTTAAACCGGTTTCTGCTTCGAGGGATTTATAAAAATCAACCGAGTATTTGTGGATATGGGTGGTTGCATAGGACATGTTGAACAGCGGCAAGAGACCGGCCGCATGCCAGGTTGAGCCAGAGGTCAGCTCATCGCGCTCAATCAGCATGGTGTCCCAACCACGCTTCCCCAGATGATAGGCAATGGAGGTCCCAACTGCCCCGCCACCGACAACCAATGCTTTTACTTGCGTCTTCATCGCGCACGACTCCTTTTTGCGTTGCGCATAGATTGCCCTAAGACGAGGTAAAAAGGGAAGTCGCGCCGACCTCCCAGTTGCGAAAACCGACCTCGCAATATTTTTCACACCAAAATGCGTCAACCAAGGGCGATTCTGTCGTGGCGAAGCGCTCTTGCGGCCCCTCATCTGGCAGGGTAAATGCAGGCAAAGAGCAGTGGGGTGCATTATGCAGATATGCCCATCTAAAATTCGCATAGGCCAAGAAATCGCCCGGCTGCGCGCGGCGGGGCAGACCATCGGTTTGGTTCCGACCATGGGGTTTTTACACGAGGGCCATTTGCAGCTGATGCGCCGGGCTGCGCAACAGGCTGATGCGGTTGTGGCGACCATTTTTGTGAACCCAACCCAATTTGGCCCGACTGAGGATCTCAGCCGCTACCCGCGCGATCTGGACCGCGATCTGGCTCTATTGAAGGCCGAAAATGTGGCGGCCGTCTTCACCCCCAGCCCGGCGGAAATGCACCTTCCTGGTGCCGATGCCATTGTCGATGTGCCTAGCCTGTCAGGCATATTGCAAGGCGCTTTGCGGCCGGGACATTTCCAGGGCGTCACCACAGTCGTGAGCAAATTGTTCAACATCATCCAACCTGACGTGGCTGTTTTTGGGGAAAAAGATTACCAGCAGCTGACGCTCATTCGCAAAATGGTCCGCGATTTGGACATGCCAGTGCGCATCATTGGCCATCCGACGGCACGGGAGGCCGATGGGCTGGCCATGTCATCGCGCAATATACGCTTGAGCCCTGCCCAGCGCGCCGCCGCAGCCATTCTCAATGCCGCCCTCACCCACGCCGAGCATCATCCACAGCCCAGCGCCGAAGCCTATGTGACCCAGGTGAGCCAATATCTCTCAAAGCAAGCCCTCTGTGATATCAAATCGGTAGACATCCGTGACAGCGAAGATCTCTCGGCGCTCTCAGGCCCGTTGCATCGCCCCGCCGTGATCTTGCTGGCGGTGGCCTTTGGCGATGTGCTATTGATTGATCAACGGGTGATCGACCCCGGAAAGGACAGCTCATGAGCACGCAAGCCGCCATTAAACGCATCACCTGCCCCCAGATCAGCGCCCGCAAAGGCGGCACGCCGATTGTCAGCCTCACCAGCTATCACGCCCATACAGCGGCGATTGTCGATCGCTACGCAGATTTCATCTTGGTTGGGGACAGCTTGGGCATGGTTATGCATGGGATGGAAAGCACCCTGGGCGTGCCGCTTGATCTGATGATCATGCATGGCAAGGCCGTCGTGACCGGCACAAAACGCGCGTTGATCGTGGTGGATATGCCCTTTGGAACCTATGAGGAAAGCCCCGAGGTGGCCTTTCGCAATGCCGCCAGGAACATGAAGGAAACCGGCTGCGGAGCGGTAAAGCTCGAGGGCGGCCAGCGCATGGCGCAAACCATCAAGTTTCTGGTTGAGCGCGGGATTCCTGTCATGGCCCATATCGGCCTGACCCCGCAATCCAGCCACACCATGGGCGGGTTCAAAACACAGGGCCGGATCGAAGACAGCTGGCGCGGCCATGAAGAAGATGCGCAGGCCGTCAGCGATGCGGGAGCTTTTGCCATTGTGTTGGAAGGCATGGTTGAGCCACTGGCGGCGAAAATTACTCGGCAGATCCGCATTCCGACCATCGGCATTGGCGCCTCTTTGGACTGTGACGGGCAAATATTGGTCTTGGAAGACATGCTCGGCTTGAACCCCGGCGTTGCCCCGAAATTTGTCAAACTCTATGGCGATCTTGGCGCGCAAATCGAAAAATCTGTTGCAACCTATGCCGAGGAGGTGCGAAATCGCAGCTTTCCCGGCGAAGATCACATTTATCGCTGAACGATGAGGCGCGGCATCTTCACACCAAGGCCAATGCGGATGGCAAGGGGATGGCAAAAATTTGCCTCTATGTGTTTCTGCATCGCACTCTGCGCCGGACCGGGGCTGGCAAACCCGCCGCAAAAAGGCTCCGTCACCCAATTGCCGATCCCGCGTTACGTTTCCTTAAAGGCCAGTGAAGGCAATGTACGACGCGGGCCGTCGCTCACCCATCGCATTGATTGGATCTTGAAGCTGCGCAACATGCCGCTGCAGGTCGTGGCCGAACACGGCCATTGGCGCAAAGTGCTTGATTTTGAGGGCGCGGGCGGCTGGATCCATTATTCGCTGCTGTCGGGTGGACGCACCGTTGTGATCGTGCAGGATCATTTGGATCTGCACAATCATCCCACAGCCGAGTCTCTTGTCACCGCGCGGCTTGAGCGCAACGTCGTGGCGCGGCTTATGTCCTGCAAACCCAATTGGTGTCGGCTGTCATCATCCGGCTACAAAGGCTGGGCCCCCAAAACCGCGCTTTGGGGCGTCACACAGACAGAGGTCTTCGACTGAGCTATAATCCGCGATTGCGCAGTAAGGCGGTGGCATCGGGCAATTTTCCGCGAAAGGCGACATAAAGCTCTTGCGCATCCGCACTGCCACCACGCGCAAAAATATTGTCCTGCAAAGCCCGCGCCCGTTCCCGATCAAACGGCCCGCCCGCCTCCTCAAAGGATGCAAAAGCATCCGCATCCATCACCTCTGACCACATATAGCTATAATATCCGCTCGAATAGCCATCGCCAGCGAAGACATGAGCAAATTGTGGCGTCGCATGGCGCATCCCAATCGCCGTAGGCATGCCAATATCGGCCAAGACTTCCGCCTGCTGCACCATTGGATCTTGGGGTGCCGCCGCCTCATGGAACCTTAAATCCACAAGCGCAGATGCGATATATTCCACGGTTTGAAATCCCATATCAAATGTCGCAGCCCCGAGCATACGCTTCAGCAAATCATCCGGCATCGCCGCGCCAGTTTGCGCATGAATGGCAAATTTTTGCAAAACTTCAGGCACTTCAAGCCAATGCTCATAAAGCTGGCTTGGCAGTTCAACAAAGTCGCGCGCCACAGAGGTTCCCGAAACAGCCGAATAGCTGACATCGCTCAAAATCTGATGCAGCGCATGGCCAAATTCATGAAACAATGTGCGCGCATCGTCAAATGACAAAAGCGCAGGCGCCCCGCCGGAGGGTTTGGCAAAGTTGCAAACATTGATCACAATGGGCGCGCGCGGGCTTGGCCTCTTGCGTTGGCTTTGCAGCGCGCTGCACCAGGCGCCTGATCTTTTGCCACTCCGAGCAAAGTAATCCCCAATAAACAACGCCACATGCGCGCCGTCGCGCCGCACCTCCCAAACCCGAGCATCCTTGTGATGCAGGGGCAAAGACAGCTCTTGAAACGTGAGGCCAAACAAACGCTGCGCACAGTCAAAAGCCGCGGCAATCATCTGATTCAACTGCAAATAGGGCTTCAATTCAGCCTCATCCAGGTCATGTTCCGCCCTGCGACGCTTTTGTGCATAATACCGCCAGTCCCAAGCCATGAGCGGGCCATTCAGCCCGTCATCGGCCATCATTTGGGTCAAGATCGCCCCATCCGCCTCGGCCCGCGCCTTGGCCGGTCCCCAGACCTGCATCAGCAGATCACGCACCCGAGCCGGTGTTTTGGCCATTTGAGTTTCCAATTTAAACTCTGAAAAACTCTCATAGCCAAGCAAGGCCGCCTGCTCTTGCCGCAGCCGCAAGGTTTCGCGGACAATCTCCCGATTGTCCGTCTCACCCCCATTGGCGCCCCGCGCGGCCCAGGCTTTATAAGCCGTCTCGCGCAG
>JADHLF010000015.1 GCA_016780825.1 Planktomarina sp. | reverse complement strand
ATCGGCTTGGCGATTTTGGTGTGTTTCTTCCGTAACAAAGGCTCGATTGACGTTGAAGACGTCAACGTAATGAAAGGGTAAGGCGTTATGGAAACTATACTCCTTTTTGCCCCATTGGTGGGGGCTCTGATTGCAGGCTTCGGCCATGGGGTCATTGGCGATAAGGCGGCGCAGGTCTTGACCACCGGCCTGTTGTTCCTCTCGGCGCTTTTGTCCTGGGTGCTGTTTCTCAGCTTTGATGGGCAGACTGAAAGCATCCATATTCTGCGCTGGATTGAGAGCGGCACCCTGTCGACCGATTGGGCCATTCGCATGGATCGCCTGACGACGATCATGTTGATTGTGATCACCACCGTCTCTGCCTTGGTGCATCTTTATTCCATGGGCTATATGGCCCATGATGATCACTTCCGTGACGGCGAAAGCTATCGTCCAAGGTTCTTTGCCTATCTGTCGTTTTTTACATTTGCCATGTTGATGCTGGTGACCTCTGATAACCTGTTGCAGCTGTTCTTCGGCTGGGAAGGGGTGGGGGTGGCGTCTTATTTGCTGATTGGGTTCTACATCCGCAAGCAAAGCGCAGGCGCGGCCGCAATCAAAGCCTTTGTGGTGAACCGGGTTGGCGATTTCGGATTCCTACTCGGAATCTTCGGCCTGTATCTTGTGGCCGATAGCATCAAGTTTGAGGATATCTTTTTGATTGGTCCGCAACTGGCTGCGATGGAGTTGCACTTTCTGTGGCGCGACTGGAACGCGGCGAATTTGATTGCCTTCTTGTTGTTCGTCGGTGCGATGGGCAAATCGGCACAGTTGATCTTGCACACTTGGTTGCCGGATGCGATGGAAGGCCCGACCCCTGTGTCCGCCTTGATCCATGCGGCGACTATGGTCACTGCGGGCGTCTTTTTGGTGTGCCGTATGTCTCCGATTATGGAATTTGCGCCTGACACGATGAATTTTATCGTCTTCTTGGGTGCTTCGACGGCCTTCTTTGCCGCGACTGTCGGTCTTGTGCAAAATGACATCAAACGGGTGATTGCTTACTCAACCTGCTCGCAGCTGGGATATATGTTTGTGGCTGCCGGGCTTGGGGTCTATTCCGTGGCAATGTTCCATCTTTTGACCCATGCCTTCTTTAAAGCGATGCTGTTTTTGGGCGCGGGGTCGGTTATTCACGGCATGCATCACGAGCAAGATATGCGCAACTATGGCGGTTTGCGCAAGAAATTGCCCTATACCTTCTGGGCCATGATGATCGGCACGCTGGCGATTACAGGCGTTGGCATCCCCCTCACGCACTATGGCTTTGCCGGCTTCCTGTCCAAGGATGCGGTGATTGAGAGTGCCTATGCGGGAACGATGGGAGGCTATGCCTTCTGGATGTTGGTGATCGCGGCGATGTTCACCAGTTTTTACAGCTGGCGGCTGATGTTCCTGACCTTCTTCGGTGCGGCGCGTGGCGACAAACACACCCATGAGCACGCCCATGAAAGCCCAAAGGTCATGCTGGTGCCGCTTGCGGTTTTGGCGGTTGGGGCGATTTTTTCTGGCATGGTTTTTTACAAGCCGTTTTTTGGCGATCACCATAAGGTGGAAGTCTTCTTTGGCATTGTTGAGGCCCATGCCGGCCAAGACGCCGGCCATGCTCAGGGTGGATTTAACCTGATCGCGCCGGCCCATGCCGCCACAGCCAGTGCTCAGAGCGATGATGCGGCCGGTCATGGCGGCGCCGAGGGCAGCGATGAGGACAAACTGGGTCGGGGGGCCATCTATATGGCGCCGAGCAATACGGTTCTGGATGATGCGCATCATGTCCACTGGATGGTCAAACTGTCCCCATTTATCGCTATGATCTTAGGATTTGCTGGGGCTTGGGCATTTTATATGACCAAGCTGGACCTGCCGCGCCGGGTGGCTGAGAGCAATCCGGTGCTCTACCGCTTCCTCCTGAACAAATGGTATTTTGATGAAATCTACGATGTGATCTTCCTGCGCCCGGCGCAATGGCTGGGGCGGAGCTTTTGGCAAATCGGAGATGGCAAAATCATTGATGGCGGCATCAACGGTCTGGCCATGGGGATCATCCCCTTTTTCACAAAATGGGCCGGCCGTATGCAATCGGGTTATATTTTCACCTATGCTTTTGGCATGGTCATCGGTATCGCAGCTTTGGTCACTTGGGTGACCATCGCGGGAGGTAAATAATGAGCAACCTTCTTAGCCTAATTACATTCATCCCGCTGGTTGCAGCGATTATCTTGGCGCTTTTGGCCCGGGGGGACGGTGAAGCCTCGCAAAGAAACGTGAAATATCTGGCGCTGGCTGCGACCGGATTTACCTTTCTTGCCTCTCTTATGCTGCTGTCGGGTTTTGAGCCAAATGATACGGGCTTTCAATTCGTCGAAGAGCGCAGCTGGCTCTTGGGCATGCAGTATAAGATGGGGGTTGATGGAATAAGCCTTTTGTTTGTTCTGCTGACCACATTCACAATGCCCCTGGTCATCGCGGCCTCTTGGAATGTCACGCATCGTCTCAAAGAATATATGGTTGCCTTTTTGGTGCTTGAAAGCCTGATGATCGGGGTGTTCTGCGCTCTGGATCTGGTGCTTTTTTACATGTTTTTTGAGGCCTGTTTGATCCCGATGTTTTTGATCATTGGGATTTGGGGTGGCAAAGAGCGGATTTATGCGTCGTTCAAATTCTTTCTCTACACGTTTTTGGGCTCGGTTCTGATGTTGGTGGCCATGGTGGCCATGTTTGCCGATGCCGGGACCACCGATATGGTGGTGCTCTTGAGCCATAATTTTGGATCAGGCACTCTAAATGTGGCAGGTTTTCACATCATTGGCGGCGCGCAAACGCTCATGTGGCTGGCTTTCTTTGCCTCATTCGCAGTGAAAATGCCGATGTGGCCAGTGCATACATGGTTGCCAGATGCCCATGTGCAAGCGCCGACGGCCGGCTCTGTGGTTCTCGCGGCCATATTGCTCAAAATGGGCGGCTATGGGTTTCTGCGGTTCTCATTACCGATGTTCCCTGTGGCCTCTGACCTGCTGGCTCCTTTGGTCTTTTGGATGTCGGCGATTGCGATTGTCTACACCTCATTGGTCGCCCTGGCGCAGCAAGATATGAAAAAGCTGATCGCCTATTCCTCGGTGGCGCATATGGGATATGTCACCATGGGAATATTTGCGGCCAATCAGCAAGGGATTGATGGCGCGATATTTCAGATGTTGAGTCACGGGTTTATCTCTGGCGCTTTGTTCCTTTGTGTTGGGGTGATTTATGACCGGATGCACACCCGTGACATTGACGCCTATGGCGGCCTCGTCAATCGGATGCCCAGCTACGCATTGATCTTTATGTTTTTCACCATGGCCAATGTTGGCCTGCCGGGCACATCTGGATTTGTCGGTGAATTCCTCACCCTGATGGGGGTCTTCCAAGTGAACACCTGGGTGGCGCTCTTCGCGGCCTCTGGTGTGATCCTATCGGCCGCTTATGCTTTGTGGCTGTATCGCCGCGTGGTTTTGGGAGATTTGATCAAAGAGAGCTTGAAATCCATTACCGATATGGCGCCGCGTGAGAAGATGATCTTTGCCCCTCTTGTGGCGATGACATTGATCTTGGGCGTTTATCCGGCGCTTATCCTTGACATCATTGGGCCGTCGGTTGCGGCTTTGGTTGAAACCTATCACAGCAATGTGGCCGCTCACGGCAGTGTGAGTGCGGCCGCATCCACTGCGTCCCATTAAAGGGGAATTTTGGAACATGATCGCTTCTGATTTCACGACTGTTCTACCTGAGGTTCTTCTGTCGCTCTATGCGATGCTGGCTTTGGTTGTCTTCGTCTATACCGGCAAGGATCGGCATGCTGCGCTCTCCATCTGGTTGACCAGCGGTGCGTTTTTGCTTGTGGCGCTGATCTTGGTGATGGGCACGCCAACTGGCACAGCCTCCTTTGGCGGGATGTTCATGGATGATGGTTTTGCGCGATTTTGCAAGATCGTGATCTTACTGTCCGCAGCCTTGGTTCTGGTGATGGGGCAAGATTACGCGGCCAAGCATGATATGCTGAAATTCGAATACCCGCTTTTGGTGGCTTTGTCGGTTGTGGGGATGATGGTGATGGTCTCCGCCGGCAGCCTTTTGACCCTCTATATGGGGTTAGAGCTGCAATCTTTGGCCCTCTATGTGATCGCGGCGTTCCACCGAGACAGCGCAAGATCCACCGAAGCCGGGTTGAAATATTTTGTCCTCGGGGCCTTGTCGTCGGGCCTTCTGCTCTATGGCACCTCTTTGGTCTACGGGTTTGCCGGCACGGTCGAATTTTCCGGTATTACGGCGGCAACAAGCACTGGCGATTTATCCATTGGATTGCTCCTGGGCTTGGTCTTTGTGATCGCCGGCATGGGCTTTAAGGTTTCCGCCGCGCCATTTCACATGTGGGCGCCAGATGTCTATGAAGGGGCGCCGACCCCTGTCACCGCCTTCTTCGCCACCGCGCCCAAGATGGCGGCCATGGGTCTATTTGCGCGGGTTGTGCATGACGCATTCGGCGGCGTAATTGCTGATTGGCAACAGGTTGTGGCGGTTCTATCGTTCTTTTCAATGTTCCTTGGTGCCGTGGCGGCGATTGGGCAAAAAGACATCAAACGTCTTATGGCCTATTCCTCGATTGCGCATATGGGCTTTGCTTTGATGGGGCTGGCCGCGGGCACAGTGTTTGGTGTTCAGGCAATGCTCATCTATATGGCCATCTATATCTCCATGAATATCGGCATGTTCGCCCTGATCCTCTCTATGGAGCGTGACGGCCGGCCTGTGAGCGATATTGCCTCCCTCAGCATGCTGTCGAAATATCAACCTTTGCGGGCGCTCTGTGTCGTATTCATCATGTTCTCTATGGCTGGGGTTCCTCCGATGGTTGGGTTCTTTGGCAAGTTCTATGTGCTGCGCGCCGCCTATGAGGCCAATATGGCTTGGCTCGCCATTGCCGGGGTGGTGGCCTCGGTCATTGGCGCCTATTATTACATTCGCATCGTCTATTTCATGTATTTTGGTGCGGAGAGTGAGCCGCTCGATGGGCAGACGCCGCGTAGGCTGACTGTGATTTTGGTGGCCTCCACCCTTGTGATCACCGTGGGGGCGGCCTTCAGCCTGTTTGGGATCGAGCCTATGGCGCAATTGGCGGCGGAGTCTCTTGCAAATTAATTTGCCCCCTGGTGTCAGCGCCAGTTTTCATGCGCAGACCGGATCCACCATGGATTTGGCCCGCAGTTATGACGGGGCGCAGGGTTTTCCCCATTGGATATTGGCGGGCACCCAGAGCAAAGCCCGTGGACGGCAGGGACGCAGTTGGCTAAGCCCCGTCGGCGCCTTTGCGGCCAGTTTGGTCATGCAGCCCCGGTGTCCTCCTGCTCAAGCCGTACAGCGCTCTTTCGTGGCCGCCTGTGCCTTGCGCCGGGCCCTGTCCCGCGTGGTGGACGAGGGGGCTTTGGGTCAGAAATGGCCAAATGATGTGCTGCTCAATGGCGGGAAAGTTGCTGGGATCTTGCTTGAATCCTTCGGGACAGGCGCGCTTGTGGAGCGCTTGACGATTGGGATCGGTGTGAACCTTGGCCATGCGCCTCAGGATGTCGCGCAAGCCAGTTTTCCACCGATTGGCGTGGCGGATATAACCGGCCAAAGCGTGCTCCCCGAGGCCTTCCTTGCGATACTTGCGGCGGAATTTGCAGCGGTTGAGGCCGTTTTGCAGCAGCAGGGGTTTTGCGAGATTCGCGCCGAATGGATGGCGCATGCGGCCCGTTTGGGTGAGGACATCACTGCCCGCACCGGGCGAGAGGAGATCATCGGCCGTTTTGAAGGGTTGGATGCAGAGGGTAATCTGCTGCTGTTGACGGCAGGCGGCAAGAGGGTCATACCAGCCGCTGATATCTATTTTTAGGGCCCATCAGATGTTACTCGCGATTGACTGCGGAAATACCAATACAGTGTTCTCGATTTGGAATGGCACTCAGTTCATTGCCAATTGGCGGATTGCCACGTCTCATAAACGTACAGCGGACCAATATTTTGTTTGGCTGAATACTTTGATGACCCTAGATGGCATCGCCAGCGACATTGATGAAATGGTGATTTCCTCGACAGTCCCGCGGGTTGTGTTTAACCTTAGGGTTCTGGCCGATAAGTATTTTGGCACGCGGCCGCTGGTGGTGGGGCGTACGGATTGCCGCCTGCCGATTGATGTGCGTGTGGATGCGGGCACAGCGGTTGGGCCGGATCGGTTGGTCAATTCCGTCGCGGGACATGATCTGTTTGGCGGGGACCTCATCATCGTCGATTTTGGCACTGCCACCACCTTTGATGTGGTCGACAGCGATGGCGCCTATATCGGCGGGGCTATTGCGCCGGGAGTCAACCTTAGCCTAGAAGCATTGCACCAAGCGGCGGCGGCATTGCCTCATGTGGATATCTCACGGCCCCAATGCGTGATTGGCACCAATACGGTCGCCTGTATGCAGTCAGGCGTGTTCTGGGGCTATGTTGGCCTGGTGCGGGAGATCTGCGATCAGATCAAAACCGAACATGGCAAGCCGATGAAAGTCATCTCGACCGGTGGCCTTGCGCCGCTGTTCCAACACTCAGTTCATCTGTTCGATGCGTTCGAAGATGAGCTTACAATGCACGGTCTTACCGTGATCCATCAATTCAATAAGGAAATTTGATGAGCCAAAAACGTTTGATGTATCTCCCTCTCGGCGGCGCCGGAGAGGTGGGAATGAATTGTTATGTCTACGGGTACGGACCGCGAGACAAAGAGCGCCTGATTGTGGTTGATCTCGGTGTGACCTTTCCAGATATGGACAGCTCGCCCGGGGTGGATTTGATTATTCCAGATATTGCCTGGCTTGAGGCCCGCAAAGACCGCATTGATGGGATCTTCATCACCCATGCGCATGAGGACCATGTGGGCGCTGTCGGCCATACCTATGCCCGTCTGGGGGCGCCAATCTACAGCCGCGCCTTCACGGCCAATATTGCTCGGCGTAAACTGGAAGAGCATGGGGTTGCCGCGAATGCGGTAACAGTCATGAGCGCTTGGCCAGATCAAGTGGCAGTGGGGCCGTTTAAAGTGGGCTTCCTGCCCATAAGCCATTCCATTCCAGAAAGCTCGGGTCTGGTGATCGACACGCCCGAGGGGCGGGTTGTGCATACGGGCGATTTCAAATTGGACGAGACACCTTTGGTTGGTGAAGGTTGGGACCCTGTGCTTTGGGGCGAGATTGCCAAACCCGGCGTCAAGGCTTTGATCTGTGACAGTACCAATGTGTTTTCTTTGACCCCAGGACGGTCCGAGGCGACCCTGGGCGACAATATCACGCAACTGGTGGCCTCCGCCGATCAGTTGGTTGTGGCCACCACATTTGCCAGCAATGTTGCACGAGTCAAAACCTTGGCAGAAGCGGCCCGCCGTGCAGGGCGTTCGGTCTGCCTTATGGGGCGAGCGATGAATAGAATGGTGGAGGCGGCACTGGATGCCGGCGTTCTGTCCGATTTTCCTCCGGTGATTAGCGTCGAGGAAGCTTTGGATGTGCCCCGCGGCAATCTGATGTTTTTGGTCACTGGCAGCCAGGGCGAGCGGCGCGCAGCCTCCGCGCAATTGGCCAATGGGAAATATCGTGGGCATAAGTTGAAGGAAGGGGATTTGTTCCTCTTTTCGTCAAAGACCATTCCGGGCAATGAGCGTGGCGTGATCAAGATCATCAACCAACTGTCTGAAATTGGAGTGGATGTTGTGGATGATTCCACCGGGGCCTATCATGTGTCGGGCCATGCCAACCGCCCGGATCTTGAGGTGATGCACGCGTTGATGCAGCCGCAGATTGTGGTGCCGATGCATGGCGAGCACCGCCATCTGCGCGCCCATGCGAATTTGGCCAAGGCCAAGGGGATGCAATCGATTGTTGCGGTCAATGGTATGGTGATCAACCTGTCAGGCAACGAACCAAAGGTTGAGGAATTTGTCGAAACAGGCCGCACCTTTATCGATGGATCTGTGCAAGTCGGCGCCTTGGATGGGGTGGTGCGTGATCGCATTCGCATGTCTCTCAACGGTCATGTGATGGTCAGTGTGATTTTGGATGATGACGGCCCATTGGGAGAGCCTTGGTGCGAAATCAAGGGTCTGCCGGAGATGGGCAGCAGCCGGGCGGGCTTGGCTGAAGTCATGGAAGAAGATTTGAACCAATTTATGATGCGTGCGGGTCGCAAGACGCTGCTTGATGATAAGAAACTCGAAGACGAGCTGTGCCGCATCGCCCGGCATTCCGCGCAGTCTGAGATCGGCAAAAAGCCGGAAGTCACGGTTGTGATCAGCCGTTTGTCGTAACAAGACCGTCTGAGACCCTGCCCGGCGTGAGCGCCGGGCGGGATCTGTTTTATCCCTAGACGCGTGTTAAGCGTGGTCTTCCTGAGCCGGGATGCCCGCCTCTGACGCCTGGGTGAGGCTGAGATCTTCGGCATCATCGGCGATGTTCGGCAGTTCGTCATCCTCGGGCGCAGTGTTGATCGTGGATGGATCTCTGCCCTCTGCCTTCAAACGTTCTGTAAAACTTTGCGCAATAAAACTGGGCATGGAGGCGTCCAAAGCCGCCCCACCGCGACCGTTGTTGCGGGGCTCCGCATCGCGGCTGCGGCCCCGTCCACGGCCGCCGCGCCGATTTGTGTTTTGCTCGCGCATGGGGGCAGGGGGTTGCGTGTTGTCTTCGGCGACGGCCACGACCGCGGGGGCAGTCTCTTCTGGCGCGGCTGCCGTATCTATGGCGTCGGGCCATGTTTGCGCCTCCGAAAGCGCCTCTGAGGGTGATTTTTTGGATCTAGCGGTGCGACTGCGTCTTGCGGGCTTCTTTTCCGAGCTTTCTTCTGAGGGTGTCTCGGATTCGGAGCTCTTGCCGGACATCGCATGCTCTACCCGAGGGATTTCCATTTTCACCAGCGATTCGATGGCGGCAAAATTCTTTTCATCCCGGGGACTACAGATCATCATGGCTGTCCCAGACTTTCCCGCCCGGCCGGTGCGACCGATCCTGTGGACATAGTCTTCCGCATGGCTGGGAACGTCATAGTTGAAAACATGGCTCACATTCGGGACATCCAGCCCACGCGCCGCCACATCAGAGGCCACGAGAAAACGCAGGCTGCCAGATCGGAAATTATCCAATGTCTCCGTACGTTTGGATTGATCCAAATCGCCATGAATGGGCGCGGCATCAAGCCCGTATTTCTGCATGGACTTGGCCACCACATCTACATCCATCTTGCGATTGCAAAAGATAATGGCATTGGTGCAATTTTCCGCTTCGCTCTCAATCATTCCCCGCAAGAGCGCGCGTTTTTCGCTGCCTTCGCGATCTTTGCGGCTGGCTTTGAACATGACAACCGATTGGGTGATTGTATCGGAGGTGGTTGCCGCGCGCGCCACTTCTATTTTCGCGGGTGCGGAGAGAAATGTATTGGTGATCCGCTCGATCTCGGGCGCCATCGTCGCGCTAAAAAATAGGGTTTGGCGGGTGAAAGGGGTGAGTTTGAAGATCCGTTCAATATCTGGAATGAATCCCATATCGAGCATCCGATCTGCCTCATCCACCACCATGATCTGAACGCCCGTCAAAAGCAGCTTGCCGCGCTCAACGTGATCGAGCAGCCGCCCAGGTGTGGCAATCAATACGTCCACGCCTCGGTCAATCAGCTTGTCTTGCTCTTTGAAACTCACACCGCCAATAAGCAGCGCCTTGGTCAATTTGCTGTACTTCGTGTAGGTATCGAAGTTTTCGGCCACCTGCGCGGCCAATTCACGGGTGGGGCACAGCACCAAGCTGCGCGGCATGCGCGCGCGGGCACGGCCGCGTCCCAGCAGGGTGATCATGGGCAGGGTGAAACTGGCGGTTTTGCCAGTTCCGGTCTGCGCGATGCCTAAGACATCTTTGCCTTCGAGCGCCGCAGGGATGGCCCCGGCTTGAATAGGTGTGGGGGTGTCATAGCCGGCTTCAGCAATGGCTTTCAGGACTTTCGCGTCCAAATTTAGGTCAGTGAATTTTATCATGTACGTCCATTAAGATATGTCGTGGCAAGAGTTTTGCACAACGAGGGTTGGACGCAGGTCATTCGCGTCCATCGCAGAGTTGGCCCCATGCCAACTCCGTCCGTATAGGTGGTAATCTGCCATAGGTCAAACGCGCATACGGCCATGGCCGCTGCCGCGATTTGCCCTTACACCATCATTTCTTTTGTCGCGGTCAAGGTCACGTCAGGGTAATCGCGCGCCACCCGGTCAATGTCCCATTGCAGCCGTGTCAAAAACACCAGGTCTTCGTCATTATCCCGCGCCATATGCTGTTTGTTGGCCTGTGCGAAGGCATCAACCTTGGCCTGCGGCCCTGAGACCCAGCGCGCCGAGGTAAATTGACTGGGCTCCATCCGTACCGGAAGGCCGTATTCTAACTCAATGCGGCTGGCCAGGACCTCAAATTGCAGGGCGCCCACCACTCCGACAATAAAGCCCGACCCAATCATCGGCTTGAACACCTTGGCAGCACCTTCCTCGGCAAATTGCATGAGGGCTTTTTCCAAATGCTTGGCTTTGAGCGGATCGCCCGCGCGGATAGATTGCAGCAATTCGGGCGCAAAACTTGGAATGCCTGTCACCCGCAGTGTTTCCCCCTCGGTCAGCGTGTCGCCAATGCGCAGCTGCCCATGGTTGGGAATGCCAATGATATCGCCGGCCCATGCCTCGTCTGCCAATTCGCGGTCCGCCGCAAGAAAGAGGACTGGATTTGAAATCGACATTTGCTTCTTGCTGCGCACATGCGTCAATTTCATACCGCGTTTGAAATGGCCTGAGGCCAAGCGCACGAAGGCCACGCGATCGCGGTGTTTGGGGTCCATATTGGCCTGCACTTTGAACACAAATCCCGCCACCTTGACCTCTTCAGGAGCGAGGAACCGCGGTTCCGCCCTTTGCGGCTGGGGTTCAGGGCCAAAATCCGCGATGCCCTGCATCAATTCTTGCACACCAAAGGAGTTGATGGCTGAACCGAACCAAATCGGGGTCATTGTGCCATCGAGCAACGCCTGATGGTTCATAGACGGCAAGAGTTCTTTGGCCATTTCAATCTCTTCGAGAAAGACGTCAAGAAGCTCCGCAGGCACATGTTCAGCCAAGGCTGGATCGTCCAACCCATTGATTTTGATGGATGCAGCCACTTTGTTTCGATCTGCCCGATCCATAAGTTCCAATTGGTCGCGCAACAGATCATAGGTCCCAATGAAGTCCCGGCCGCGCCCAATCGGCCAGGAGGCGGGGGTGACATCAATCGCAAGATTTTGTTGTATCTCATCAATGATATCAAACGTATCGCGGCTTTCGCGGTCCATTTTGTTGCAAAAGGTCAAAATCGGAAGATCGCGCATGCGGCAGACTTCGAAGAGCCTTTGAGTCTGGCTTTCAACGCCTTTGGCACCGTCAATCACCATTACAGCTGCGTCAACAGCTGTGAGGGTGCGGTAGGTGTCTTCGGAGAAGTCCGAGTGACCCGGCGTATCGACCAGGTTGAACCGAAAGGTCTTGAAGTCAAATGACATTGCAGAGGCTGAGACCGAGATGCCCCGATCCTGCTCCATTTTCATGAAATCTGAGCGTGTTCTTCGCGCTTCGCCCTTGGCGCGCACTTGCCCGGCCATTTGAATGGCGCCGCCATAAAGAAGGAATTTTTCGGTCAAAGTGGTCTTGCCCGCATCAGGGTGGCTGATGATGGCAAAGGTACGGCGGCGCGCAATTTCGGCCGGAAGTGTGGGGCGGTTGTCTAACATGAGCCGCGTATAGGTTGGGATGATGCCATTGGCAAGAAATCCTGCATCACATAGGGCTCATATGCGTGTTTTTTTAGGGGGCGCTAGTCAATGTTCTTATGAGGCAGACCACTGGGCAAATACAGCGCGCGCCGGCTGGGTTTTGCGGGATGCGCCGAGGATTGCACCGTCCGCGGCAATTTCTCGGATGGGTCACTGTCAAGATTGTCGCCGCGCATATGAGATTGTACGGCGATGCCATTGGCGAAAATCAAATGCTCCGTGGCAAACCGTATTTGCACGCAATCCACAAAACCTGTCTCCACCCAGTCGATGGTTGTGCCATTGCACAAATCCTTGGCCTTGATGAACCGTCCCCCATAGGCGCCATTGGTTTGCGGATATAAAATATTGTGTTCTGCGCTGATGATGAGATCTTGTTCTGTGCCAAAATGGGATTTTGAGATTCTTACAGGACGGTTCTTGCCCTGTGCACGTTGGATTTTGGTCTCAACGCATGTCACTCTTTGCTGGGCAAAGTCATGGGTGAGAACCGCCTGCCCGGGCTTGAGCTCTTCGACAGCGCGGAGGCTTCCGTCCGCGAGGGTGATTTGCGTGCCGGGATAGAAAATTGGATCGCCGAGATCAGCCAATTTGCCTGGATCAATTTGGTGCTCAATGCAGATCAGGCGATAGTCTGTATCGGGCTGCATGGTTTCGAAAGCAGACAGATAAACCTGTTTAATCTCTCCCAATTCAACTTCGATAAAGATCAGAGCGTCGACAATTTGCCCGGCCTCGGACATTAGGGTGATTTGACAGTCCAGATAGACGGCTGCGCCAATCGCACCAATGGCGCTTTGCGGCGCCACACGATGCCGCCGACCGGAGGCCTCTGCGCGCAAAGTTAATCTCGCGGGTTGGGCTTTTGCCTTCAGGCGATAGCAGTCATCGAGATAAAGATCCGCCTTACCTGACAAAGGCTCGCCATAGTTCACGCCGTGCACCACAGAGAGTTGGGCGCTTGTATATACAGTGAAGTCTTGAATGCTCGCCATCATAGGAATTATTTTAAGTGCTAAAAATCTACTAAAGCATAATCGCCTACCTCTCTGTGAGAAAAATTTTATATATGCAAACCTAAATTTACTTTTTGGTAACTTTTTCTTCAAACCGCTCAGTTTTGTTAACAAGTTCTGGTGTCATGCACCGCTGACCAATGCTAGACTTGTGAAATACTTAACGAGGAAACAGACAATGGATATGGGAATTTCTGGCAAGACAGCTCTGGTTTGCGCCTCTTCAAAAGGCCTTGGGCGGGGCTGTGCCGAGGCTTTGGCGGGTGAGGGGGTCCAGTTGGTGATCAACGGGCGTGATGCCGATGTTTTGGCCGCCACCGCCTCTGTGATTCGGTCTACCTATGGGGTATCGGTCACAGAAGTGGCCTGTGATGTCACCACATCTGAGGGTCAAGAGATGCTGCTGGCTGCGGCCGGTGAGATCGATATTTTGGTGACCAATGCCGGGGGGCCGCCGCCAGGGCTATGGTCCGATTGGGATCGCACTGATTTTATCGCAGCCCTTGATGCCAATATGTTAACGCCGATTGCGCTCATGAAAGCCTGCCTGCCGGCAATGATGGCCCGCGGCTGGGGGCGGGTGGTGAATATCACCAGCCAGTCGGTCAAAGCGCCGATTGGGGTTCTTGGATTGTCCAATGCCGCCCGTACGGGGTTGACCGGATATGTTGCGGGCACATCGCGGCAAGTGGCGGAACATGGCGTAACGATTAACAATCTTTTGCCCGGCATTCACGCCACCGATCGGGCGGTCTCGCTCGACAGTGCCATGATGAAGGCCCAAGGACTCACAATGGCGCAAGCGCAAAGCCAGCGACAGGCCACGATTCCCGCGCGCCGCTACGGCACTGCACAAGAATTCGGTGCGGCCTGTGCGTTTTTATGCTCGCAGCACGCGGGATTTATAGTGGGGCAGAATATTTTGCTTGATGGTGGCGCAACAAACGCCACAATCTAACTGGATAACGCGGTATAGAGCTTTGTTTTCCAAGCGCATGACCAAGGCTAGGGCGGGCCTGCGCGGGACGCAATGCGCCGCGGGCTTTGACATGAGATATAGTGAAAGGCTTACTGATGAAACATGAAAACGTGCAAGACTATTACGGCAAAACCTTGCAGTCTTCCGCCGATCTTCAAACCAATGCCTGCTGCGAGCCGGCCGAAATGCCCAGCTGGCTGAAGGCTGTCCTCGCGCGGCTCCATGATGAGGTGCTGATGCGCTATTATGGTTGCGGTTTGATTGCGCCGGAAGCTCTCAAGGGCGCGCGGGTTTTAGATCTTGGGTGCGGCGCGGGCCGGGATGTTTATGCGCTGTCGCAAATGGTGGGCGAAGAGGGCTTTGTGGTCGGGGTGGATATGACTGATGAGCAATTGGAGGTCGCCCGCAGCTATCAAGAGTATCATCGGGAGGCGTTTGGCTATCGCGCGTCAAATGTTGCCTTTCACAAGGGCTATATAGAATCGCTGGAAGATTTGCCGCTGGATCCACAGTCCTTTGACGTGATTGTCTCCAACTGCGTGGTCAATCTGGCGACCGATAAGCAAGCCGTGTTGCGGGGGGCCTATAATTTGCTGAAACCCGGCGGCGAGATGTATTTCTCAGATGTTTATGCCGATCGCCGGGTGCCCGAGGCTATGGCGCGCGACGCGGTGCTCTATGGTGAATGCCTTTCGGGGGGCACTCTATTGGAATGATTTTCTGAATTACGCGAAAATGGCCGGCTTTACCGATCCGCGCTTGGTCACCCATCGCCCCATCACCATTGAAAATCCTGCGCTGGAAGCTACGGTTGCGCCGCTAAAATTTACCTCCGCCACCTATCGCCTCTGGAAATTGGCAGATTTGGAGAGTGATTGCGAGGACTACGGGCAGGCGGTGATATATAAGGGCACAATTGAGAATTGTCCGCATGGCTTGGCTTTGGATGGGCACCATTGGATCGAAACGGGGAAGGTCTTCCCGGTCTGTGGCAACACTTGGAACATGCTGGCAAAGACGCGGTTTGCTGGCCATTTTGACTTCATTGGCAGTTTTGACACCCATTATGGCATTTTCGAAGGCTGCGGCGCGTCCTCTCCTTTTGAAGCTGATGCTGTCGCGGCCAGCTGTTGCTAAATCCTTGCATGCCACATAGATAAGCCTGAGTGTTTTTGTCAGTTGGGCGCTTCTGTTGTCGAATCCAAGACTTGAAATCCGAAACCTGTCGCGCCGCTTTGCCGGTCAATTTGCGGTGGATGATGTCAGCCTGCGGCTTGAGCCGGGGCAGGTGACTTGCCTGCTGGGCCCCTCGGGCTGCGGGAAATCGACCACATTGCGCATTGTGGCGGGGGTTGAGCGGCAAGACAGTGGCGAAGTGTACATTGATGGCGCGTTGATCTGTGATGGCGCGCGCTCGCAACCGCCAGAACTGCGCAACATCGGCATGATGTTCCAAGATTTCGCCCTGTTTCCTCATCTATCTGTTTGGGAAAATGTCGCCTTTGGCCTGAAGGGGACAAAAGCCATTCGCTGTGCGCGGGCAGAAGAGCTTTTGGAGCGGGTCGATTTGACCGGATATGGCGCTCAGATGCCCCATGAATTATCAGGCGGTGAGCAGCAGCGGGTGGCATTGGCCCGCGCGGTGGCACCCGGACCGCGAATCATGCTTCTTGATGAGCCGTTTTCCGGCTTAGATGATCGCTTGCGCGATGACATCCGTGATGAGACCCTCGAGGTTCTGCGCGAAGCGGGCACCGCAGTTTTAATGGTGACGCATGACCCCGGCGAGGCGATGAAAATGGCCGATGAGATTGCCCTGATGCGAGACGGCAAAATTGTGCAAAAAGGCGCGCCCTATACGCTCTACAATTCCCCAATTGATAAAGATGCCGCTTCATTTTTTAGCGATATCAATGTTATGACAGCTAAAGTTAAAGGCGCTTTGGCCAAGACTCCCTTTGGCGAATTCTTCGCGCCAGGTCATGCTGATGGCACGATATTGGACATTGTGATCCGCCCGCAACATATTCGCATTGATTTTGACCGTGCCGGTCAAGGCCCCAGCCCAACCGATGCGATGGGCCATGCGGCGCGCGCTAAGGTGCTGCGGTCACGATTTTTGGGCCAAAACTCATTGGTGGATTTCAAGCTCGAACAAGGCGCCGTTCTGACCGCTTCGGTGCCCTCGGTGTTTTTGCCAAAGCCGGACACGCTATTTTGGCTGCTGGCGCCCCGCAAGAATTGCTACGTCTTTCCCCGCTCTGAGTGACGCCGAAGCGCGGTTATGACCGATGGCGCGCGCGGTCGGGATGTTTGCTCCATGCCAGATAATCAACCAAGGATTTGCCCGGCTCTTCAACAAATACCGCCGGCATGGCGTCAAGCCGCGTGATTTCATCCACCCGGAGGGTGACAAAATCCTGCGCGCTTTCGCTCCAAGCGGCAAGAGTCCACAGCCGCCCCCAATAATCCAGCGCCAAAGGCCTCAAGCGCAATATTTGGGAGCCAAGCGTGATCTGCATCAACTGTTTGGAACGAATGGCCTGTCTGAGTTTTGGCATATGCTGAAAGCCGCGGGCGGCATCGGCGAAAGGGTAGGTGGCAAAGGACCACCCCGAGGCCGCAGCGCTGTCTTCGGGCAATACCCCGTCAATGCGGCGCGACAGGGCTTTTGCCGCCGCCGAAAGCTCGGCATCTTCACTTTCGCCCACGGCCGCCAATCCCAAATGCAAGGCCTCCAGCTCTGTTTTCGTCAAATTGAGCGCTGGCATCGTATAGGCGGCGGTGATTTGATATCCAAGGCCGCGCTCACCACGAATGGGGACGCCAGAAGCGGCCAAAGTGTCCATGTCGCGATAAAGCGTTCGGAGCGACACGCCAACAAGCGCTGCCAAATCGCAAGCCCGGTAGAGATTTCCGTCGCGTAGAATTTGAATCAGGGAAAAAAGACGGTCCTTGCGTGCCATACTGACAGAATAATGGCAGTTGAGTGTTCACACAACGGTAAAATGTTGCGAACCTGCTTTCTGCTCCGGCGCAACTGGCTTAGAAACAGCCAACAGTTAATCTAAGGATACACGACATGACCCCTGCATTTCTAACAAACATCCCTCCAATGGGCTATTTGATCATCGCCCTTGTGGTCTTGGTTCTGTTTGGCCGTGGAAAAATCTCTGCCATGATGGGCGAAATGGGCAAAGGCATCACCGCCTTCAAAAAAGGCGTCAGCGATGGCCAGCAAGAGATTGAGGATGCGGCATCCGAAGGCGCAAAAGATGTCACGCCTGACGCGGAAAAAGACAAATCCTAATCACTATCACCTCTTTAATATAGGGAAGGATCTCGATGTTTGGATTGGGATGGGCTGAGATACTGGTCGCGGCTGTCGTGGGGTTGATTGTCATCGGTCCCAAAGAATTGCCCGGCGTATTTCGCAAAATTGGCCAATTTGTTGGGAAAGCCAAGGCCATGGCCCGTGATTTCAGTCGGGCGATGAATGACGCAGCTGATGAGGCAGGCGTGAAGGATGCGATGGACTCCGTCAATACTCTTAAGGATGGCGTGCGCAGCGTTTCGGATCCGACCACCAAGTGGAAAGACTTTGTACCGGGACCTGAACTCGGGAAACTGTCCAAAGAGCGGGCGGAACAAGCCAAGAAAATCCATGATGCTATGGCGGAGACGGCGCTCAAGCGGATGGATGCGGAGCAGGTAGCGAAGGCGGCGGCGGCTGAAGAGTCCCAGAAACCCGCGCCCGCCAAAAAACCTGCAGCTGCGAAAAAAACCGCGGCTACAAAGAAGCCTGCGGCGAGCCCCAAGAAACCTACGGCGAAAAAGGCCGCTTCAAAACCTGGTAAAATTACATGAGCCGCGACGACGAAAGCCTCGAGGAGTCTTCTGCCCCATTGATCGAACATTTAGCCGAGCTGCGCACATGCTTGATCCGTGCGGCGCTCGCCTTTGTCGTTGGTCTGTTCGCCTGTTTCTTCGTGGCGGAATATATCTTGAATTTTCTGGCCGAACCCATTGCCGAAATATTGCGACGCCGCGGTGAAACCGCCCAGTTGATTTTCACGGCACCACAGGAAAAATTCTTTGTTTTGATCCGTATTTCGGTGATTTTCGGCCTCGGGGTCTCCTCGCCTGTGATCGGTTACCAACTCTGGCGCTTTGTCGCGCCTGGGCTCTATAAGGCGGAAAAGAACGCGTTTTTGCCCTTTATCATCGCCTCGCCTGTTCTTTTCCTGATGGGGGCTGCTTTTGCCCATTATGTGGTCAGTCCGCTGGCGCTCAATTTCTTTATTGGATACGCCGATATCATGCCGACTGTGACCGCCATGTTGACTGGAATTGAGGTGCAAGCCGCTGATACTGAATTGAAAACTCGGTTTCTCGGATCGGTGCGCGAGACTTTGGACATCGTTCTGAAATTTATCATGGCTTTTGGCATATGTTTCCAACTGCCGGTTCTGCTGACCTTGATGGGCAAGGCCGGTTTGGTATCGGCGGAGGGCCTGCGGGCCGTGCGCAAATATGCCATTGTCGGGATTTTGATCCTTGCTGGGATCGTGACGCCACCCGATGTGGTGACACAAATTATTCTCTTCGTCGTGGTTTATGGGTTGTATGAGGTCTCTATTTGGTTGGTTGTCTTTGTGGAGCGCAAACGCAACGCCTTCTTGAAGGAGCAAGGCGTCTCTGACGACGATCTATTTGCCGATGAGGATGACGACAGCACCGAGGGCCGGGCATGAGTGATGCAGCCTTGATCCGAATTGCCGATGCTTTGGAGCGCCTGTCACCCGCCCCGCTTGAGGCCCCGGATTTTGCTGCGGCGGAGGCATTTTTATGGCACACAAGCCCGGATCATTTGGAGCCGATTGCCAATGTGTCTCGGGTGGATCTTGATCTGCTCGTTGGCATCGACCGGGCGCGGGACACTTTGTTTGAAAATACGCTGCGCTTTGCGCGGGGCATGTCGGCCAATAATGCGTTGTTGTGGGGCGCGCGAGGGATGGGAAAATCCTCTTTGGTCAAAGCGGTGCACGCACAGATCAATGCACAAGGCCTGCCTTTGAAAGTGGTCGAGCTGCAACGTGAAGATTTGCCTTCGGTAACGCGCCTTTTGGCCCTGTTTCGCGGCGCGCCCTATCGCTTTTTATTGTTTTGTGATGATCTGTCATTTTCCCATGATGACCAGCATTATAAATCGCTCAAAGCGGTTTTGGATGGGGGCATTGCCGGGCGTCCGGACAATGTGATTTTCTATGCCACCTCAAATCGCCGGCATCTCATGCCCCGCGATATGATTGAAAATGAGCGGTCAAGCGCGATTAATCCGGGCGAGGCTGTTGAAGAAAAGGTCAGCTTGTCGGATCGTTTCGGGCTGTGGCTGGGCTTTCATCCCTGTGATCAAGATCAATACCTGAGCATGATTGAGGGCTACTGCGCAGCGCATCGGGTAAATGTAGACCCGGAGGTGCTGCGTGCCGAAGCGATCGAATGGCAGGCAACACGCGGTTCTCGCTCGGGACGCGTGGCCTGGCAATTCTTTGTGGATTTGGCCGGCCGCCACGGGGTCGTTGTCTAACCCGCCAAAGGATGCGGACTAGATGTAATCATCGGGATCGACAGACTCGAGGCCTTTGCGCACTTCAAAGTGCAAAAATGAGGGCGTGCCCGCGCGAACTTTGGCGATCTCTTGGCCGCGCGTGACTGCATCTCCTTTTTTCACTGAAAGCGCCTCGATATTTGTGTAAACGGTCAGCAATCCATCGGCATGTTTGATCACAACAATGGCAATGCCCTTCGTGTTCTCGGTGACGGCGGCAACTGTGCCGACATCGGCGGCAGATACTGCTGCGCCCGCCGGGGCTCCAATATCAATGCCCTCATTCGCTCCCTTTTTATAGCTGCGAATGATCGTACCGCTGACCGGCCGTATGAAGCGGGCATCGCTTTGCGAGGCTTGGGTAATGGGGCCGGTACTGACCAGCGCTACAGGGGGGGTGGCGGGCGGCGTTGCGATCGTCGCGGCCTGGGGCGCAGCACTGCGCGGTTGCGGGCGGGTGCTGCTCGGAGGGGCGGGTGTGATTGAGCCTTCTCCCGGCGCGCTGACAGCAATGGGCAGGCTTCGGGTGATTGGGATCAAGAGATATTGCCCGGGACGCAGCTCTGTCGTCAGGCTGAGACTGTTCCATTTCGCGAGATCCTCGGCTGAGACAGAATAAAGCCGTGAGATTGTATAGACCGTCTCGCCCTCAACGACCCTGTGGCGCTTGGGCTCTGCGGGTGTGGGCGCATCGCTAGGCTCATCTGACAATTCACTGATATCCACCACGGTTGGGGTCAACGGGGCACCCGCTGCCGGCTGCGCTGTCATGTTGGCGGGCAGGGCAATGACTTCGCCATATCGCAGAACCGCCTCCTGCGGAATTCCATTGAATCGGCCCAGCCGCTCTGCATCAACGCCAATGCGTGCAGCGACATCCTCTATTCGGTCACCTGTTCTGGCCAGGACAACTTGATAGCTTGGGAAGGTGAGGATCCCGCGCGCATCGGGCTCTGGGCGCTCCACCACCGCATTTGCTGCCGCGCTTGTTGTGTCCAGAATACCGCCGAATTGATCGCGGAGATCCATGCCAAAACTATTTGTGCAACCTGCAAGTGCCGTGGCGGCAAAAAGGGATATCACATATTTTGAACAAAATTTAAGTGCCATCATACTCTCCTCACCCGGACCTTTTATTGGAAGGCCTCTTAGGTATTCTCTTTGCCCAAACCTTCGAGCAGCGGCACAAAGCGCACCGCTCTGAGCTCTTGATAGTCCAATCCCTCGTCGGTTTTTGTCACCTTGACCAAAGTCTGCACGGCATCGGACTGTCCAACGGGCAAAACCATGATACCGCCAATGCGCAATTGTGCCAACAGGGGGCCGGGCGGATCTTCGCTTGCGGCGGTCAAGAGGATGCGATCAAAGGGCGCCTGTTCTGGCAGCCCGCGACTGCCATCGGCGGTAAATGCGATGATATTGGAGATATCTTCGGCTTCGAACACCCGCCGAGCCGCTTTGACAAGGCGGCTGTGGCGATCCACGGTATAGACCCGCCGGGCCAATTGGCTCAAAATTGCTGCCTGATAACCCGATCCCGTGCCAATTTCCAAAACTTTGTGGCGCGGTTGCACGTCCAAGGCTTGGGTCATCAAAGCCACAATGGAGGGTTGTGAGATGGTTTGACCACAGGCAATGGGCAATGGCGTGTCTTCATAGGCGCGATTTTCGAAGGTTCCTCGAATATATTTGCCGCGATCTACTTTTTCCATTGCCGTCAATACGCGCTTGTTGGTGACACCATGCGAGCGCAGGGAAAACAAAAATTGCATTTTTCGTTCAGCGGCCGGATCCATATTTTAGCCCAAAATTCTGGCCAAATTCGCCAATTGGTCATGCGCGGTCAAATCGGCGCGCATGGGTGTCAGCGAGACATAGCCGTCCAAATTGGCGGCGGCATCTGTGCCATCCTGTGTCGGAGCTTGTTGAGGACGGCCGTGCATGAACAAGAATTTTCGCCCGTTTGGCGCATTGGTGGCATGGGCACCAAAGGCTCCATCACCTCTATATCCCTGTTTGACAGCCTTCATTCCCAAAACGCCAGAGGATGGAACTGGTGGAAAATTAATGTTATAAAACAGAGCGTAATCCTCGGCGCGTGCAAAGCCCGCATCCAGACAGGCTTGAATGGCTGCAATGCCGTGATCGGCACTGGCCTCAAAACTATTGTCCAAATCTGTGTTTTGTGGCCCGTAAAACTGCGACAGCGCAATGGATGGAATTCCAGCAAGAGCCGCTTCCATCGCAGCACCGATGGTGCCGGAATAGACGGTGTTTTCCGCAGAGTTATTGCCCTTATTTACGCCAGATAAAACCAAATCCGGACGCTCGGGCAAAAGATCATTGAGCCCCGCCAGGATACAATCGGCTGGAGAGCCTTCCACCGCAAATTTTCGCTCGGCATATTGATGCACAAGCACGGGTTTGGAGTAAGAGATACAATGGCCAACACCCGATTGCTCTGATTGGGGCGCGACCGTCCAGACCTCACCCTTGGGGCCGGCCAGCTCGGTTGCAAGATCAAATAGCACCCGCAGGCCGGGCGCCATTATTCCGTCGTCATTTGTGATAAGTATACGCATAGCCCTTGGTTAAAAGGTTGTGCCGCGGTGGGCAAGCCTGATCGACCCGCAGCATTGGCATTTTCTTCAGCAAGGTGAAAATATCCGCAGTTATGCCTCGGCGAACAGGTCTAGGGCCGTAATTATTCGGGTAGCTTCACTGTCGCAACTGCTCAAGGCGCTGCGATCTTCACCGGGATAGAAGCGCGCGCGTGTGGCTGTGGGCATGGGCGCGGGTGTGAGGATCTCGACTTTGGGGCCGGTTTTGACAGTCTCCGCCTTCCAGCTTTCGGCCAAGGCGATCTGCGCCGCTTTGGTCGCGCCGTAACTGCCGAAGAATTTTTTCCCGCCGCAAGGGTCGTCAAAGAAAACAGCCGTTCCGCTCTGATGTAACAAGGGCGTGATATTGGGGATCAGCATTCCGGTGGTGGTGACATTGAGCTTGATCGACTTGTCCCAATCGCGGGCATCAATACAATTGGCCGGCGCGAGGGGCGCGGCATGGATCGCGCAATGCGCCCAGAGGTGGAGCCCGCCCCAGCGCTCATGGATCGATCGGCACAGATGGCGCACGGCATTCACATCTGTGACATCAAGGGGCGCGAGGGTCGCTTGCCCGCCGATGGCTTGGATGCGATCATCCAATTCCTCAAGCGCACCGGTGGTTTTCGCCACAGCGATGATGTGAAATTTCTGCGCAAGCTGAAGCGCCAAAGCCGCGCCAAGGCCACGCGAGGCGCCAGTGATGAGAATGGGATATGTCATGGGGCGCGTCATGGGGGCAAATGCGCAGCAGGTCAAGGGGCAGGGCGCTACTCAGCGGCCTTCATTTGAAACCCGCTCGAGATTTGATCGGATGGGATCACGGGGTAATCGCCGCTGAAACATGCGTCACAATATTGCGGCTGTGCGTTGTCGCGGTCGGTGCCGCCAACGGCGCGATACAGCCCGTTGAGCGAAATGAATTTCAAACTGTCCACGGCCAAATGTTGGCGCATTTCCTCTTCGGACATGGTTGCGGCCAAAAGTTTTTCGCGATCCGGCGTATCTACCCCGTAAAAGCAGGGCCAAGCCGTTGGTGGACTGGCGATGCGGAAATGCACTTCGGCGGCCCCGGCATCTAAGATCATCTCTTTGATTTTGCGCGATGTGGTGCCGCGCACAACGCTGTCGTCCACCAAAATCACCCGCTTGCCGTGGATCAAAGCCCGGTTCACATTCAGCTTTAAACGCACGCCCATATTGCGAATTTGCTCACTGGGTTCAATGAATGTTCGGCCCATATACTGATTGCGAATGATCCCCATGGCATAGGGGATGCCTGATTCAAGCGAAAACCCAATCGCCGCGGGCGTGCCGCTGTCGGGCACAGGGCAAACCAGATCGGCGTCTACTGGCGCTTCTTTGGCCAATTCGCGGCCAATGGCCTCGCGGGTCTCATAAACGCTGCGGCCGCCAAGGATGCTGTCGGGACGGCTGAAATAGATGTGCTCAAACACACAAAACCGCGGCGGCGCCGGGCGAAAAGGATAGCTGCTTTCGACACCCTGTGCGGTGATGACCACCATCTCGCCGGGGTGGATTTCGCGCACAAACTCCGCGCCCGTGATATCCAAAGCGCAGGTTTCCGAGCTCAGCACCCATCCATCGCCCAATTTGCCCAAGACCAAGGGCCGCACGCCCAATGGGTCGCGCACGCCGATCAGCTGAGTTTGTGTCATGGCGACGATGGAAAAAGCCCCTTCAACGCGGCGCAACGCATCTTCCATCCGTTGCGGGATGTTCTGCTGTAGGCTGCGGGCCATGAGGTGAATAATGCATTCGCTGTCGGAGGAGGATTGGAAAATCGACCCGCGCCCAATCAATTCTTTGCGCAGGGAATTGGCATTGGTGATATTGCCATTATGCGCAATCGCAGCGCCGCCCATAGAAAACTCACCGAAAAAGGGCTGCACATCGCGCATCGCTGTGTTGCCCTTGGATCCGGCGGTCGAATAGCGCACATGTCCGATTGAGAGATCCCCCGGCAGTTGCTCCATGATTTTTGCACTGGTGAAATTGTCGCGCACATAGCCAAAGCGGCGCACAGAATTAAAGCCGAGGGTTTCGTCATGGGTCACAATGCCGCCAGCCTCCTGGCCGCGATGTTGCAAAGCATGCAAACCAAGGGCGGTGAAATTCGCCGCATCCGCTGTGCCAATCACCCCGAACACGCCGCATTCTTCGCGCAGTTTATCATCGTCAAAGGGATTTGTGTGCATCTGGTCCAACGGTTGGGTCACGCGATAGGCTCCGATATAAGACGTTACAGACCATGCCTTACGCGATCGCAGCAGCCATGTCACTTTGACAATGCGAAAAAGAGGCGGTTTTTCTCTTGGAAATTGAAAAAAACATGGCCCGCGGTCTGAGGCGGGCCGTTAAATTTACGCAAGTTCTAAGCGCATTTATGCGCTGCACTCGCCAACCAGTTGATCGTATTGAGTTCTTAACCAGCTCAATGCGGCCTCTGGGTTTTGATCCTGAACATCCTCGACATAGCGCTCAAAGACCGCGGCAGAGCGGGAGGTTTCGAGCGCCACGATGTCTTGGTTCGGCATCACGGTGAAATAGATGAAAAACCCAACAGCGACCAAGACAACACCGCGGGCCACTCCGAAGAAAAAACCCAGCATTTGGTCAAAGCCCCCAAAGATGGAGCGTTGCACGATGGCCGAAAACAGGGGTGTGAAGAGAGAGACCAAGAGCAAGGCCAGCGCAAAGACAATGGTAAAGCTGGCAACAATCAAAAATTCGCAGCTGTCACCCAACATGTCGCCCAAATAAGGAATTTGCCGAACCAAAGGTTGCGCTGCATCGGCAAAGACAAATGCGGTGAATGCCGCCGCGATCCAGCCTGCAATCGCCGTAATCTCACGCACGAGGCCGCGAGAATAGGCCAACAAAGCTGACATCACGATGGCAACCGCGACACCACCGTCGACTATTGTAAAACCGTCCACTCTGCTTCTCCACTCTGCGCTTTTCAGCGGCTTCCGAACAGGTCTTCAACAAATTGAGCCAAATCATCAATGGGCCGCAATGTCATTCCCGCAATATTTTCAAGTTTTTTGGCGGCCGGGGCCAGCGCCTGACAAAAACCAAGTTTCTGCGCTTCTTTCAACCTATTTTCTGCCTGTGAGACCGGCCTTAACGCGCCAGAGAGCGAAATTTCCCCAAAAATAACGGCATCTCGCGGCAAAGGGGTGTCTTCGCGGGCGGAAATTAGGGCGGCGGCCACGGCCAGGTCAGCCGCCGGTTCTGTGACCCGCATGCCTCCGGCCACGTTTAAATAGACATCCAGACCGGTGAAGGGAATGCCGCAGCGGGCTTCCAACACGGCAAGAATCATTGCCAACCTTTGCCCGTCCCAGCCAACGACAGAGCGTCGCGCCTGCCCATGCGGTGAGGGGGCGACAAGGGCTTGAAATTCGCAGAGAACAGGGCGCGTGCCCTCAATGCCAGCAAAGACCGCAGAGCCGGGTGTTGTCTTGCCGCGTTCGGACAAAAAGAGCGCAGAGGGGTTTTTGACTTCCACCAAACCTTTGCCAGTCATCTCAAAAACGCCGATTTCATCGGCCGGACCGAAGCGGTTTTTCACGGCCCGCAGCAGGCGAAACTGATGATTTCGCTCGCCCTCAAAATACAAAACCGTGTCGACCATATGCTCGACCACCCGCGGCCCGGCGATTTGCCCGTCTTTGGTGACATGCCCGACCATAATCACCGCAACGCCCTTGCGTTTGGCATAGCCAGTGAGCTCGTGGGCGGAGGACCTGACCTGGCTGACCGAGCCGGGGGCTGCTTCGATGTGGTCGGCCCACATGGTTTGAATGGAATCGATGATGACCAAATCGGGCTTTTCCGCATCCAATGTGGTCAAAATATCGCGCAAATTGGTCTCGGCGGCGAGGATGACAGGGCTTTCGCTAAGACCGAGGCGTTGCGCGCGCATGCGCACCTGCGCAGTGGCTTCCTCGCCCGAGATATAGATCACCTTTAAACCATTGCGGGCAAATCGCGCGGCCGCTTGCAACAGAAGGGTGGATTTGCCGATTCCCGGATCCCCGCCCACCAAGAGCGCGCTGGCCTTGACCAATCCGCCGCCCAAAACCCGGTCGAGTTCCGCCACGCCAGCCATCGTGCGCGCGGGGGGCTCCTCCACCGTGGCCAGATCGGTCAGTGTGATGGTTCGGCCTCTTTTGCCGCCAAGGGTTTTACCCGGCCCCGCCGAGAGCGGGCCTTGGTCCACCAGAGTGTTCCATTCCATGCAGCTGTCGCATTGCCCGGCCCATTTGCTATGGGACGCGCCGCATTTGCTACAGGTGAATGTCACTTTGGCCATGGATTGTCCCTTTCATCTGGCCTTGGCATAAAGACTGCTGCCGATAAAGAAAGCCTGAAAATGTTGAAAGTTGCTGTTTAACGCAGGGTCTCAATTGGGCCTTCGGCGCGGCCATTTACAAATTGCTCCACATGCGGATCTTCGCATTGCGCCATATCCGCAAGCGAACCGCACCATTGAATGGTCCCGCGATGCAACATCGCCACTTTATCGGCGATGGTTTTGACAGAGGTCATATCATGCGTGATGGTCATGGCCGTCACCCCCATCTCTACAACGATCTCGCGGATCAATTCATTGATGACACCGGACATGATGGGATCGAGCCCCGTTGTGGGTTCATCAAAGAATATGATTTCTGGCTCGGCCGCAATGGCCCTTGCCAGGCTGACACGCTTTTGCATGCCGCCAGAGAGCTCCGCTGGAAAGCGATCTGCAACGTCGGGCGCCAAACCCACGCGGCGCAGTTTTTCGATGGCAATCTCGCGTGCCTCTGCCGCGGGCCGTTTGAGCGCGCCGCGCTGAAGCCGGAAGGCCACATTCTGCCACACCGGCATAGAATCGAACAGAGCGCCGCCTTGGAACAGCATGCCAAAGCGGCTCAGAAAAGTGTCACGCTTGACTTGGGTGACATCTTGGCCATCGACCAAAATGCGCCCGCTGTCCGGTTCGACCAGACCCAGTACCGTTTTGATCAAAACTGATTTTCCGGTGCCCGAGCCACCGATGATAACCATGCTTTCGGCGCGCTCTACGGTTAAATTCACCCCGCGCAACACATGATTGGAGCCAAAGGATTTATATATGTTTTCAAAGGTTATCATGCTGTAAAAAAGACCGCTGTGAGCAGGAAGTTCGCCGCCAAAATCAAAACCGCTGCCGCCTGCACGGAGGCTTTGGTTGCGGCGCCCACGCCCTGCGCGCCCCGGCCCGAGTTGAGCCCGTAATAGCATCCCATCAATGTCGCGATAAATCCAAAGGCCATGCCCTTGGCCATTGAGGAGAGAATATCGGCAGAGGTTAGGAAGTTCATCGTATTTAAAATATAGGTTGCGGGGTTAAAGCCGAGGGTTTGCGTGGCGACGATAAAACCGCCAAAAATACCGATGCTATCGGCCACGGCGACCAAGACGGGCCCGGCCAAAAACCCGGCTAGGACCCGCGGCATCACCAAATATTTCATGGGGGCGGTCGAGAGGGTGACAAGCGCATCAATTTGCTCCGTGACCTTCATGGTGGCCATCTCTGCTGCGATGGAGCTGGTCACCCGCGCTGCAATCATCAACCCGACCAGAACCGGTCCCAATTCGCGCACCATGCCAATGGCCACAATTTGCGGCACAACCTCAGGCGCATTAAAACGCGACCCGCCAGAGTAGATTTGCAAAGCCAGAGCAGCCCCTGTGAATAGGGCGGTGAGCCCGACGACGGGGAGGGACAAATAGCCGACATGCAACAGTGCGTTGAAAAATTCGCGCAGATAAAACGGAGGGCGCAAGACATGCGATAGGGTGGCCAGCGCAAAGAGCACCAAACGGCCCAAAGCGGAAATCGCATCGATGCATATGCGCCCAAGCGAACGGACCATCAAGATCATCTGTGCACTCATTGATTCACATAACGCCGCGTATAGCGCGCGCCCAGGGAGGTGAGGATTTCATAGCCGATTGTTCCGGCTTTATCCGCCAAGTCATCCACCGATTGATTGGGGCATAGGATGTCCAAGCTCTCGGGCGGCTGCGGCAAGGCGGTCACATCCACGCCGATCATATCCATCGATACGCGCCCCACGATGGGGCAGGCCTGGCCCTCATGCCACAGTGACGCGTTATTGGACAGGGCGCGCAGTAGCCCATCGGCATAGCCGGCGGCGACGGTTGCTATTCGAGCCGGGGCGCTGGCGCTCCAGCTGTTGCCATAGCCCACGGTTTCACCCTCCACGACATCGCGTATTTGAATGACCGGCAGCGACAAATGCACCACAGGTTCGGCTTCAACAAAGGGCGCACCGCCATAAAGGCCGATACCCGGGCGGGTCATGTCAAAGTGATACTCCGGTCCCAGCAATATCCCGCCCGTCGCGGCCAGCGAGCGCTTCAAGCCCAAACCATCGGTCATCGCGCAAAATTGCGCCAATTGTTGGCGGTTCATCGGATGGTCAGGCTCATCGGCGCAGGCCAGGTGACTCATGACCAAACTCGGGTTTAATTCAACCACCAAGTCCCGCACCGCGTCCCATTCCGAGGCTTCCATGCCCAAGCGGTTCATGCCGGTGTCAAGTTGGATCCCAAAGGCATGGCCGGGGAGGGCTTCCAAATGGCGCGTCAGCTGGTCAAAGGAGTTCAGCAGGGGCACGAGATGCAGATCATGGATCATCTCCGTATCGCCGCGCATATGTCCGGAGAAGACGTAAATCGTCACATTATCGCCCAATTCCCGGCGAATTTCTGAGGCCTCTTCAGCGGCCGCCACAAAGAAATGCCGCACCCCTGCCGGATAAAGCGCGCGGGCAACCCGCCCGCACTCCAGACCATAGCCATTCGCTTTGACCACTGCAGCAGTTTCAACATGATCGGCAGACATGCGATCCAACGCGGACCAATTCTTGGCGATCCCCTTCAGATTAATCGTTAAATTTCCTGTACTCATGGGGCGCTTCTGTCCTGACACTTACAAATTTCTTGACGATTTTATGCGCCGAAATGCGCAGAGGGTCAATCGACTGATGCGCTAGAATTCATCCTCAAGCGATTGTTGCCATGGCTTGACGAGATTACCAAAGCGGGTGAACTGCCCTTCAAAACTTAACTCAACCGTGCCAATTGGGCCGTGCCGCTGCTTTCCGATGACCACCTCGGCCTGGCCATGCAGCCGCTCCATCTCTTCTTGCCAGATGGACATTTTGTCGAGCTCATGATCACCCGGCTTTTCGCGCTCTTTGTAATATTCTTCGCGAAACACAAACATCACCACATCCGCATCTTGCTCAATCGAGCCAGATTCGCGCAGATCCGACAGTTGGGGCCGCTTGTCTTCACGGTTTTCCACCTGACGCGAGAGCTGCGAAAGGGCCACCACAGGAATATCGAGCTCTTTGGCGATGGCCTTGAGGCCCATGGTGATCTCGGAAATCTCATTCACTCGGTTTTCGGACCGGCCCGTGCCGCGGACCAGTTGAAGATAGTCCACAAACAAGGCATCCAGCCCATGGGTTCGCTTCAAACGGCGGGCGCGGGCGGCCAGCTGGCTGATCGGTAGGGCCGGGGTGTCATCGATGAACAATGGCGCGGCCTCAAGCTCTTTGGCCGCCTCCACAATTCGGCGAAACTCGCTTTCGGTAAAGTCACCGCGGCGAATTTGATTTGAGGGGATTTCCGCCACCTCAGATAAAATGCGCGATGCAAGCTGTTCGGCGGACATTTCCAGGCTGAAAAATCCAACAACGCCGCCGTCAATCGCACCCTCTTCGCCAGAGGTGGTGATGCCCTTTTTATAGGCCCTTGCGATGTTAAAGGCGATATTGGTGGCCAAAGAGGTTTTGCCCATTGAGGGGCGACCGGCTAAGATCAAAAGATCTGATCGATGCAACCCGCCCAGTTTTTTGTCCAAATCAATCAGCCCGGTCGATACCCCCGCAAGCCCGCCCTCGCGTTGATAGGCGGCATTGGCAACTTTAACGGCGTCGGTGACTGCGGTGAGGAAAGATTGAAAGCCTTGCTCGGTCTGGCCCTGTTCGGCCAAAGCATAGAGTTTTTGTTCCGCGTCAACGATTTGCTCTTTTGGTTCACTTAGAACATCCATGCGGGCCGCTTTCGCCGCGATATTATTGCCCAGGTCGATCAACTCGCGGCGAATGGCGAGATCGTAAATCATTTCTGCATAATCACGCACCGCAAAGGAGGAAATTGCCGCGCCCGCGAGCCGCACCAAATAGGCCGGACCGCCCAATTCCGCCAGCCCCTCATCATCTTCCAAAAATGCCTTTAACGTGACCGGGCTGGCCAGATTGTTTTTGACGATACGCGCCGCGGCGGTCTCAAATATCCGCGCATGGACGGGGTCATAAAAATGCTCTGCCCGCAAAATCTGCGAGACCCGGTCGTAAAGATCGTTGTTTGTGAGGATGGCGCCGAGCAATTGTTGCTCTGCCTCAATGGAATGGGGCATGCCAAGAGGGGCCACATCACTTGCAGGGGGCTGCAGATTCGCAATCTCATTCATATCCGACTCCTCAAGAGTTCACGCTTACTGCAAGTCAGGATGTTTGGCCATGTAGAACAGATCGGTGCACAACCTGTGGATAAACGACACTATCGGCAGGCATTCGGGCGTATTTCGCGGCTTTTCGCTAGATATAGTGGTGCATTAGTGCCGATATACTTCGCATCTCATGAAAACGGCCGCGGGGCGTGAGATTGTCCACATTTTGCCCACAGGCTTATACAGGAAAAAGCTTATTTGGCGCGCGCGTTTTGCCACTCTTCGGGAGATTTTAAAAAGGTTTCCACCTCGCGCAGGGTCTTGCTGTCAAAGGCGCCCGCTGCACGGGCTTCCGCCAGGACATCCCACCAGGTGCACAGATGGTGCAAAGTCACCCCATGATCGCCCAGGGTTTTTTCAGTCTGAGGAAAAATTCCGTAATAGAATATCACCGCCGTATGAGCGCAGGTGGCGCCTGTCTCGCGAATGGCATCGACAAAGGAGATCTTTGACCCGCCATCGGTCGTCAAATCCTCGACCAGCAGAACCCTCTGCCCTTCGGACATGGCCCCCTCAATGCGGGCATTGCGGCCATAGCCTTTGGGCTTTTTGCGCACATAGGTCATGGGGAGCGCCATGCGCTCGGCCACCCAGGCGCCAAATGGGATGCCGGCGGTCTCGCCACCTGCCACATTATCGAAGGCTTCAAACCCGGCGTTGCGCATCACAGTGACCGTGAGAAAATCCATCAAGGTGCTGCGAATGCGCGGGAAGGAAATCAGTTTGCGACAATCAATATAGGTTGGTGATGGCTTGCCCGATGCCAAAACAAAGGGCTCATCGGCATTGAAATGCACCGCTTTAATTTCCAGCAGCATTCTGGCGGTCAACCGCGCGATTTCGCGTTGGTCGGGATAGCTTGTTGGTATCATGAGCAGGGCCCTTTGTTGCTATGCGCTCAGCTCGACACGGTCCAGTGAAGATCAAAGCCAGGATTAAAGAGAGTGACCGGACCGGCGCCCGTGTCGATATGTTCGGCAAATTGTACCGGATCGCCCTTCGTTAGGGTGATCGTATCGGCATTTGGCGCCAGGCCGTAAAACTGCGGACCAAACAGCGAGGTGAAACCTTCGAGCCGGTCCAGCGCGCCGGCAGCTTCAAAGACCTCCGCCAAACAGGACATGGTATTGGTGGCGGAAAACACACCGGCGCATCCGCAGGCGCTTTGCTTTGCGTCATCGGTGTGCGGGGCGCTGTCGGTGCCGAGGAAATAGCACGGATTGCCACTTGTCGCCGCCTCCAGCAGGGCCAGGCGATGGGTCTCGCGTTTGGCCACAGGCAGACAATAATAATGCGGCCGGATCCCACCGGCGAGAATGTGATTGCGATTGATGATCAAGTGATGGGTCGTGATCGTGGCGGCCAGCTGGCCCGGATCCGATTTGGCATAGGCCGCGCCCTCCGCGGTTGTGATATGCTCCATGACCACTTTGAGACCCGGCACCCGGCGGCGCAGAGGATCAAGAACCCGGTCAATGAACACGGCCTCGCGGTCAAAAATATCGACATCTGCATCGGTGACCTCTCCATGCACGCACATGGGCATGCCAATCTCGGCCATCTTCTCCAGCACCGGTTGCACCTTGTCAAAATTCGTCACACCGCTGGCAGAATTTGTTGTCGCCCCGGCAGGATATAGTTTTGCCGCCGTCACCAGCCCAGAGCCATGGGCCGCGGCCAGGTCTTCGGGGTCAGTTTGCTCGGTCAAATAGAGCGTCATCAACGGCTGGAAATGTGAGCCAGCGGGCAGGGCGGCCAAAATGCGGCTGTGATAGGCCTCGGCTTGGGCGGCCGTCACCACCGGCGGAACCAGATTTGGCATGATAATGGCGCGTCCAAAATCGCGCGCAGTTTCCGGCGCCACGGCCGTCAGCATATCGCCATCGCGCAGGTGCACATGCCAATCATCGGGGCGGGTGAGAGTCAAACGATCTGTCATGGCTGCTGTTTAACCGGGCCGGCGGGGCGCTGCCAGTGCAAATTTGCCTCACAGGGCAGGCGATTTCAATTCAGCCCGCGCCTCTTGTATGGCGCGGCGGCGCGCCACATGTTAACGGTTCGGAAAATCGTCACGAAAATAGGAGATGCGCCGATGTTGACCTTTGTCCTTTCAGTGATCGCAGGTTTTGCCACCCCTTTTGTTGAGCCATTTTTGACCAAATTGATCCAGCCGCGTTTGGATGAATTTCCGGTGCATGAGGGCGAATACCGCACGATTACCTTTGTATTGCTGCTGCTCGGCGTCGCCATCGCGGCGATATCCTCGGGCGTTATGGTCTCGGCGTTCACGGTCTTATTCGGCGGGCTCTTGGGGCTTTTCGGGGTGCGCTTGTTCAAAGCGATCAAATCTTTGATCGACGGCGCCGAAAGAGATGCCCAGGATCGCTAGGCGCCAGCCGATCTATGCAATCGCTGCATAGCGGGATTGTCGTTTTTCGCAGTGCACAACCCTTTGGATCGTCCCTATCTACAGGTCAACGAAACACAGGAGTTTTCAAATGGCAACTATCGTAGACGTCCCACAAGGCAACCGCATCGCTGCGGGTTTGAACCGTGTGTTGAGCGGCTTTCTCAACTTTTTGGTGTCGATCAGCACAGCGCAATCACGGGTGCGCCAGATTGAATTTCTCTGCGCCCTGTCGGATGAAGAGCTGGCCCAACGCGGGTTGACCCGTCAAGACATCGTGCGCCACGTCTACCGCGACGCCTATTACATCTAAGACTCCCTGCCTCAGGCCACGGCCTGAGGCACCTCCCCACCCCTTGCCCCTCGGTGGGTCATTTATAATGAGATGGTTTTATAAGTATATAATGTGATAGTCTTGCAACTTTGCGACCAAACTCTGTTATTTTGTACAATTCATGGTCGTAAGTCTCCACGAGTTTATAACTTTCTAAACTACCGAGTACGCTTTTTATGTTAAAATTAAGTTCACAAATGGTGCGGCCTGATTTTAGATCAATTAGCCGTGTGTCCTCATTTGGTTTGCTAATGACTTGAGCAACACCTCTCTCAAGCCGCGCAAGTCCGCGCAGAACGTTTTTGCGATGTTCGTCAAGCAAATTTACCACCGCGCGTGCTCTCGTATCATCATCAATTGGGTCGACATCTTCCTTTTCGCGTGTGGATTGTAGCGCGTCTAGGTCCTGTTGCACCTGTTCTTTTTCGTCTTCGTTCAGCTGCGCTCCTTCAATTTTCGTTTTTCTTTCAATGGCATGATCGACAATCTCGTTTTCGATTTCAGCCTTCTTTTTCAACGATGCTGCCTGAAGATCCAATCGTTTGGAGCTTCGATCTTCCGCGAGTCTGTCGGCATGTAATTTACTCCGATGTATCGCCCACGCCCCGAGCCAGTCCATCCCTAGGGAAATCCATGGCTTTAACGCGGCAAAGACGAAACCGGTCGCGATGGGATAGGCAAAGAGGCTGCGCCAATCCGTGTGGATCTCGAAATAGTTAAATCGCGTGAGAAGCGCGGTGTCGCTTGCGACAAGAAAAAGAAGCGGCTGCCAATTCCACAGCAGGAAGGCAATTAAGATGCTGCCGATCCAAGGGGTGCGCATCCGCTCTTGAAAGGCTTGCAGGCTTTGGGCAAAAAAATCTGTCATGAAAACCAAGATCAAAAATGGGCAATAAGCGGAAGTTTAGAAATTTAAGCGCATATTGCAAGCTAGATTGTTGATATATCTGCCATAACGGCGCGGGCAGGATAACGCCATGTCACCCCGAAATAGGGGCGGCGGGCAAAGTCATTTGGCTTGGCGGTTGGGGTGTGCAGAGGTCTTAAACGACGAAAAACTTATCGACCCGCAGCTGTGCTGAGGCCGGCTCGCTGCTGCTGTCAGGGGAAAGGCAAAAACTCCCCGCCGGGGCGAGGAGTTTTCATTTGTGCGCGCGCCGCGGTTGCGGTGGCAATGGGTTTTAAGTCAGGCTTTCGTCGATGGCCTTGCATGCGGCCACCAAGCCTTTGACGGCGTCAACGGATTTGGTGAACATGGCCTGCTCATCTTTGTTCATTTGTATGTCGATGATGCGCTCAACACCGCCGCCGCCGATCACAGTCGGCACGCCCACATACATGCCCTTCAGGCCCAGGGCGCCATCCACATAGGCGGCGCAGGGCAGGACACGTTTTTGATCGCGCAGATAGGCTTCGGCCATTTCAATCGCGGATGTGGCCGGCGCGTAATAGGCTGATCCGGTTTTGAGCAATCCGACGATTTCCGCGCCGCCATCACGGGTGCGCTGGATGATCGCGTCGAGCTTGTCTTGCGTAGTCCAGCCCATACGCACGAGGTCGGGCAGGGGGATGCCGCCGACTGTGGAGTAGCGGGCCAGGGGCACCATCGTGTCGCCATGACCGCCCAGCACAAAGGCCGTGACATCGCGCATGGAGACACCAAACTCGAGGCTCAAGAAGTGACGGAATCGCGCGCTGTCAAGCACGCCCGCCATGCCGCAGACCATATTATGCGGCAGGCCAGAGAATTCGCGCAGCGCCCAAACCATCGCGTCGAGCGGGTTGGTGATGCAGATGACAAAGGCATTGGGCGCGTGATCGCGGATGCCTTCCCCCACGGATTTCATCACTTTGAGGTTGATTCCGAGAAGGTCATCGCGGCTCATGCCGGGTTTGCGCGGCACGCCAGCCGTTACAATGCAGACATCGGCGCCGGCAATATCGGCATAGGATTGCGTGCCAGACATGGCCGCATCAAAGCCTTCGGATGGTCCAGATTGTGCGATATCTAAGGCTTTGCCTTCGGGCATGCCTTCGGCAATATCAAACAGCACAATGTCGCCGAGTTCTTTTAGGGCGGCCAAATGAGCCAATGTGCCACCGATCATACCGGAGCCAATGAGAGCAATTTTGGGTCGTGCCATGGGGATCTTCCTCAAATGTGAATTTGCAAGTTCGGTTACACCCAAATGCGTGGCGTGCCAAGGGAACATCGTCTTAAACTTACAGGAGGGCAAGGCTGCGCTTTCGGGTGATCGGGTGTTTTTGCTGCAATGCGGCAAAACGCACTTGAACTTTAACTGCGGTTGGTGGCAGTTATGCGCAACATTATTGCGAGGCTAAAAATGACTCTACGTCCCTATCGTTCTGTTCTCTACATCCCGGGCGGCCGCGCGCGTGCGCTTGAAAAGGCCCGCAGCATGCCTGTGGATTCGATCATCTTCGATCTTGAAGACGCTGTCGCCCTTGAAGAAAAAGCCTCGGCTCGCGCAACTTTGGTGGCGCATTTGTTGGAGGGGGGCTATGGCCCCCGCAGTCAAATCATTCGCATCAATGGGCTCGATACCCCCTGGGCCGCAGAGGATATTGCCGCGATTGCCGAAGTTCGACTGGAGGCGGTATTATTGCCCAAGGTGGATAATGCCGAGATGATTTCAGAGCTGGGCGCAGTGATGGGCCGGTATGAAGGCTTTGAAAACACCAAAATTTGGGCGATGATGGAAACCCCGCGCGGCATTTTAAAGGCGGCCGAGATTGCCGATGCGCCGCGGATGGGGGGCATGGTGATGGGAACCAATGATCTGGCCAAGGATCTCAACACGAGATTTGATCCGACACGCACGCCTTTGCTCGCAGCGTTAAGCCATTGTGTTTTAGCCGCAAAAGCGGCGGGCATTGTTATTGTGGATGGGGTTTACAACGCCTTTAAGGACGAGGCCGGTCTGCAAGTTGAGGCCGCGCAGGGGCGCGATATGGGGTTTGATGGAAAAACCTTGATCCACCCGGCCCAGGTGGCGATTGCCAATCGGGTCTTCGCGCCATCTGATGCGGAGATTGATCTGTCTGAACGGCAAATCGCGGCGTTTGAGGCGGCCACAGCGGAGGGGCTCGGGGTTGCGGTTGTGGATGGTAAAATCGTGGAAAATTTGCATATTGAAACCGCCCGCGCCACTTTGGCCAAGGCTGCGATGATTGCAAAACTGGAGGGCCAGGCGTGAAGATTTACAGATTTTTGACCGAAGACGATTCGTCCAAGTTTTGCCATAAGGTGACAGAGGCCCTGTCCAAAGGATGGGAGCTTTATGGCGATCCGACCTATGCCCATGATGCAACCGTGGGTGTGATGCGCTGCGGCCAAGCGGTCGTGAAGGAGATTGACGGGGACTATAGCCCGGAGATGAAATTGGGAGCGCAGTAATGAAGACCAATCCAGGTTTGTTTTTTGAAGATTATCGTATTGGACAGGTCATAGATCACGCGGTCCCGCGTACGGTTGGGGGCGGTGAACGCGCGCTTTATCATGCGCTCTATCCGGCGCGCCACGCGCTCTATTCCTCAGATTGTTTTGCGCAGAGCTGTGGCCTGCCGCAAAGCCCGCTGGATGATCTGATCGCTTTTCATGTGGTTTTTGGCAAAACCGTGCCAGATATCTCTTTAAATGCGGTGGCCAATTTGGGCTATGCGGAAGCGCGCTGGCTGAGGCCCGTTTATCCCGGCGATACGCTGCGCGCCCGCTCGACGGTGATTGGATTGAAGCAGAACTCAAGCGGAAAAACCGGCGTGGTTTGGGTGCGCAGTGAAGGGTTCAATCAGGCAGATGAGATGGTCATGTCTTTTGTGCGTTGGGTCATGGTGCGCAAAAGGGATGAGGTGGCTCCGGCGCCGCAAACCGTGGTGCCTGCGCTTGAACGGGCCGTTTTGGCATCGGAGTTGATCGTGCCAGATGGGTTGAACTTTGACAATTATAATACTGATTTTGCAGGAAGTTCCTACCTTTATGACGACTATCATATTGGCGAAGTCATTGACCATGTCGATGGTGTCACCCTGTCGCAAGCAGAACATATGATCGCCACGCGCTTGTGGCAAAATACGGCGAAGGTACATTTTGATGCCACCGCCCGAGCCGATGGTCTGCGCTTGATTTATGGCGGGCATGTGATTTCCATGGCGCGGGCCCTGTCCTTCAACGGTCTGGGCAATGTGCAAATGCTGGCGGCGATCAATGGGGGAGCCCATGCCAATCCATGTTTTGCCGGGGACACTCTGCGCGCTTGGAGTGAGGTGCTGGATAAGGCCGAAACCTCTGAGCCCTCCGTGGGTGCGCTGCGTTTGCGCTTGGTGGCGCATAAGGGTGTGACGCCGAATCTGCGCGAGGCGGACGGCAAATATCATAGCGATGTCTTGCTGGACCTTGACTATTGGGCCTTTATCCCGCGGTAGGCGCGCGGCAGGACGGTGGTTTGTGATCACAAAATGTGTTCGTGATCACAAAATCCAAAAAATAACCGAATTACGCCCCGACTGCGCCAATTTGCCCGTCAAAACTGTGGCCTTCGGGGCTTGATCATGGCATGAACGGGCTAAATCCACAGTTAGACAGGCTAAGAAGGACATATTATGGCTGATGTAAATCGCGGCAATCGCCCGTTATCTCCTCATCTGACGATTTACCGTCCTCAAATGACTTCGATTTCTTCGATATTTGTGCGGATCACCGGTAACGCCCTTTTGGCCGCGACGCTTTTGCTGATCGCCTGGCTTTTGGCCGCATCGACCAGCGCGGCGGCTTTCGCTTGGGTGCAATGCGTGATCACAAGTTGGTTTGGCGATTTGGTTTTTCTTCTGTCGCTCTGGGCGCTGTGGTATCACATGCTCGGAGGGTTGCGCCATTTGATTTGGGACACCGGCCGCGGGCTGGAGTTGAAAACCGCAGAGCGTATGGGATGGATGATGATCATCGGATCGCTTCTGCTCACTGCGCTCACTGTAATTTGGCTTTAAGGAGCGTATCGCATGGCTTTTTTGACCGACCGTAAACGCGCAAGCGGCCTTGGCGCTGCGAAAACCGGCACAGAGCATTTTTGGGGCATGACCATTTCCTCTGCGGCGCTGCTCATCCTCGTGCCGCTTTTTGTTCTCACCGTAGGGCCGATGATTGGGCAAGACTATGAGGCTGTCACAGCCTATTTTGCCCGCCCGTTTCCTGCATTGGTTGCGCTTTTGACCTTTGTGGTCGCATTGCTGCATTTCAAAAACGGGGTGACCGTATTGATTGAAGACTATGTGCACGGCCTTGCGCGCAAGGTTTGGATTATCGTTATGACCTGTGTGCCCTACGCAGCCATTGCTGCGGCTGTTTTCGCCATCGCGCGCCTCGCCCTTTAAGTTTCGGAGACCATACCTATGGCTGCTTATGAATATGAAACCCATGATTTTGATGTTGTGGTGGTTGGGGCCGGAGGCGCTGGATTGCGCGCCACACTGGGCATGGCCGAACAAGGATTGCGCACTGCCTGCGTCACCAAAGTCTTCCCGACCCGGTCCCATACAGTGGCCGCTCAGGGAGGCATTGCGGCAAGTCTCGGCAATATGGGCCCCGACAGTTGGCAGTGGCACATGTATGACACGGTCAAAGGCTCTGATTGGCTTGGCGATACAGATGCGATGGAATATCTCGCCCGCGAAGCGCCCAAGGCGGTTTATGAGCTGGAACATTACGGCGTGCCCTTCTCGCGCACCGAGGCGGGAAAAATTTACCAACGCCCCTTTGGGGGCCATACGACAGAATTTGGCGAAGGCCCGCCGGTGCAGCGCACCTGTGCCGCGGCTGATAGAACAGGGCACGCCATTTTGCATACGCTTTATGGCCAATCTTTGAAGAATAACGCGGAATTCTACATTGAATATTTTGCCATTGACCTGGTGATGTCAGACGATGGTGTGTGCCAAGGGGTGGTGTGCTGGAAGCTTGACGATGGCACCATGCATGTGTTCAACGCCAAAACGGTGGTCTTGGCCACAGGCGGCTACGGTCGCGCCTATTTCAGCGCCACCTCTGCCCATACCTGCACCGGAGACGGCGGCGGCATGGTTGCGCGGGCAGGTTTGCCGCTTCAGGATATGGAGTTCGTGCAATTTCATCCGACCGGCATCTATGGATCGGGCTGTTTGATCACAGAGGGCGCGCGCGGTGAGGGTGGATTTCTAAGCAATTCTCAAGACGAGCGTTTCATGGAGCGCTATGCGCCGAATTATAAGGATTTGGCGCCGCGCGACTATGTCTCGCGCTGTATGACAATGGAAATTCGCGAAGGGCGTGGCGTGGGGCCTCAGGGGGATCACATCTATCTCAACCTCAGTCATCTTCAGCCGGAAGCCCTGGCAGAGCGCCTGCCGGGGATTTCAGAATCTGCCAAGATTTTTGCAGGAGTTGACGTTACCAAAGAGCCGATCCCAGTGCTGCCGACCGTGCACTATAATATGGGCGGTATTCCAACGAATTTTTGGGGCGAAGTGCTCAACCCAACGGCCAAAGATCCCAATGCCATTGTGCCCGGTCTGATGGCCGTGGGCGAGGCGGGCTGCGCCTCTGTACATGGCGCCAACCGTTTGGGCTCGAACTCGCTGATAGATTTGGTGGTCTTCGGACGCGCCGCTGCGATCCGCGCAGGCAAAACCGTCGATGCGGCCGCGCCAGCGGCGCCAATGAACATGTCCTCGGTGGATAAAGCCTTCGATCGCTTTGACGGGCTGCGCCATGCGGCGGGACATTTGCCCACCGCAGAGCTGCGTTTAGAGATGCAAAAAGCCATGCAGGCTGATGCGGCGGTGTTCCGGACTTCGAAGACCTTGGCAGAAGGGGTCGAAAAGATGACCGCTGTGGCCGATAAAATGACCGATATTCAAGTGACGGACCGCAGCCTGGTGTGGAATTCTGATCTTATGGAAACTCTGGAGCTCACCAATCTCATGCCCAACGCCATGGCGACCATCGTGGGGGCAGAAGCGCGCAAAGAAAGCCGCGGGGCGCATGCCCATGAGGATTTCACCGAGCGCGACGATGACAATTGGCGCGTGCATACCATCGCGCGGGTGGATGGATCAAAGGTTGATTTGAGCTACCGACCGGTGATCACCGAAAGGCTGACCACCGAAGAAGAAGGTGGCATCTCCCTTGCACAAATTGCGCCGAAAGTGAGAACCTTCTGATGCGGCGGATGGGATATGTTGCGGCGGTGGCTGTGTCATGGATCGGGGGTGCCGCTCTTGCGGAATTTTCCCAGCCTCAGCTTGCGGCTCTGACGGTCTTGACCCCGCTGGCGCAAGAACAATTGGACCGAAAGAATGCGCAGGCACTTGCGGAATGTATGGTTTTGGCCGCCGAGGCGGAGGAGGTGTCCCGCATCGCCGCTTTCGCTGGTATGGCGCCGAGCCCGGTCATCATTGATCTGGCCAATGAAATTATCCAGCGCCCGGCGGTGCTGAGCTGTTTGACTGAAAAACTGTCTTAGGGATGCGGGTTTTGGCATATCACCCGATAAGACCGTTTACCTTGCTTGTTGATAGGCTGCATGGCGCTGTCTGCGTCTGCTTTGTGGAGAAATAATATGGTACAACTGACACTCCCGAAAAATTCCCGCATCACCCGCGGTAAGGTCTGGCCAAAACCGGAAGGGGCGAAAAACCTACGGGTTTTCAAGATTTATCGCTGGAATCCTGATGACGGCAAAACTCCACAGGTGGATACGTATTTTGTCGACATGGACATATGCGGCCCCATGGTTTTGGATGCTTTGATCAAGATCAAGAGTGAAATCGATCCGACTTTGACCTTCCGCCGGTCCTGCCGGGAGGGGATTTGCGGCTCCTGTGCGATGAATGTCGACGGCGTAAACACGCTGGCCTGTATCTATGGCATGGATGAAATCAAGGGGGACGTGAAAATCTATCCCTTGCCGCATATGCCGGTTGTCAAAGATTTGATCCCAGACCTGACGCATTTTTATGCGCAGCATGCGTCAATCATGCCCTGGCTTGAGACAAAAACCAACCGGCCCGCCAAAGAATGGTTGCAGTCGATTGAAGATCGCAAGAAGCTGGATGGGCTGTATGAATGTGTGATGTGCGCCTGCTGTTCGACCTCTTGCCCATCCTATTGGTGGAATGGGGATCGCTATCTTGGCCCGGCGGCTTTGTTGCACGCCTATCGCTGGATTATCGACAGCCGGGATGAGGCCACGGGCGAGCGTTTGGACAATCTGGAAGACCCGTTCAAACTCTACCGCTGCCACACGATTATGAATTGCACCAAGACCTGTCCCAAAGGGCTCAATCCGGCCAAATCCATCGCCTCAATCAAAGAAATGATGGTCGAACGCCGTGTCTAAGCGGTGCTTGCCCGGTTGAATGTGGAACGATACGGCTCCGATCGCCGCCAAGGCCTCTGCATCCGCCCGGCATAGGCCGTTAGGCGAAGGCGGCCTCGAGGGCAATCTCTACCATGTCGCCAAAGCTGCGCTCCCGATCTTCGGAGGGCAGGGCCTCATGTGTGAGCAGATGATCTGAGATGGTGCAGACGGCCAAAGCGCGACGATTGTGGCGCGCCGCCAGATTGTACAGCTCCGCAGTTTCCATCTCGACGGCGAGAATGCCGTGGCGGGTCATTTGCTCGCTGAGATCCGGGCGTTCATCATAAAACACATCGGACGAATAAATTCCGCCCACATGGGCGTTGATGCCGCGCCCGCGCGCAGCCGCGACAGCCGCCTCCAGAAGGCCATAATCGGCACAGGGTGCAAAGTTGATCTCTTTGAACATGCCAAGCGATGGGGTGGAGAGGGTGGAGGCGGTCATGGCAATCACCACATCGCGCAGCTTGACCTTGGGGCTCATGCCACCCGCTGAGCCGATGCGGATCAATGTTTTGGCGTCATAGTCTTTGATCAGCTCATTGACGTAGATCGATAGGCTCGGCATGCCCATGCCAGAGCCTTGGATGGTCACAGGGTTGCCGCGCCAAAGCCCCGTGAATCCCAACATGCCGCGCACTTGGTTGACGCATTTCGCCTCTTGCAAAAAGGTTTCCGCCGCCCATTTCGCGCGCAGAGGATCCCCCGGCAAGAGCACAGTTTCAGCAATTTCGCCCGGTTGCGCACCAATATGAATGGTCATGATATCACCTCGAATATTTAATAAAGGGTGTCAGCGTGCCGATCCGGTCATAGAGCAAGCGCGCATTTGCGTTGAAATCCTGGGTCATCCAATAGACATTTGGTGTGCCGTTGGCATCTGCGGCGGCGTAAACCGCCTCGATCAAAGCTCGGCCAATGCCTTGTCCGCGCACCGCCTCTTTGGCGTAGAGATCTTGCAGATAGCACACATCTTCCACGCGCCAATTATGAGCGTGATAGATGTAATGGACAATGCCCACGGCCGCACCGTCAAGCTCGGCGACAAGCGCATTTTGGACTCGATTGGCCGGATTGATCAGCCGTGCGAAGGTCGTCTCATAAACTTCAGGGGCAACCTCAGTGTCGTAAAACGACAGGTAGTCTGACCACATCTGCTCCCAGTCACTCTGGTCCTCAACGCCAAGCGGGCGAATCTTCAGCGGCATATGCGAGCTCCTTTGGCGTTAAGCGGAATGTGCCCCGTCGGCGAGGGATTTGACAAAGGCCAAAACCTCCGCAGGAGATTTCCCGGCGCCAATTTCATCAACAATGGCAGAGCCGACAACTGCGCCATCGGCCACCGATGCGATGTCATGTGCATTTTGCGGGGTGCGAATTCCAAAGCCAACGATGATGGGCAGATCGGTGGCCGCTTTGATGCGCGCGACTTCCGGTCCCACATTGGCGGCCTGCGCCGCCGCCGCGCCCGTGATGCCATTGATGGAGACATAATAGACAAAGCCAGAGGTGTTGGTGAGCACTTTGGGCAAGCGCTTGTCATCGGTGGTGGGTGTGGCCAGGCGAATAAAGTTCAAGCCCGCCTCTTGAGCGGGAATGCACAGCTCGCTGTCCTCTTCAGGCGGCAGATCAACCACAATCATCCCGTCGATGCCGGCCTCTTTGGCCTCAGCAAGAAACCGCGCCACGCCGCGGGAATAGATCGGATTGTAATAGCCCATCAACACAATAGGCGTTTTGTCATCGGTGTCGCGAAAATCTCGGACCATTTGCAGGGTCTTCTCCAGGGTCATCCCGGCCTCGAGTGCGCGCTGCCCGGCCAATTGGATGGTGGGTCCATCGGCCATTGGATCGGTAAAGGGCAGGCCCAATTCAATGATATCAACCCCAGCCGCCGGCAGGCCTTTGACCACTTCCAAAGCGCTGTCATAGGTCGGATCGCCTGCCATGACATAGGTCACAAAAGCCTTTTTCCCGGCGGCTTTGAGTTCTGCGAATTTTGCGTCGATCCGTGTCATAGCTGGCCCTTCATTTTGCTCACAACCTGACATGCCGCAAAGGCGGGTCAAGTTCAATATACTTTGACCCAGCGCCGCAGATTCTGTGACATTTGCCGCGCCGCCCTCAGCGCGCAGTTCTGCTTGCCCTGATTGAGCCGCGCAGATAAGAGCGGTTTGAAAAATAAAGGAGTGCATCATGGGTTTTCGTATGGGTATCGTTGGCTTGCCAAATGTCGGCAAATCCACCTTGTTTAACGCGCTGACCAAAACAGCGTCGGCGCAGGCCGCGAATTTTCCTTTTTGCACCATTGAGCCCAATGTCGGCGAGGTGAACGTGCCAGATGCGCGCCTGACCAAACTGGCACAGATTGCAAAGTCAGCGAACATCATTCCGGCACGCATGACCTTTGTGGACATCGCTGGGCTTGTCAAAGGCGCAAGCCAAGGCGAAGGTCTGGGCAATCAATTTCTGGCCAATATCCGCGAGACCGATGCCATCGCCCATGTGGTCCGGTGCTTTGAGGATGATGATGTGGTGCATGTTGCCGATCACGTCGATCCCATCGCTGATGCCGAAACCATCGACACAGAGCTCATGCTGGCGGATATGGAAAGCGTGGAGAAACGGCTTCAAAATATTCTGCGCAAAGTACGCGGCGGTGACAAGGAAGCGGTGCAGCAAGAGCGCCTGCTGCGCGCCGCATTGGCCGCCTTGGAGCAAGGCAAGCCGGCTCGAACTGTTGAGGTCGATCCCGAAGACGCCAAGCAATGGAAAATGCTGCAATTGCTCAGTACAAAGCCGATCCTCTATGTCTGCAATGTGGGTGAGGCTGATGCGGCTTCGGGCAATCGCTATTCAGAGGCCGTCGCGAAAATGGCCGCAGAGCAGGGCAACAGCCATGTCATCATCTCTGCGCAGATTGAAGAGGAAATTAGCCAGCTCGACGATGAGGAGGCCGAGATGTTCCTCAGCGAAATGGGGCTTGAGGAAGCTGGTCTTGATCGCTTGATCCGCGCGGGCTATGCGCTTTTGGCGCTGGAGACCTATTTCTCAGTTGGCCCAAAAGAGGCGCGGGCCTGGACCATCAAAAAGGGCACAACCGCGCCGCAGGCTGCGGGTGTCATTCATGGTGACTTCGAGCGTGGGTTCATTCGTGCAGAAACCATCGCCTATGAAGATTTTGCAAACCTTGGCGGCGAGGCCGCGGCGAAAGAGGCCGGCAAAATGCGGGCTGAGGGCAAATCCTATGTCGTACAAGACGGTGACGTGATGCATTTCTTGTTTAACACATAGGGGTGTCACAAAGGCTTAACCCGCTTGAGGGAGGAGGCGCCATGGCGCTCAAACTGATCATCGATACAGATCCCGGCATTGATGACGCCATGGCGATTTTTTATGCCATTGCTGCGCCGGAGATTGATCTTTTGGCTCTGACCACAGTGTTCGGCAATGTGACAACGCCGAAAGCCACGCGCAATGCGCTGTATTTGCTGGACCAGGCTGGGATTGAAATCCCTGTGGCCGAAGGGCTGCACCGCCCCCGCCTCCTCCCGCCCTTTCCGCCAACCTCTGCAGTGCATGGGCAAGAGGGATTTGGAACGCTCCTTGTGCCCGCATCCCAGCACAAGGCGCTATCAGAGACAGCCCCAGAGTATCTCGTGCGCATGGCGCGGGCGCATCGCGGGGAACTGGTGATCTGCCCCATTGGTCCTTTGACGAATATTGCGGCTGCCATGGAGCTTGATCCGTCGTTTTGCGAAAATCTCAAGGGCATGGTTATCATGGGCGGAAGCCTGCGGGCAGGGGGGAACATCACCCCGGCGGCCGAGGCCAATTTCTATCACGATCCCCATGCGGCCGATTATGTGCTGCGCCACGGATGCAATATCACATTGGTGGGTCTGGATGTGACCAACCGGGTGATCTGCCCGCGCAGTTTCTTTGCGCAATTGGCGTCTCAAAGTCCGAAAATAGGGGGGCTATTGCACCAAATGGCCGAATTTTACATCGATTTTTACGAGACTGTTGGCAAATTTTCCGGATGCGGCATGCATGATCCATCGGCGCTGGTGGCCTGCGTTGCGCCTGAGTTGTTCACCACCGAGCCGCATGCTTTGCGCGTAACCTTGAGCGGAGACCGTTCTGGCGAATTGATCGCAGTGGCCAATTCGGCCGCCCAGCCGGTGAATGTCTGCACGGATGTGCAAGCCGAGGCGGTGAAGCAGAATTTTTTCAAGAATGTGGCGAAACTTAGCTAAATCGTCCTTGTCCCCAGCCCAACTCCCCGCTA
>JADHLF010000057.1 GCA_016780825.1 Planktomarina sp. | reverse complement strand
AAAGCCTTGGCCAGTCGTGCGCGTGTTTCATAGGCTTGTGCCAGCGCCAAGGGAGAGCCTCGGGTGCCGATATTGAGCGGGGTCTTCGGAGTGGGTAATGTATAAGTCATGTCCTATCCCTAAACATGTAAACTTGGCCTGACAACTCTTGCTTCTATGAACTGATGCTGCGCATAGTGTTGCAAAGCAATATCTGGGAATAACACAATGACATCAAGGAAAGTAATCTTGCGCGCTCTGGCAGGAGAAACACTTCCAACTGCTCCAATTTGGATGATGCGCCAAGCGGGCCGCTATCTTCCCGAATATCGTGCCACCCGCGCGCAGGCTGGCGATTTTCTGTCGCTATGCTATAATTCAGAATTGGCAGCGGAGGTCACTCTTCAGCCGATTAGGCGCTATGGCTTTGATGCTGCAATATTGTTTGCAGATATTTTGTTACTTCCTCAGGCGCTGGGCGCGGATCTGTGGTTTGTCACGGGCGAAGGCCCGCGCCTGTCGACCGTGACCACGCAAGAAGATCTTGCAAGGCTGAAACCGGCAACGGATATTCACGCGCATCTGGCGCCGATTTATAAGACCGTGAAAATTTTGTCTGAAGAATTGCCCGAGGCCACGACCTTGATAGGATTTGCCGGGTCACCTTGGACTGTGGCAACCTATATGATTGCCGGTCAAGGCACCCCAGACCAAGGGCCCGCGCATCGTTTGAAGGCTGAAAACCCTGCTGTTTTTGAAGCCTTGATTGATTTGATCACGGAGGGCACAATCCATTACCTCAGCGCGCAGATAGAAGCGGGGGCGGAGGTTGTGAAACTCTTTGACAGCTGGGCCGGATCGCTCAAGGGCGAAGATTTCATGAAATATTCCATCGAACCGATGCGCCGTATCACGGCGGCTTTAAAGGCCAAATTTCCCAATGTTCCGATTATCGCCTTTCCGCGCGGTGCTGGTGAGAACTATGCAGGTCTGCACCGCTTGATAGGGGCCGATTGCATTGCGTTTGACGATGGTATTGATGCGCAATGGGTTGCAGATCATGTGCAACCAGAAGGCTGCGTGCAGGGCAATCTCGCCTCCTCCCACATGGTGACGGGTGGGGCGGCCTTGGTTGCGGAAACCAAACGTATCGCAGGCGCTCTGTCCAAGGGCCCGCATATCTTTAATTTGGGTCACGGCATCACCCCGGATGCGGATCCACAGAACGTCCAATTGATGATCGATACGCTGCGATCTATGTAACAAAAAGGCCCTTCAAATTTTGAAGGGCCTTAAGTTTTCTGCAAATTTAAATCAGGCTATTCCGCCACAGACACGAGATAGGCCCAAACATTGGCCTGATCTTCTGCATCCTTTAGTTTAAAGGCCATTTTGGACTTCGCTTTTTTGTCGCCCAAATATGACTTAAGAAATTCTTTTGGGTCTGCAACATAGGCGACAAAATCGGCCTCATTCCAAACCAAGCCTTTGGCGCCAGCCTCGACCAAAGAATCGCCATATTTTTTGAAGTCAGGATGTACGGCTGCCTGACGGTCATAGATGCCATAGAGGTTGGGCGCGTTCTTTCCGCCTTTAACAATCACTGTTCCATCATCAGCGACGATGGCGTGACAGGCTTTGCATTTCTTAAACACCGCTTCACCCGCAGCAGCGTCCCCAGATGCGTGGCCGCCCGCAAGCGCAGGACCGGCTGTCATCAACAGACCCATTAGGGCCATTTTCATTGTTTTCATTCGTTCTCACTCCTTTGCTTCGATAACATCTAGCGTGATTTTCATCTGGGTAAAGTCCGTTTGTCACGAGTCATTTGACAAAACCGAAACCCGCATTCGTAAATACAACTTTACACTTGATGTAGGGCCAAGTGTAAGTCTAAAATTACACTATGACAGAATATATTCCCATAGAGCCACGGCGAGTGCCTGAGCCGATGGCCATGTTGCTCTTGCTCAAGCCCATCACCTGGTTTCCACCCATGTGGGCATTTTTATGTGGAATTGTGTCCTCTGGCGCTGCGGTCTCGGGCCATTGGGTGTTGATCGTTTTGGGCCTTATTCTCGCGGGTCCTATTGTCTGCGGCATGAGCCAGGCGGCAAATGATTGGTGTGATCGGCATGTGGATGCCATCAACGAACCCGATCGCCCCATCCCATCGGGTCGTATTCCAGGAAAATGGGGATTGTGGATCGCCTGGGCGATGTCGGTGCTCTCCCTATTGGTGGGGTATCAATTGGGGCCCTGGGGCTTTGCGGCAACCGTTTTTGGAGTTCTCGCAGCATGGGCCTATTCTGCGGAACCACTGCGGCTGAAAACCTCTGGCTGGTGGGGCCCGGGATTGGTGGGGCTCTGCTACGAGGGGTTGCCCTGGTTTACGGGGGCTGCGGTTTTATCGGCCGGTGCGCCAGATTGGCGGATTGTTCTTTTGGCGGGACTTTATGCGTTGGGCGCGCATGGAATCATGACATTGAACGACTTTAAGGCCACCGAAGGGGATCGCCAATTGGGCATCAACTCATTGCCGGTAACTCTGGGTTCAGACCGCGCCGCGCGGCTGGCCTGTTGGATTATGGGCGTGCCACAAGGGATCATTATTGCCCTGCTGTTATTGTGGAACCGACCTGTTTTCGCTGGGATTATTGCGGTGCTTCTGGCGGCGCAGTTTTGGGCTATGCGGGTCATGCTGACAGATCCGAAGGCGCGCGCGCCTTGGTATAATGCCACGGGCGTGTCGATGTATGTCTCGGGCATGATGATCAGCGCCATCGCCTTGCGAGGTTTGCTATGAGCCTATCTTGGAGTCAAATTTTCCGCTTGGGATTGGTGCAAATGGCCCTGGGGTCTATTGTGGTGCTCACCACTTCCACCCTTAATCGCCTTATGGTTGTTGAATTTGCCCTGCCGGCGCTTTTGCCGGGTGCATTGGTCGGGCTGCATTACGCGATCCAAATGTCGCGCCCGCGCTGGGGCTTTCGATCGGATGTCGGCGGCAATCGGACCCGTTGGATTATCGGCGGAATGATCGTCTTAGCGCTGGGCGGTGCTGGGGCCACCTATGCCGTCACATTATTTGCCGTGCACTATTGGCTCGCCTTGATCGCCTCCATTCTGTCTTATGGGTTGATCGGCATCGGCGTTGGGGCGTCCGGCACATCGCTATTGGCTTTATTGGCCACAGCAACAGCCCCGCATCGGCGCGCGGCTGCGGCGACGATTACTTGGTTGATGATGATCTTTGGCATTGCACTGACCGCTGGTGTGGCGGGACAGTTCTTGGATCCCTATTCCCCAGAGCGGCTCATGACGGTCGTCTCGATAATCGCCCTATCGGCTGTCGTGTTGACGGTCCTAGCCATTTGGAACATTGAGCGTTCGGTCAGCCCACGCGCCTGTGAGCCGGGCATTCCGTTCCAGGAGGCTCTGCGCGAGGTTTGGGCGGAATCCAAAACGCGGAATTTTACAATTTTCGTCTTTCTATCCATGAACGCCTATTTCATGCAGGAACTGATCCTTGAGCCCTACGCAGGATTGGTTTTTGGCTTCACGCCTGGACAGTCAACCTCTTTGAGCGGCGCACAAAACGGCGGGGTTTTTGTTGGGATGCTCACCGTTGGTATTATGGCTACGGGGTTCAAAATTGGATCCCTGCGTCGATGGGTCATGAGTGGATGCTATGGATCGGGCGCGGTGTTACTGCTCATCTGTGTGTCAGGGCTGATGCCGACCGCGTTGAATTTTACCTATCTCGTGGTGGCTCTTGGGTTCTTTAACGGCATGTTCGCTGTATCAGCCATCAGTGCCATGATGGCGCTTGCGTCCAGCTCAGAGGGCCGCGGTCACCGTGAGGGCACCCGTATGGGGCTCTGGGGCGCGGCGCAGGCCATTGCCGCCGGTTTCGGCGGCCTTACGGGCGCAGTCTTGGTTGATATCACCCGCAGTTTTTTCGCGGATGGCCCCGCCTTTGGTGCGGTTTTCATCTTTGAAGCCGCGCTGTTTTTTGCCGCCGCCCTCATGGCGATGCGGGTTATTGAGCACAAGGGGCAGCCGGTGCCCGCCAATTTAGTCGCAGGAGAATAACTATGTTTGATGTTGTTGTGATCGGTGGGGGCCCTTCAGGGGCGACAGCGGCTGAAGATTTGGCGCGTTCAGGCCATAAAACCGCCCTATTGGACCGCGAAGGTCGCATTAAACCCTGTGGCGGCGCAATACCACCGCGCCTCATTGAGGACTTCGCCATTCCCAGTTCGCAAATTGTGGCCAGGATCAATACCGCACGGATGATCTCTCCAACGCAGCGCAGGGTTGATATTCCTATTGAGAATGGCTTTGTGGGTATGGTGGATCGCGAGCACTTTGACCCGTTTCTGCGCCGCCGGGCGCAAGGGGCGGGGGCCACTTGGCTGACTGGCACGTTTTTGCGTATCGAGCGGGATGCCGGCTATCCCTCAGTGATTTATCGCGACAAGGACAGCGGCGAGGAGCGGCGCTTGGCCTGCAAAATCATCATTGGTGCCGATGGCGCACGCTCAAAAGTGGCCAAATCAGAAGTCCCCAATGGCGATAAAATCCCCTATGTGATCGCCTATCATGAGATTATCGAAGCCCCGCTTGAGGGCATGAGTTACGATCCGAAGCGATGCGACGTTATTTATGACGGGGCCATATCGCCGGATTTCTACGGATGGGTGTTTCCACATGGAAAATCTGCCAGCGTTGGAATGGGCACCGGTATTGAGGGCGTGGATCTGAAAAAGGCCACAGCCGAGCTGCGTGCCGCCCACGGGTTGAGCGACTGCAAGACCATACGGCGCGAGGGTGCGCCCATTCCCCTGCGACCCTTAGATCGTTGGGACAATGGCGTCGATGTGGTTTTGGCTGGGGATGCGGCTGGGGTGGTTGCGCCGTCCTCTGGTGAGGGCATCTATTACGCGATGGTTGGCGGTCGTGTCGCTGCTACGGCGGCCAGTGCCTTTTTGACAACCGGGCGCGCGAAAGATCTGCAATTGGCGCGCAAGCTGTTTATGCGCGAACATAAAAGCGTCTTCAAAGTCTTAGGCGCTATGCAAAACGCCTATTATCGTAGTGATGAGCGCCGCGAGCGCTTTGTGTCGCTCTGTCATGATATCGACGTGCAAAAACTGACATTTGAAGCCTATATGAACAAACGTTTGGTGGCGGCCCGGCCTATGGCGCATCTGAAGATCGGTTTGAAAAACCTGGCGCATTTGACCCGGCTCATTTCGGAAGATCGTGTGTGATGACCATCATGATCCCCGCATGGCAAGATGGTGCGCTGCAACCGGTCGAAAAATTAATGGCGCATCAAATGGGACTGAAGCATCGGGCGGTGTCTATTTTTGTGATGGCAGAGGATCACATTTTGCTCCAACAGCGTGCTTTGGGCAAATATCATACGCCTGGCCTGTGGGCGAACAGCTGTTGCACCCATCCGCATTGGGCAGAAGATCCGATGATCTGCGCGCGGCGGCGTTTGGATGAGGAATTGGGCATGACCGGCCTTGATCTCGAGCCCCGTGGTGAGGTGGAATACCGCGCAGAGGTTGGCAATGGCCTGATTGAACATGAGGTGGTGCAGGTCTTTGTGGCCCAAGCCAGTTTCTCTGTGTCAATGGCGCTCAACCCAAGTGAAGTCCAGGCGGTGAAATGGGTCACCCGCGAAGACTTGCTCAAAGAGCTGGACCGCACTCCGACCTTATTTACCCCCTGGCTGCATATTTACATGACGCAACACAGTGACTTGATTTTTGAAACATAGGCGCCGAGCCCTGGCTGATCAGATTGAGACAGGCGTGCGTTTGAGCGCCTGTAAGGCGGTGGCCGCAATATCTGTGGCGGTTAACCCTGCATCTGCATACATCGCATCTGGGGCGGCCTGATCAATAAACCGATCTGGCAATGTCATGCTGCGCACGGCCAATGGCCCGTCAAGCAGGCCGGTATCGGCCAGATAGTGGAGCACCATTGCGCCAAAACCGCCCTGAGCCCCCTGTTCAATGGTGATGAGCACCCTATGAGTTTTGGCCAATTTGGAAATAAGCGCGTGATCCAAGGGCTTGGCAAATCTCGCATCGGCAACGGTGGCATCGATGCCCTGTGTCGACATGAGGTCGGCCGCTTTTAATGCCTCAGCCAGATGCCCCCCGAAGGACAGCAGAGCGATTTCTGCGCCTGGGCGGACAATGCGCCCTTTGCCAATTTGCAAAAGCTCGCCTTCTTGGGGAATGCTGACGCCTGTGCCTGTGCCGCGGGGGTAGCGAAAGGCGATGGGGCCCTTGTCATAGGCGGCGGCGGTTGTGATCATATGCACCAGCTCCGCCTCATCGGCGGCGGCCATAACCACCATATTGGGCAAGGCCGTCAAAAAGCCAATGTCAAAGGCGCCGGCATGGGTCGCCCCATCCGCACCGACCAATCCGGCCCGATCTATGGCAAAGCGCACAGGTAGGTTTTGCAGCGCCACATCATGGACAATTTGATCATAGCCGCGCTGCAAAAAGGTTGAATAGATCGCGCAAAAGGGTTTGAGGCCACTGGCGGCCAGGCCTGCGGCGAAGGTGACGCCATGTTGTTCGGCAATCCCCACATCAAACATGCGATCTGCAAAGCGCTGGGCAAAGATATCCAGCCCAGTACCCGAGGGCATTGCTGCGGTGATGCCAACAATCTTGGAATCTTTTTGGGCCAATTGTGTCAGGGTTTGACCAAAGACAGTGGTGTAGCTGGGCGCATTGGCGCCTGATTTCATCTGAGCGCCGCTGGCCACATCGAATTTTGCCACCCCGTGATATTTATCGGCCGAGGTTTCTGCTGGCGCATAGCCCTTGCCCTTCACAGTGCAGCAATGGATCAAAACCGGACCCTTTGCACGGGCTCTTGCAGAGCGCAAAACGCCGAGGAGCTGGTTCATATCATGGCCATCGATCGGGCCGATATACTCAAACCCGAGTTCCTCAAAAATTGTACCCTGTGACGCGGCGGCACCGGTCACCAATTGCCGGGCGCGACGGGCGTGGTCGCGCATCGGCCCGGGCAGAACGGTTTCGATATCCTGCCCAAAGGCATTGAGCTGCGCGAGCGCAGTGCCGGCCAGTCCTGACATATATTTTGACATTGCGCCCACCGGCGGCGCGATGCTCATTTCATTGTCATTGAGGATGACAAACATCCTGCGGCCCTCAGCTCCGGCGTTGTTGAGCGCTTCATAGGCCATGCCGGCGCTGATGGACCCATCGCCAATGACGGCGATAGCATCGCCTGTATCTTGTCCAAGATCGCGGGCTACGGTGAAGCCATGTGCCGCAGAGATTGAGGTCGAGGAATGGGCGGCGCCAAAAGGATCATAGGGCGACTCGCTGCGTTTGGTGAAGCCCGATAGCCCGCCTTCTTGGCGGAGGGTTCCCATGCCCGCGCGGCGGCCTGTTAATACTTTATGGGGATAGCATTGATGCCCCACGTCCCAGATCAGCTTGTCCTTTGGGGTATCAAATACAGCATGCAATGCAACGGTCAGCTCCACCACACCCAGCGAGGATCCCAAATGTCCCCCCGTGCGCGAGACGGCTTCGATCACGTCAATTCTTACCTCATCCGCCAGCTGCGCCAGTTGTTGGTCGCTCAGGGTTTTGAGATCTGAGGGCGATGTAATCTCGTCAAGCAAAGAGGGCATGGTTGATCCTTATCTTGGCGTGTTGGCCCTGTTGGCCAGGTGCAGGTGCCTCTGGTGTTAGAAGTCACCTGCCCCCTGTAGCCAACAGGAAATATCAGGATGCTGCATCCCGATGCTTCCAGATATTCAGGGACTGAGATATCTGGAATTTGGATCCTCAAGCGCCTGGACGCTTGAGGAAATTCTTAAACGCGTTTGGTGTCGATATATGGCTGTTGCAAAAATGCTTGGCCAGGATCGGGCGTGTCGCGCGATTCCTCGGGCAAGGCCTTACCGATCCAATATAGCACCATAAGTCCAAACCAGAGCACCAGGCAGAATACCGCTGCGTATCCTGCACCTTTCAACATCAGCATCAGCACATCTGCGCGCAGCCGAAATTTTGTGTCACTCCCAGTTCCGAGATAGTCTTGATGATCACTCATAATCCATTTCCCTTATGCTTAAGATCAATCCAGCGGCGCGTAGCCGTGGTCTTGTGCCCAGACATACCAATTGTCGACCACGGTCCCTGTGAGCAAAATGCCAATACCGCCTGTCAAAGTTGTCAGGACTGCAAACCACCACGCCCAGCGGTGAATACCTTCCATGGTGGCGTTGAAGCCCATGGTCCAGCGCCAGAAGAGCGCTGCGCGTTCTGAGGCCGTACCCCGATCCACGATTTGCTCAATTTCCCGCTCGCCGCCATAGCGTGATACGGCCAGGATTGTGGCGCCATGCATCGCAAAGAGCAGCGCAGAGCCGTAAAGAAAGGCGATTGAGAGCGCATGGAAGGGGTTGTAGAACAGGTTGCCATAGGTCAGTGAAAACAGGTTTGTCCAATCGAGATGCGAGAACACCCCATAAGGCACCGCTTCAGACCAGGAGCCCATCATCACTGGGCGGATCAGACCAAGAACCAAAAACAGCCAGATGGCGGAGGCAAAGGCCCAGCTGACATGTTTCCCAAGGCCCAGCTCTTCGGCGCGCAGATAGGTGCGGATCCACCAGGCGATGACCGAGACCAGCAAGAAGAAGGAGGAAATCAACCACCAGCCGCCTTCGTTCAAAGGTGCCATGCCAAGCCCATATTCTTCTGAAGGTGGCTCAAGGGAGAACCAGAACAGATCGCGCATGAAAACGGCTGGCGAATAATCCGCTTGGGCCCAGAAGTTCAGGCCTACGATAAAGAACCACAGCAGGCCCGTCGCCAAAGAAACGACGCCAAACATACCCAGATGCAGCGGGCCCAATTGCGCATTGCCCAAAATGCCAGCCAGTTTTGAGAAACCCGCCTTGCTTGTGCGCTCGCGGGCGATGTCTCCGGTCGGGTCCATGCCCATTTCGGGTGGACCTTGCACTTGAACCTGTGTGAAAATATTTTGATATTCCATGTTTCAGTCCCCCTTAAAGATCCGCCCACCAGGGCAATTCAGCATACCAATCCCACCATGAGCTCCAGCTATCGAACCAAATCGTGCCAGAAATCACGATGCAGATCGCGCTCCAAATAACGGCGCTGAGCGCCAGCAAAAGACCGAGGCGGTGAATGCCCAAGGGCCCAATGGAATAGCCGATGAGATCGCGGAAGTAGGTGTCTTCGTGATCTGGCGTGCCGATGGTTTTGCCCTTGCCAGGGTTCACAGCCGACAGAACCAGAGAGCCATGCAGTGCCAAAGCAAAGCAGGTGGTGAAAAAGAAGGTGATCGCAATCATATGCGCCGGGTTATAATGGAAGTTGCCATAGGCATATCCGACGTTATTGACCCAATCGAGGTGGCTAAAGATACCATAGGGAAATCCGTGACCCCAAGCGCCCAAAAGCACAGGCCGAATGATCACCAAAGTGACATAGGCAAGGATGGCAACCCCAAAGGCGAAAGGCACATGCAGGCCCATGCCGAGTTTGCGGCAAATTTCGACCTCTCGCATCATCCAGCTCAAAAATGCGAATGTTGCGCAGATGGTGATGGCTTGCCATAGGCCGCCTTCGGCCAAAGGTGCGACGCCCAGCCCAACTTCAATGGCGGGTGGATTGACGGAAATCAGCCAAGGATTCCATGTGTCTCCCAAAGCAGCACTGTAAAATATCAACAATGTGCCAAGCGCGGCGAAAAAGATCGTCGTGACACCGAAAAAGCCGACATAGAAGGGACCAATCCAGAAATCGAACAGATCACCCCCAACCAGCGTCCCACCTCGAACGCGGTATTTTCTTTCGAAGCTGAGCAATGCCATCTTCTTTCTCCCTCTTAAACACCTAGGCTGCCTTAGATGCGCAGCTATGTTTCAATCTCAACTGTTCGCTTTGGCCGGAGGGATAGACACGCCGGCCAAAGCGGTATTAAAACAGCCAGTTAGCCGCCAAAGGCGAGGCTAAACCAGTTGGTTGCATCATTGCTCAACAGAACGAGGTGAATCATTGCTGCAAGCAAGAAAAGGAAAACACCCTGAGCCACGAAGACGCGACGCGGGTCGAAGATCAGCCAGATTTTGTAAAACTGTGCCATGTTCTATATTCTCCCTTTACCAAGCGAACCAAGGCAGTTTGATGTACGTCAGCACGTGAGCCACGACCGCAACGGTCGTGAAGATCATTAATCCGCTCATATAAACTGAGTGCAATTCCTGCGCTTGTTCATCTGTAAGACCTGTAAAACTTAGGTCATTTTTATCAGCCATTTTCTTCTCCTGAAAATATGTACTGACGCTGCAAGGCCCCTGCAGCCGGGTTACAACAAGGGCACACCCCCTGCCTTAATTCCACTGCCCCATGCGGAAGAGCGGATCTTTGACCCCGGCCCCTTTGGGCGCGGGGAATCTCTAACCTACGTTTGAAAAATACGCGGTGTGATGGTGCGCGCCTCGCTGATCGCGCTTTGAA
>JADHLF010000056.1 GCA_016780825.1 Planktomarina sp. | reverse complement strand
AGCGAAGCGAGTTTTTGACCTTCATGGCCTTCTCCTTCAAAACCGGGCCGCGGAGTAGCCCAAGTAAACAAAATGGTGGGCACGACTGGGATCGAACCAGTGACCCCTTCGATGTCAACGAAGTGCTCTACCGCTGAGCTACGCGCCCGTTGAACCGATATTTTCCCCACGCCCCACAAAAAAGGACGCAAAAAAAGCGTCGGTAGCGGCCGTATAAGCAGCAGGTCGCGAGTCTTCAAGCTGAAATCGCAATTGAACCGAGAAATTGCTGGGACAAGAGCGATTTTGGCAGATTTCATAGGAATTCTTTCCTCAATCTGGGCGCTATGCTATGGAGGATCTATGCAAGATGCCCCCTTCACCCTTTTTGAGCCCGCCCACCGTCGCAGTTGCGTTGTCTTTGCCACGCCGCATTCGGGGCGTCGCTATCCGCCAGAGTTCCTGGCGCAGTCGGTGCTTGATTCGCATGCGATTCGCGCTTCTGAAGATGCTTTTGTGGACCAATTGTTTGCGCCGGCTGTTGAGTTTGGTGCGCCGCTCTTGGTTGCCAATGCGCCGCGGGCTTATGTGGATCTCAACCGGGCCTGCGACGAGCTGGATCCCGCGGTGATTGAGGGGGCCAAAAGCCTGGGCGTCAATGCAAGGATTGCCTCGGGTCTTGGGGTTGTGCCGCGGGTTGTGGCGATTGGCACACCGATCTATCGCGGAAAGATCAGCTTGAATGAGGCGCAAGAGCGCATCGACCGCATTTGGTGGCCATATCATCAGAAGCTGACTGCGCTTTTGGACCAGACTCGCGCACAATTTGGTCAAGCCATCTTAATTGACTGTCATTCCATGCCTCATTCTGCCGTGAGCCGCGGACCTCTTGAGGCGACAGCGCCGCAGATCGTTCTGGGCGACCGCTTTGGCGCGGCTGCCGATGACACGCTGATGGCGCATATTCACGGCGCATTTGTGGAGGCTGGATTTCGGGTGGCGCGCAACACGCCCTTTGCGGGCGCTTTTATCAGTCGGCGCTATGGCAAGCCGCAGATCGGGCAACATGCGGTGCAGATCGAAATTGATCGCAGCCTTTACATGGACGAAGCGCGGATTCAGCCGAGTGCTGAGTTCGAATCCTTCCGGCGCCGTCTGGCTGGCGTCATTGCGGATATTGCGAGACTGGGACAATCGGGGCAAGAGCTCGCGGCGCAGTGAAGCCCTAGCGCAACGCGCGCCCTTTCACGATGGCATCTTTGCCGAATTTTGCCCGAATAGAATCTGTCGCCCGTTCTGCCCTGGCGCGGGTGTTGGCACCGGGATCCAGAAGATCCTCTGTCAAATCGCTGTCCTCTGCGCGCACCAAATCTGACAGGCCAACGCCGATCAAGCGATAGGGCCCGTGCGGGCCGGATTGGTCAAACAAATCTCGCGCCGTGCGGTAGATCCGATCGGCGATGTGCGTGGCCTCGCGTAACGATACACGCCGTGACAAAAGGCTGTGATCTTTGCGTTTGAGCTTCAGGGTCACGACACGCCCGGCGAGATCCCGGGCCTTTGCGCGGTCACTGACCTTTTCCGCCAGGCGCCAGATATGTCCGTCGAGCACATCTGAATCTGAGGTATCCTCAAAGAATGTTGTCTCATTCGAGATGCTTTTCACCGGCGCATGGGCCGAGACGCGCCGCCGGTCCTCGCCGCGGGCCAGATGCCACAATCGATCCCCCATGGATCCGAAGCGAGCGCTCAGGTCCTGTCGTTCCCAACGCAAAAGATCCGCAAATGTGCGGATGCCGGCCTTTTCCAATTGGCCCTGCGCCACAGATCCCACGCCCCAAATCAGGCCGATGGGTTTGTCTTTCAGGAACTCATGTGTTTGAGCCTTTCCAATCACAGAAAATCCCCTCGGCTTGTCGAGATCACTGGCCACTTTCGCGAGAAATTTATTATGTGACAGACCGATTGAGCCGGTCAGGCCCAATTCCTCTTTCATTCGCTTCACCAAACGGGCCAACATCACCGCGGGCGGCGCCCCGTGCAGCGCTGTGGTGCCGGTCATATCCAGGAAGGCTTCATCCAGCGACAACGGCTCAATCGCTGGGGTGAGCTCTTGCATCATTTTGCGGATGGCGGCGCTGGCTTTTACATATTCCTCCATGCGCGGCCGGACCACCACCGCTTCGGGGCAGAGCTTTAGCGCTTGAAACATCGGCATCGCAGATTTCACACCTCGCACGCGGGCCACATAGCAGGCCGTGCTCACCACCCCACGTCGCCCGCCGCCGATGATGACGGGCTTGCTGGCCAGCTCTGGATTGTCGCGCTTTTCAACGGAGGCATAGAAGGCATCGCAATCCATATGGGCGATGGAGAGGGAGAAGAGCTCCGGATGCGAGGCAATGCGTGGCCGCCCGCAACCCGTGCACCGGCGCGGGGCGGTCTCAAAGATGGTCAAACAATCGCGGCAAAATGCAGGCATGAGCGCAAGCTAACGCGGAAGTATGGCTGCGTCCACGCGCAAGCCCATTTCTTGGCTGCAGAGAAGATTTCATTTTTGCAAAATGAGCCCTATATAGAAAGTGACGCATGAGGAGAAAATTTATGAATTTTGAAGCGACCTTAAGCCAATTGGGACAAAATAGCTTTGTCATTGCCTTGGCAATTATCATTTTTGTCGTCCTGTTCAAAGGTGTGCGCATCGTGCCACAATCTGAGAAATTTGTGGTGGAACGGTTCGGCCGCCTCAAATCTGTGCTCGGCCCTGGGCTAAACTTCATTGTGCCCTTCCTGGACCGTGTGCGGCATCGGGTGTCGGTGCTTGAACGGCAATTGCCAACCAATAGCCAAGACGCCATCACCAGCGATAACGTTTTGGTGAAAGTAGATACCTCCGTTTTCTATCGAATCACCGAACCGGCAAAGACTGTTTACCGAATTCGCGATGTGGATGCGGCGATCTCAACCACTGTGGCCGGTATTGTGCGGGCGGAAATTGGTAAGATGGAGTTGGATGAGGTGCAATCGAACCGCTCCGAGTTGATCAACGCGATCAAGACGTCGATTGAGGTCGCGGTTGATGACTGGGGCGTTGAGGTGACACGGGCCGAGTTGCTGGATGTGAACCTCGATCGGGCCACTCAAGATGCCATGCTACAACAGCTCAACGCCGAGCGGGCCCGCCGGGCGCAGGTGACTGAGGCGGAAGGGCGCAAGCGCGCTGTGGAGCTCAATGCCGATGCAGAGCTCTATGCCGCAGAGCAAGCCGCAAAAGCGCGCCGTGTGCAGGCAGATGCCGAAGCCTATGCCACAGGCGTTGTTGCACGTGCGATTGCCAAGAACGGCATCGAAGCGGCGCAATACCAGGTGGCGCTCAAGCAGGTTGACGCGTTGACCGCCTTAGGGGGCGGTGAGGGCAAGCAAACCATCTTGGTGCCCTCAAACGCGATGGATGCTTTTGCAGATGCCTTCAAAATGCTGAAAGGGTCGAAGTGATGCTTCAGACACTCCATACCACTTGGTGGGCTTGGGCGATTTTGGCCCTGGCCTTGGCCTTTCTTGAAATCATCGTGCCCGCCTTTGTGTTTTTGGGCATGACCATCGGTGCCGCCTGCGTCGCGCTTGTCATGCTTGTGGGCGGCGCTGGCTCTATTGGCGCGCCTGTATCGGTGTTGATTTTCGCCGTGACCTCGCTTGTCGCCACGTTGCTCCTGCGCAAGATTTTTTTGCTGCCCAAAGGGCAGGTCAAAACCTTCGACGGCGATATCAACGATTAAGCGTTCAGGCGCTGGGCTTGCGGGCTGGCCAGTTCGGCCAAAATAGACAGTGCGGCGTCACGGGGGGAGGGGGCGGTCCAAATGGGTCGACCCACGACCACATGATCGGCACCATTGGCAATGGCCTGCGCCGGTGTGGCGACGCGTTTTTGGTCGCCCAAGTCCGCTCCCATGGGGCGCACGCCGGGGGTGACGATCAATTTGCCTTGGGCCTCCGGTAATGCGCGGATGACAGCGGCCTCTTGCGGACTTGCAATCACCCCGTCCGCGCCGGCGTCAAAGGCCTTGCCCGCGCGCTCTGTCACCAAATCGGCAATATCTCCGGGCTTGATCAAGGCATCATTGAGATCGGCACGATCCAGCGAGGTTAGAATAGTCACGGCCAGGATTTTCAAATCCTTACCTGCCGCGCCCTCTTTGGCCGCGCGCACAACGTAGGGGTCGCCATGGACGGTTAGGAAATCGAGATCAAATTGCGCAATGCCGCGCACCGCATGTTCAACGGTGGCGCCGATGTCGAACAATTTCATGTCGAGAAAAATACGCTTGCCCAATTCCGCTTTCAACTCATTGGCCAGTGCCAAACCACCGCCAGTCAGCATGCCGAGGCCGATTTTGTAGAAGTTGACCGCATCCCCGAGGTGCTCCGCCATTTTCAAGGCTTCAATGGCATTTGGCATATCCATCGCCACAATTAATTTGTCATCAGCCATGAGGACCTCCAGAGTTTGCGCATCGAGGGTGAATTATCCATTGCAACCGGGCCTGTCTATGCCAAGGGTGACAAATACCGACTTATTGTCAAAAATCTCAATTTATGCGGGCGGAGCACTTGTCGAGATAATGGACCATGCCCAAATAACAGCTAAGGTCGCACAAAGGCTGTGCCGAAGTCGGGCAGCATAAGATCGGCGACGCTTACGAAGGAGAGAGACGATGAATTTAGACAAATTCACCGAACGGTCGCGCGGTTTCATTCAGGCGGCCCAAACCATTGCACAAAGAGAAGACCATGCGCGCCTAGGGCCGGAGCATTTGCTCAAAGCACTTTTGGACGACAAAGAGGGGTTGGCGAGCAATTTGATCACGCGATCCGGCGGAGCGCCGCAGCGCGTGCGCGAAGACTTGGACCTGACCCTGTCAAAAATTGCCAAAGTCACGGGTGATGCGCAGGTCTATATCGACAGCGCAACCGGCAAGATTTTGTCCGAGGCGGAAAAACTGGCGCAAAAGGCGGGCGACAGTTTCGTGCCCGTGGAGCGCATCTTGATGGCGCTTTGCATGGTGAAATCCAAAGCGAAGGAGGCGCTCGACGCTGGCGCAGTGACGGCGCAAAAGCTTAATGGTGCCATTGAAGATATCCGTCAGGGTCGCACTGCGGATTCGGCCAGCGCTGAAGACAGCTATGAAGCGCTGAAGAAATATGCCCAGGATTTGACCGCGCGGGCGCGGGAAGGGAAGATTGACCCGATCATTGGCCGGGATGAAGAAATCCGCCGCGCCATGCAGGTTTTATCGCGCCGCACGAAGAATAACCCGGTGTTAATCGGCGAGCCGGGCGTAGGCAAAACGGCGATTGCCGAGGGTATGGCGCTGCGCATTGTCAACGGTGACGTGCCTGAAAGCCTGCGCAATAAGCGGCTGTTGGCTTTGGATATGGGCTCGTTGATTGCCGGGGCGAAGTATCGCGGCGAATTTGAAGAACGTCTCAAGGCCGTGTTGAATGAGGTCACATCAGCGGCAGGCGAAATCCTGTTGTTTATCGATGAAATGCACACGCTCGTCGGAGCGGGCAAAAGCGATGGCGCGATGGATGCTGCCAATTTGATCAAACCGGCTCTGGCCCGCGGTGAATTGCACTGCATTGGGGCGACGACGCTGGATGAATACCGCAAATATGTTGAAAAAGATGCCGCCCTTGCCAGGCGCTTTCAACCGGTTCAAGTTGAAGAGCCGAGCGTGACGGATACCATCTCGATCCTGCGCGGGATCAAAGAGAAATACGAGCTGCACCATGGCGTGCGCATTGCCGATGCGGCGCTTGTGGCGGCGGCTACCCTGTCAAACCGCTATATCACGGATCGTTTTTTGCCCGATAAGGCCATTGACCTCATGGATGAGGCGGCCAGCCGTTTGCGGATGCAGGTGGACAGCAAACCAGAAGAGCTGGACGCGCTGGATCGCGATATTTTGCAAAAGCAAATCGAGGTTGAGGCGCTGAAGCTGGAAGATGATGCGGCGTCGAAAACTCGGCTTGCGGCTTTGGAGAAGTCTTTGGCCGATCTGCAAGAACGGTCCAGCGAGCTGAATGCCCAATGGCAGGCAGAGCGTGACAAACTGGCCTCAGCGCGCGAAATCAAAGAGCACCTAGACCGGGCCCGCGCTGATTTGGACATCGCCAAACGTGAGGGCAATCTTGGCAAAGCCGGTGAGCTGTCCTACGGGGTGATCCCGGGGTTGGAAAAAAGACTGGCAGAGGCGGAAGCGGCCGAAGGCCATATGGTTGAGGAGGCCGTGCGCCCAGATCAAATCGCCGCTGTGGTCGAGCGCTGGACCGGAATTCCCACCTCGCGGATGTTGGAGGGCGAACGGGATAAATTGCTGCGCATGGAGGACGAGCTGCATGCGCGTGTGATTGGTCAATCGGCCGCGGTTAAAGCCGTGTCCAATGCGGTGCGCCGCGCGCGGGCCGGGCTCAATGATGAAAGCCGACCTCTGGGCAGTTTCCTGTTTTTGGGCCCAACCGGCGTTGGCAAGACCGAATTGACCAAGGCTGTGGCGAATTTCTTGTTTGACGACGACGCTGCGATGGTTCGGATTGATATGTCGGAATTCATGGAAAAACATAGTGTGTCGCGCTTGATTGGCGCGCCTCCAGGCTATGTGGGCTATGATGAAGGGGGCGTTTTAACCGAAGCGGTGCGCCGCCGGCCCTATCAAGTGGTTTTGTTCGATGAGGTTGAGAAGGCGCATCCGGATGTGTTCAATATCCTATTGCAGGTTTTGGATGATGGGGTGCTGACCGACAGCCAGGGCCGAACCGTGGACTTCAAGCAAACTCTCATCGTGCTCACCTCAAATCTTGGCGCGCAGGTGTTGAGCGAATTGCCCGAAGGGATGGAATCTTCTGCGGCGCGGCGCGAAGTGATGGACGCGGTGCGGGGGCATTTCCGCCCGGAATTCCTCAACCGTTTGGATGAGACCATCATTTTCGATCGCCTGACCAGGCGGGATATGGATGGTATCGTGGACATCCAATTGGCACTGTTACAGGACCGTCTGGCGCCGCGGGAGATCCGCTTGGAACTCGATGCCTCCGCCAAAACTTGGTTGGCCGATGAGGGTTTTGATCCTGTCTTCGGCGCGCGTCCGCTAAAGCGGGTGATCCAATCGGCCCTGCAAAACCAATTGGCCGAGATGCTTTTGGCCGGTGAGGTCGTAGATGGTGACATCGTGCCCGTCACGGCGGGCAGTGAGGGCTTGATCGTTGGGGATCGGGTTAGCGGCTCCAACCGTCTGCCACCGAAAGACGCTGTGGTGCATTAAGGCCAAGGCCACCCCCACCCCCGCCCCCGTGCAACCGCGCGGGGGCGTTTATTGCATAAGGAACACTCTATGCTGAGACGTGAACGCCGGCCCAAGATGGTAATTTTTGATTGTGACGGCGTGGTGGTCGACAGTGAGCCTGTGACGCTGCAACTGATCCGTGATGATCTGGCCGCAAGAGGCTTGCCGCTTGAGCTGCCGAAAGTCGTTGATCTGTTCATGGGTGGAACAATGGCGGGGGCCGGTGCCCAAGCGCGGTCTATGGGTGCGGCTATTCCAGCAGATTGGGTCACTCAAATTTATGACAAGATATTTGCTGCCCTGGCCCGCAGTGTCGAACCCATCCCGGGCATTGGCGCGGTGTTGGACCGTTTGGATCAGCAGGGCCTTCCCTATGCGATCGGCTCGAACGGGCCGCATCGCAAAATGGAAATCACCTTGGCGCGCTGCGGCTTGGCGGCGCGCTTTGCCGGACGCATCTATTCGCGCGAGGATGTCGCCGCGCCCAAGCCCGCCCCGGATGTCTATCTTTTGGCGGCCAGCCAAGCGGGCGTGGCACCAAAAGACTGCGTGGTGATTGAAGACAGCGCCACCGGGGCTCAGGCCGCCGTGGCTGCGGGCATGGCTGTGTTCGGATTTGTGCGCGACACTCCGCCTGCCAAATTTGAAGGTCTCACGGATATCTTGTTTGACGATATGGCGCAGCTGCCGGCGCTACTGGGTTTGCCCGCGGAGTGACGGCAGGCCAATACCCGTACTTTCAAACCCGCCATCTACCGAGATATTTTGCCCGGTCACATAGCTGGCTTGATCTGAGCACAGAAAGGCGATGACCTGCCCGATTTCTGCTTCGCTGCCATAGCGACCCAGCGGAATAGCATCGTGATAGGCGTCGATGATGTCTTGGGTGTGCACGGCCATGGCCAGTTTGGTGCGCACCGGACCGGGCGCCACAGAATTGACCCGAATACCATATTCGCCCAGCTCGGCTGCATATTGTTGGGTCATGTGAATGATTGCTGCTTTTGACGTTCCATAGGCCACCCGCAGGGTCGAGGCCCGCAACCCAGAGATTGAGGCGATATTGACCACCGCGCCGCGACTGGCCTTGAGTGCCGGTGTGGCGGCTTGGGTGCATAGAAATGCCCCGTCCAGATTGGTCTCCATCACCCGCCGCCAGCGGGCGAAACTGGTGTGCTCAATCGGGCCAAAATCTGCGACCCCGGCGTTATTCACCAAAGCGTCAATCTGCCCACGTGCGGCCAATGTCGTTGCAACCATTGCGTCCACTTGGTCGGGATCCGAAATATCATATACCGCAGCGGTCACAGCTTGGCGCTCAGATGCTCGGGCCATTAACGCCTCTGCGTCTCTGTCCACCATGACCACATGCCAGCCCTGTGAGCAAAGGATATCAGTGGTGGCAAGTCCAATGCCGCGCGCCGCGCCGGTGATGAGTGCAGTTTTCATGTCAATCTCCTTTTGCCTGACTGTGCCGCCGGGGGGCAGCAGAGGCAAGCGGTGAAAATGTTTCAACGGCCTCGCGAAGCTGTTATGTGACTGGTATTGGACATAATCATCTTTTGGATTACATCTTCGGTAATAGAAAGGATCTCACCATGGCACATCGCTGGACGAATACGCTGACACGCGCGGATGTTACCCCCGAGCCGCTTTGGCTCAATCGCAGGCAACTCATCGCAGGCGCCTTGGGAGCGGGGGCCACAGCTTCAATCGCCAGCCCGGCCCTGGCGGAAACCTTAGAGCCCAACACTTGGGAGCATATCACCAGCTATAACAATTTCTATGAATTTGGCACTGATAAGGAAGACCCTGCCGCCCATGCCCACCGTTTGAACACCTCTGGTTGGGAGATTGAAGTGGATGGCCTGGTCGACGCGCCCGGGCGCTATTCCGTGGCCTCCTTGCTGGACGGCTTAAGCGAGGAGGAGCGTATCTACCGGTTCCGTTGCGTTGAAGCCTGGTCGATGGTCGTGCCTTGGAATGGGGTGGAGCTGAAAGACATTCTCGACAAGGTCGGCGTGCAGTCTGGCGCAAAATATGTTGCCTTCGAGACCGCCAACCGTCCCGATGAAATGCCAGGTCTGCGCTATCCCGTCCTGGATTGGCCCTATCGCGAGGGATTACGGCTGGATGAGGCGCTGCATCCTTTGACTCTGATGGCGACGGGGATCTATGGCAAGCCCATCCCAAATCAGAACGGTGCGCCCATCCGGTTGGTGGTGCCTTGGAAATACGGGTTCAAATCGATCAAATCCATCGTGCGAATAACCTTGACGGACCAAGAGCCCGCCACGAGCTGGAATATGGCCAATGCCCGCGAATACGGCTTTTACAGCAATGTGAATCCAACGGTCAGCCATCCACGCTGGTCGCAGGCCACGGAACGCAAGATCGGCGGCGGCCTGTTTAATCGTCGGCAACCGACATTGATGTTCAACGGCTATGAGGCCGAAGTTGCGGACCTTTATAAGGGCATGGATCTCACAAGGTATTTTTAACCTCTGGTCCCGGTGGTGGAGAGTATTTGCATGCAGCAGCCATTTGGCTATTGTGGCATCTATTAAATGAAAATGGATTGTCTCAATGCTTATACAGTGGATTAACACGGCCCTGCGCCAAATTCCAACCTGGGTGCTGTACCTTATTTTACCTATTCCGGGCCTCTTGGCGATTGCGGCGGGCTTGACCGATAATCTGGGACCAGAGCCCATTAATGAACTCGAAGAGGAACTGGGCGAATTTGCCCTTAAGCTTTTAATATTGGGTCTCGCCGTTTCGCCGCTGTTGCACTTGACCCGAATCAATTTGGTCCGCTTCCGCCGCGCCATCGGTGTGATGGCCTTTGCCTATGTCACGGCGCATTTTCTGGTCTGGTTTTTGCTGGATCTTCAGGGTCTCAATCAAATATGGACAGAGATTGCCAAACGCCCCTATGTGACTGTCGGTTTTGCCGGCTTTGTCGCAATGATTCCTTTGGCGCTCACCTCCAATGACCGATCGGTCCGCCGCCTGGGACGGTTCTGGCGCATTTTGCATCGCCTGACCTATCTGGTGGCCATTTTGGCAGGGCTGCATTTCATCATGCTGTCGAAAGGCTTTGATGTGGAAGCGCTGGCTCATATGGTCGTTATTTTGGCGTTTTTGGCCCTGCGTGTGGGCAAATGGCGTCGCGGAGTGCTGTCGGGTCTTCAGGGCCTGCGGAAAAAGCTCATTGGATGAGCCAGCCCAGTTAGATTGCCGGTGAGTCCCTGGAATTGGGCATATCAGGGCGGCTAGGATTCCCGCGAAATCTTGCTTTATTGGCCGCAGGTAGGGGGCGGGAGTGCCCAACTTGCAGGCACTCCACACCAAAAATAAGATTATATTGCTGTTTTTATTCGTTTAAAAACTTAATTTAAAAAATTGAATATTTCTACAAAAAAGCTCTTGCGGCTTTTGGTCAGTAACCTTAGAAGCCCTCTATCAGCAACGCAGACGCGCCGCGCTGGTGCGACACTGAAAGTAAAACCGATCATTTTGCGCATTATGTTATTGCGTAATTTGAGGATTTTTGTGTCACGTTATTTGAAATTTTAGTATCTGAAGAGATATGTGGGCGGTTTGGTTCATTCGATGAACAAACAACTGCATATCGACTTACTAG
>JADHLF010000014.1 GCA_016780825.1 Planktomarina sp. | reverse complement strand
TCATTCCAGCGCGTTCGACTGCTGAAATATGGACAAACACGTCATTCCCTCCACCTTCTGGCTCAATGAACCCGAAACCTTTTGTGGTGTTGAACCATTTTACTGTGCCCAAAGGCATATCATATTCTCCCAAGTCATAATTGCACGCCCGACGAGATGCGGGCGGCATCACGTATCTGAACGGCAAAAATTCTCACGAATATCCTGTTATTCAGATGCCATGTCTCCACAATTATGCGATTAAAAATAAAATCAAGGGAAATTTTATGGAATTTTATGGATTGAAAGCCTGTGACACCTGTCGCAAAGCAAGAAAAGCGCTGCAAAATCAGCAGGTCGATTATATCGATGTGCGCGAAGGGCAGGTGCCGGAGGCGGTTCTTGAAGCGGCCCTCGCAAAGTTTGGGGATGCTCTGTTGAACCGTGCTTCGACCACTTGGCGCGGCTTGGATGAGCGGGACCGTGCAGGTGATCCTTTGGCGCTGCTCAAGGCGCATCCGACGCTTATGAAGCGCCCGCTGATTGTCCAGGATGGAGAGATGACGCTCGGCTGGAAGCCTGATGTTGCGGCCCATTATGCGGGCTTGCCGGGGGCATAGCTGCCCGATGCGATGACCGGGCAAGCTCTTGATATATAATGGGCGCGGGTTTTACAGCAAATCTGGTGGTGTGGCTTCAGTTTTGAGGTCCGCCACCACTTGATCGAGTGCCACAACGTCGCTGTTTTTGCTGCCTAAGCGGCGCATGGAGAGGGTGCGATCTGCAACCTCTTTCATCCCCACTGCGAGAATCACAGGCACTTTGGCCACTGAATGCTCCCGCACTTTATAGTTGATTTTTTCATTGCGGGTATCGGCTTCGGCTCGAATGCCCGCGGCGCGCAGGGCAGCAACCGCCTCATGAACGAATTGATCGGCGTCTGACACAATGGATGCCACCACCACCTGTCTCGGTGCCAGCCAAAGTGGCAAGCGGCCAGCATGTTCTTCGATCAATATGCCTATGAAGCGCTCAAAAGACCCCAAGCAGGCGCGATGCAGCATGACCGGTCTGTGTTTATTGCCATCTTCGCCGATGTAGCTGGCGTCCAAGCGTTCAGGTAGAACGAAATCCACCTGATGGGTGCCGCACTGCCAATCACGGCCAATGGCGTCCGTCAAAACAAACTCCAATTTTGGACCATAGAACGCACCTTCTCCCGGGTTCATCTCCGGTTCAATGCCCGCTTTGCGGGTTGCGGCCAGAAGGGCGGATTCCGCACGATCCCAAACCTCATCAGAGCCAGAGCGCTTTTCTGGCCGATCACTGAATTTCACCCGAAAGGACTCAAAGCCGAGGTCTTTGTAAACGGAGGTTAGATACGCGATATAGAGTGCCGTTTCCTCTTCGATTTGATCTTCACGGCAGAAAATATGCCCGTCGTCTTGGGTAAAGCCGCGCACCCGCATGATGCCATGCAGCGCGCCTGATGGCTCGTAGCGTGCGCAGCTGCCAAATTCTGCCATGCGCAGCGGCAGATCTCTGTAGGATTTCAAGCCTTGGTTGAAAATTTGAACATGGCAGGGGCAGTTCATCGGTTTGAGCGCATTGACGGCCTTTTCGCGGGCATGGTCTTCATCCACCTCAACGATGAACATATTTTCCTGATATTTGTCCCAGTGGCCAGAGGCCACCCAGAGTTTGCGATCCACCACCTGCGGGGTGTTGACTTCCACATAGCCGCCTGCGCGTTGTTTGCGGCGCATGTAATCTTGTAGCTCGGTGTAGATGGTCCAGCCGTTTGGGTGCCAAAAGACCTGCCCGGGGGCCTCTTCTTGCATATGGTATAAATCCATTTCCCGGCCCAGCTTGCGGTGGTCGCGCTTCGCGGCTTCTTCGAGCATATGCAGATGGGCTTTGAGCTTTTCCTTGCTGGAAAATGCGACCCCGTAGATTCGTTGCAGCATCGCTCTATTGCTGTCGCCGCGCCAATAGGCGCCGGCCACATTCATCAACTTGAACCCGTCGGCGGGCACTTGCCCTGTGTTTTGCAAATGCGGTCCGCGGCAGAGGTCTTGCCAATCACCGTGCCAATACATCCGTAGCGGTTCGTCGCCAGGGATGGCGTCGATCAGCTCCACCTTATAGGGCTCTTGGGCATCGGTATAATGTTGTACCGCGCGTGCACGCTTCCACACTTCGGTGCGGACGGCGTCACGCTTGTTGATGATTTCTTTCATCTTTTTCTCGATCACGCCCAAGTCTTCCGGAGTAAACGGCTCTTTGCGATCAAAATCATAATACCAGCCATCTTTGATCACGGGACCTATGGTCACCTGAACATTTGGCCAAATTTCCTGAACGGCACGGGCCATGATATGGGCCAAATCATGGCGGATCAGCTCATTGGCTTGCGCCTCATCTTTCATGGTGTGAATGGCGATCGTGGCGTCGGTATCAATTGGCCAAGCCAGATCAAAATGCGCGCCATTCACGGTTGCGGAAATGGCCTTTTTTGCCAAAGAACTGGCGATATCAGCAGCCACTTCTGCGGCGGTGATGCCGGCCTCATAATGGCGGATCGAATTGTCAGGTAGGGTGAGTGAGATTTGGGCCATCACGGGCACTCCTCGTCAGTTTGGCGCCCACGGAACGCCCGGTTGCGGGTATTTGGTTCGGCTGCTGTTTGGCGGTTTTGAATTTGACTGTCAACCGGTTAAGCGTTGCGGCCATTATGACACAGGCCCATCAGTTGGCGCCGCAGGACGTCAAATATCATTGTCAGGACGCACTCAGCAGATAAAATTCATCTGAAACGAGGGGGTGTGCATGAAATTTTTAACAACGGAGGCCGGCCGCCGGATTGCCTATGCGAAGACCAAGGGCATCGGGCCGGGCGTGGTGTTTTTGGGCGGGTTTATGTCCGATATGAGCGGCACCAAGGCGCTGCATTTGGAGGCTTGGTGCAAGGCCGAGGGGCGCGGGTTTTTGCGGTTTGATTATTCGGGGCATGGCGCCTCTTCAGAGGCCTTCACAGATGGATGCATTGGCGATTGGGCGGAAGATGCGCAGGCGGCAATTTGTGAGCTCACCCAAGGTCCACAGATTTTAGTGGGCTCCTCTATGGGCGGCTGGATCTCGCTTTTGATGGCCAAGAGGATTCCAGAGCGTATCGCAGGGCTCGTGACCATCGCCGCCGCTCCAGATTTCACAGAGGATGGGTTTTGGGCAAGTTTCAATGCCGACACCCGCAAGTTTTTGGCCCAAGAGGGACGAGTGAATATCCCCTCGGATTATGGCGATCCCTATCCGATCACCAAGCGTTTGATTGAGGACGGTCGGTCACATCTCGTGCTGCGCAGCCCGTTGCATTTGCCCTTCCCGACGCGATTTTTGCAAGGGGATGAGGATGAGGAGGTTTCTGTTGAGCTGGCGCAACGCCTGTTTGCGCTTGCGACGGGCGACGATATTCAACTGCGCCTGCTTAAGGGAGGAGATCACCGATTTTCATTTCCGCGCGCTCTGGCCTTGACCGAGGAGGCGATTACCGATGTGATTGGCGTGATTGCAGCACAGTAAATTTTAGGAGATGAGCCTATGGCACAATTTTTACTAACCTATTTAGAGCAACCTCAGATGAAATCGCCAGAAGATGGCAAGGCGCATATGGGAAAATGGATGGATTGGTTGGCCAGCTTGGGGGAAGCTGTGGTTTATCCCGCTTCACCGGTGAAGAGCTCTAAGGTGGTTGGCCCGGATGGTATAAGTGATGAGCCGGTGGCCATCACCGGGTTTTTGATCGTTGAGGCCGCCGATATGGAGGCTGCTCTGCAAATCGCCCAGGCCGATCCGTTTTCAGATCATGCCAAAATGGCGGTTTCGGAATTGATGGCTATGGGCGGTTGAGAGTCACGTTGTCCTAGTCTCCGGCCGCATGTGGTTTGCGGCGCCGGAGATTGGATCATCCCGGTTCAGCGGCAGGAGTTTATCGCTGAACTGACGGGGGTTATTTTTTTGAGCTGTATTTTGTAGCGGATTTTTCGGGCTTTGCTTTTGCCCGGTCACGCCGCTTTCGATCTGCCAAGAATTTGGTGTTTTCCGCATCTTCCGCCACAAGTTTGAGCCAGCGTTGCAGGCGCGGCACATCAACATCCCCAGTGGCAATGGCCGCTTGCACGGCGCAGCCGGGTTCTGTCTTGTGTGCGCAGTCGTTGAAGCGGCAGTTTTGTTGCAGCGCATGCAGGTCCGCGAAGGTTTCCTCCAGGCCGATGGAGACATCCGTCAGCTGAATTTCACGCATCCCGGGCGTATCGAGAACGGCGCATCCGCTGGGCAGAATGTGCAGTTGCCGCCCGGTGGTGGTGTGGCGCCCTTTGTCGTCGCTGGCGCGGACCTCTTGGGTGGCGATGGCCGCATTGCCGGCCAGGGAATTGGTTAAGGTCGATTTGCCCACCCCAGATGAGCCAAGAAAAGCGACGGTTTGTCCGGCCTGGCACCAAGGGGTTAGGAGGTCAATGGCCTCGGGACTGCGGGCGTCGAGACAGACAACGGCGATCTCGGGCGAAATACTTTGCGCTTGCTCTGCAAAGGCGCTGACCTCCGTGGCCAAATCGATCTTACTTAAAACGATGACCGGGGTTACGCCGGCCTCATGCGCCATGGCCACATAGCGCTCCAACCGCGCAAGGCTGAAGTCATTGTTGCATGAGGTCACAACAAAAGCGGTGTCGAGATTGGCAGCGATCAGCTGCTCTTTGCGGTCATGGCCCGGTGCGCGCCGTTTGATCAGGCTTTTGCGGGTCAATACTTGGCTGTTGCGCGGTGCCTCCGCATCAAAAAGGAGCCAGTCTCCGACGGTGACGCCCTGCAGAGCGGGAATGATCATGTCGAGATCAACGCCTTGGATATGGAGTGTATTGCGATGCACCTGTGTGATCCGCACGGGTGGGGTTTTTGAGAGGGCGGCGGAGGTGGCTTGTTCGGCAAAATACTCTGACCAGCCCAGAGCGCGCAATTGGCCTGTGGCGTCGCTCTGGGTGGGTCGGCTCAAGCTTTCGATGGTTTTTTCTTTCCATGCTTTTGCGCGCCGGCGATAAATTCAAGCACCAAGGGGCGGATATTGTTGCGCCAGCTTTTCCCTGCGAAAATTCCATAGTGACCGGCGCCCGGTTCGAGATGGGCCGCTTTCAAGGATTGCGGCAGGCCGGTGAGCAGGTCCAGCGCGGCCAAACATTGCCCCGGGGCGGAGATATCATCATTTTCACCCTCGACCACAATGACAGGCACAGAGGTGATTTTGGAAATATCTGCATGAATCCCCTGTACATAGAGAGCGTTGCGGGCCACTTCACGTTGCTTGAAAATCCGGTGCACTGTGGAGAGGTAAAACTCGGCTGTCATATCCATCACCGCCAGATATTCATCGTAAAAGCGGTTATGTTTGTCATTGTCGCGCGCTTCGCCCTGCGCCGTGCGGATGATTTGATCGATGAAAGCCTTGCTATGGGTTTCGCTATTCATGGACATGAAGCTCATCAATTGCAGGAGGCCTGGATAGACCTTGCGGCCAACTCCGGCATGTTGGAACCCAACGCGCTGGATCATCGTTTCTTCCAACTGCCCCATTTGGACGCGATTGCCAAAGTCGGTGACGTCGCTTGGATTGGCATCGGGATCAATCGGGCCGCCGATCAAAGTTAGGCTCGCGGGCTGTGCCTCAGGGGTGGTGGCGGCGAGATAGGCTGTTGCGACAAGAGCAATCGGTCCGGGCTGGCACACTGCGATGACATGGGTATCTGCGCCAAGTTTTCTAATAAATTCTGCGAGATAGAGGGTGTAGTCTTCCACATCGAATTTGCCGGCGCTGACAGGAATATCGCGGGCATTGTGCCAATCCGTGATATAGACTTCACAATCGGGCAGCAGGCTGCGCACGGTGGAGCGCAGGAGCGTGGCGTAATGTCCACTCATGGGAGCGACCAACAGGACCTTGCGGTCGCGTGGTTTGCGGCCAGGCACCGCGAAATGGATCAAGTCGCCAAAAGGTTTGGCCAATAGGGTTTCGACCTCAACCAAATGATCTTTGCCATCCTCGGTTGAGACAAAGTCCAAACGCCAGCCGGGCTTGACCACCATGCGCGCATAGGCTCGTTCGGTGACTTCACCCCAGGCCGACATCCATTGAAAAGCTGGATTTGGAACCATGGCAAACATCGGATAAGACGCCATCGCTTTTGCGGTTGCACCCATCCATTGATTGGTGTTCCGCAGGCTTTCCATCATATCATAAGTGGTCATATAGCGCATTTGCGTTTCTCTCCTAGCATGGCGGCTATGCAACTTTATATTTTGATAATTCTAAAGTTTCATTTATGCTGCAACTGCAAACTAGGGGGCTTTTGTCGACATGACAACTGATAACGGCAGCAATGAGCTCGGATTAGAGCGATTGACCGAAAATTTACAACGTGTCGAGGCGCTGACTCAGCGCCTGTTGGCAGCGGTCTCTCATAAAAAACCGATACGACCTGCGTTGCAGGGGCCGGGCCAAGATCTATTTGCCAAGGCCGCGACGGCCTATGTCACCGAGATGATGAGCAATCCATCCCGTATGATCGAGCAGCAAATCGCCTATTGGGGGCAATCTTTGCAGCATTTCGTCAACAGTCAAAACGTGCCGGCAGATCGGAGATTCTCGGATCCGTTATGGAACGAGCACCCCTATTTCAATTTTATTAAACAGCAGTATCTGCTCAATACCAAGGCAATGGAAACGGCCGTTGCGCAGATGGACAATCTCGACACGCGGGAGCGGCAAAAGCTGGACTTCTTTAGCCGGCAGATCATGGATATGTTTAGCCCAAGCAATTTTCTCGGTACGAACCCGCAGGCCTTGGCCCGGGCGGTTGAGACCGATGGGGAGAGCCTCGTGCGTGGGTTGGAAAATCTTGTGCGAGATATTGAGGCCAATAATGGCGATCTCATGGTGACCCTCGCCGATCAAGGTGCCTTTGACGTTGGCAGCAATATCGCGACCACGCCGGGCAAAGTTGTGTTCCGCAATCATCTGTTCGAGCTGATTCAATATAGTCCAACCACCCAAACGGTGCAGGAGGTGCCCCTAGTTATCTTTCCGCCCTGGATCAACAAATTTTATATTATGGATCTGCGGCCCGAGAACAGCTTGGTGAAATGGATCGTCGATCAAGGCTTTACGCTTTTTGTGGTCAGCTGGGTCAATCCGGACCCGTCTATGCGCAACACAGGCGTCGAAACCTATATTGAGGATGGGTTTCTCGCCGCAATTGAACAGGTCAAAAAGATTTGTGACGTGCCGCAGGTCAATGCGACGGGGTATTGCATAGGGGGCACAACCCTGTCTCTCACCTTGGCGCTTTTGGCGCAGCGCGGCGACACATCGGTGAAATCCGCCACTCTTTTCACCACCCTGACAGATTTCTCCGATCAAGGGGAGATGTCGGTATTTTTGGGCGATGATTTTGTGGATGGCATAGCGGCCGAGGTCGAGGAGAATGGCATCTTAGACAAATTCTTCATGTCGCGGACCTTTTCCTTTTTGCGCTCGAATGATTTGATCTATGGCCCTGCAATTCGTCACTATATGATGGGGGAGACGCCTCCGGCTTTTGATCTGCTGTATTGGAATGGCGATGGCACCAACCTGCCAGGCCGTATGGCGATTGAGTATTTGCGCAGGCTTTGCCAAAAAAATCAATTCGCCGATGGCGGGTTTGAGGCCTGTGGTGCGCTTTTGCAATTGAGCGATATTGCCGTGCCGGTCTGTGCGGTGGCCTGTGAGACAGATCATATTGCCGCCTGGGCGCAATCTTACCGGGGCGTGCAGCAAATGACAGGCGCCGACCGCCATTTTATTCTGGCCGAATCTGGACATGTCGCGGGGATCATCAATCCACCGCAGCGCAATAAATATGGCTATTACACCCACAAGTCATTGGCTGAGAGCCCAGAAGATTGGCAATCTTCGGCCACTTACACCGCAGGAAGTTGGTGGCCAGCCTGGAAAGACTGGTTAATGCTGCAAAGCGGCAATACCATTGGATCGCGCTCGCCAAAATCGCCGAAAGGACTACGATTGGGCAATGCACCTGGGCAATATGTGTTGAAATAAATTTTGCTGCAACGCAGAAATTACTTGCAATGCCGCAGTGCAGCGTCTATGTAGATTTCAGAGAGACACCATGCTTGAGGATAAAGCACATGACCAAGACACCTGATTATACCGCGATGTTCAAAGACATGATGGGTAAATTCCCAGTAGATATGTCCGCGTTTGAAGATGCCTATAAAGCTCAAATGGCTTTTGGCGAAAAAATGACCGCCGTTGCTTTGGAAGCTGCGATGAAATCGGCTGAGATTTCTTCTGCTTGGACAAAAGCGTCTTTGGAAAAAGTTGCTGACTTGTCAAAAGTGACTGCAGATCCTGCTGTTGCAGCGCAGACTTTGACAGATTTCGCATCCTCTTCCGCTGAAATGGCGGCTGAGAACATGGCCGCCATGGCCGGCGTTGCGAAAAAAGTACAACTCGACTCCGCTGAGCTGATGATGGCTGCTGGAAAAGAAGTGAGCGCTGAAGCTGCGGCTGCTATGAAAAAAGCCGGCAAAGCTGCAAAAGCTGCCTAAGTGACGACAAAGAGTTTGGTTTATCTGTCCTCCTAAATTTAGATGAACCGGTAATGAAGGGCGCGGCGTTTGCTGCGCCCTTTCTTTTTGTGCTGCGTTTGCATAGCATTGCCGCAGTGCCGCGCAGATGCGGTGAGTCGCTTCAAAGGGCTGGGATATGAGCAAGAAAACAGAACCGCTTCTGATCAAGCGTTATGCAAGCCGGCGTTTATACAACACCGAATCTAGCGATTATGTGACTCTGGATGATATCGCCGGATTCATCCGAGGCGGGCGCGAGGTGCAAATCATTGACTTAAAGTCTGGTGCTGATTTGACGCGGCAATATTTGCTGCAAATCATAGCCGAGCACGAAAGCCGGGGCGAGAATGTTTTGCCGGTGGATGTGCTGACCGATTTGGTGCGCTCCTACGCCTCTCAAGCCACATCGATTGTACCGCAATTTCTTGCGGCCAGCTTTGAGATGCTGCGCGATGGGCAGTCTAAAGCCATGGAAAATCTTACTGTCGTCAATCCCCTGGCATCCATGCCAGGCTTTGAGATGATGAAGGCTCAGCAAGAGGCATTCATGAAGGCCATGACCGGCGGCCTGTCTGGCTCAACCCCGACCAGCCGGACGGAGCGTAGTGCCAGTGAAAGCGCCGATGAACTCAATGACATCAAGTCACAATTGGCTCAGCTGCAAGAAAAATTGTCGAAATTATAAGGCAACGCCGGGCGGAATATCCCGCCCGGCGCAGTCCCGAGGCCAGGTCGCGGAACAGATTTCTCAACGCCGCGTCTAGGTTTTCAAACATCTCATCGATTTGGCTCTTGGTGACGATGAACGATGGGCACAGCACAACAGATAGCCCCCTGTTTGATCGTTGGCATAGAGAAAATCAGACATTCAACAGCAGATGTTCGCGCTCCCAAGTGGATATGACGTGCAAAAACTCGCTATACTCCGTGCGCTTTACGATCGAATAGACGCGGGCAAATTCAGGATGGAGCACCTCATGCAGGCGCTTGGCATCATCAAAAATATCCATGGCTGCGAAGAGATCATGAGGGATCGCCTCTTCGCTGTCATAGGCATCACCACGATATTGCTTGTCGGGGCGCTCTTGATCTTCAAGCCCAAGATAGCAGCAGGCTAGGGAGGCAGCAATGCCAAGATAGGGATTGCAATCCATGCCCGCCAGGCGGTTCTCGATCCTGCGTGATTTGGGTGACGACAGGGGGATGCGAATTCCTGTGGTGCGGTTGTCACGGGCCCATTCGAGGTTGATTGGAGCCGCGTGATCTTTGACGTAGCGCCGATAGCTATTTACATAAGGCGCCAGCATGGCAATGACCGATGGCAGATGATTTTGCAGCCCGGCGATCATGTGGTAAAATGCATCGGTCTCACCTCCCTGTGGGCCGACAAAGATATTATCGCCATCTGAGTCCAAAAATGAGTGGTGAATATGCATGGCGGAGCCAGGCTCATCGGCGATGGGTTTGGCCATGAAGGTTGCAAAACAATCGTGTTTCAACGCCGCTTCGCGAATCAGCCGTTTGAAAAAGAACACCTCATCGGCGAGCTTCACCGGATCACCATGGCGCAGATTTATCTCAACCTGACCTGCACCACCCTCTTGGGTAATGCCATCAATTTCGAAACCTTGTGCCTCGGCAAAGTCATAAATATCGTCAATAACCGGGCCATATTCATCCACAGCTGACAATGAGTAAGCTTGATGCGCCGCCGCTGGCCGCCCCGAGCGCCCCATCATTGGCACAATTGGCTGCGCCGGATCTGTGTTGCGGGCGACGAGAAAAAATTCCATCTCTGGCGCAACCACAGGCTCCAGCCCCTTGTCACGGAACAATTTGACCACGCGCTTCAGGACATTGCGCGGCGCGGTTGGTACCGGCACGCCATTGCGATCATAGGCGTCATGAATGACCTGCAAGGTGGCATCGGTTGCCCAGGGTGCTGCGGTGGCGGTGTCGAGATCGGGGCGCAGCATCATATCAGGCTCAACCCAACCCTCCTCACCTGCCGCCTCTGCCCATTCGCCGGTGAGTGTTTGTAGAAAAATAGAATTGGGCAGGTAGAAATGCGTTTGCCTGCCAAATTTCGAGGCTGGAACCGCTTTGCCGCGCGCCACGCCAGGAAAATCAGAGATGATGCATTCAACTTCATCCAATTGCCGCTCGCCAATATAGGCTTTGGCGCTGGCTGGTAGGCTGTCTTTCCAACTCATGAGTGTATCTCCGGTTTATATGTGCCCTTGAGGAAGGCGGCGATATCTTCAGCGATTGCTGAATTCTGGATCGGGACATCGCGCAATTGATCCGCGCGTTCCATGGCGGCCGGCGGATAGACTGGGCTTGAGCGTTTCGATTGGACATAATCATCGAAGACTGAATTGCTAAACTCTGGGTGCGCCTGCACAGTGAAGGCTTTTTGTCCATAAATCAGCGCCGCGAATTGACAAAATGGGCTGCTGCCGATGACCTGCGCTTCAGGAGGTAGAGTCATGATCTGATCTTGGTGCCAAGCGTTTAACGTCACAGAGCCATGGCCATTAAAGCTGTACTCATGACGGCCAATCGCCCAACCGCCCGTAAATTTCTCAACGCGCCCCCCCAAGGCTTGCGCAATGATTTGATGGCCAAAGCAAATGCCCACCATGGGGCGCGCGCTGGCATAAATCTCACGGATAAAATCGCTCAAAGGGGGAATAAATGCGTGATCCTCATAAGCGCCATGTTTGGAGCCCGAGATCAACCAACCCTCGGCCGCGTCAACGGTGGTTGGAAACTCACCATCCACCACGTTCCAGGTTTGGAAGGTGAAGTCATAGCTTTGAAACAAAGTGGCAAACATAGCATCGAAATCGCCGTGCTGGGCACGGACCTCATCGGGCGCGTGGCCACATTGTAAAATGCCGATCAGCATTGGAACCTCTTGTAGATTAGGCGGATCCTATTCGGATTCCGCGGGTTTGAAAAGACTGGTTTAGGCCGTGTCAATTAAGGCCATAAGGGCTTCATGATCCGAAAGTTTATCAAAAAGATCGCGTTCTTGTGATTTTGTAGCTGCGAGATTTTCCAAAATGAGTGCGGGCATGAAGTGTTCAAGGAGCGGCGCATCAAGCCCGTCAATCGCCGCAGAAAGATCAGGCAGCAGTCCGGGCAACTCTGCGGGATGCTCATAGGCATTGCCCTCAATGGGAGCAGGTGGCACCGAATTGCGTTCTATACCCTCCAATGCGGCGCCGAAAATGGCGGCAAACAGCAAATAGGGGTTGGCGTCGCCGCCGGCCACGCGGTGTTCAATCCGCGTTGCGGCATCTGGACCACTGGGAATACGCATTGCCACCGTGCGGTTTTCATAACCCCAGGTGGCGGAGGTGGGAGCATGGGCGCCCTCTACGAAGCGATCAAAACTATTCACATAGGGGGCGAAAAACAGCGTGCTGGCCTCGAAGGCTTCAAGACAGCCTGCAACAGCGGATTGCAACTTGCCCTTGCTACAGAAGATGTTTTCACCGGCCTGATTGATCACCGAGAAATGCGTATGTAGCCCGTTGCCGCTCTCATCTGAAAAAGGTTTGGCCATGAAGGTTGCGGCCATGCCGTGATTGCGTGCGGTGCCTTTTATCAATTCTTTGAGCAAAATGACATTATCTGCAATGTGAAGTGCTGGGCCATGGGTCATCGTGACTTCGAACTGCCCAACGCCAGCTTCTGTGGTGATGGTCAAATCGCCGATCCCCATCAGCTTTGCGCCTTCGGCGACATCGTTGAAGAAGTGATCGAACCCATCCAATTCCCGCAGGGACAAAATTTCGGTTCCACTCAACCGGCGGCCGGTTTTGGGATTCAAGGGTGGAGTGAGTGTGTCGCCATCTGCGAGCAAGAAAAATTCCAGTTCACAGGCGGCAATCACCTGCCAGCCATGACGGGCATAACGGTTCAAAACCTCGCTCAAGGCAATGCGCGGGTCGCCTTCAAAGGGGGAGCCGTCTTCATTGTGCATCACCCTTAGGTCCAATTCCGCCTCACCTGCCACCCAAGGCAGAGGCACGGGGTCACGCCCTGCCGGCTCCATAACGCCATCTTGATCGCCGGAGTCAAACACAAGCGGAGAGTCTTGGATGTCTGCCCCGAATACATCAATATTGAGGACGGACAGCGGCATACGCATTTGCTTGCCGCGCATAGCTTTTGGGACACGCTTACCGCGTAACTGACCGTTGAGATCAACAGCCGCGACACGAATGGATTTACTCATCTTATGACCTGTGGCCTATAGCGCAGCTTCGGATGCGCTTGCTTGGGAAGATGGCGATTGAGACGCGCGTTGACAAGTCCAAAAATGCCGATGATCACAAAAGTGAGCAGGATGAAATAAAAGGCCAAAATTGGATAGGCGACAAAGGGGTTGAAGGTCTTATCGGCGAAATAGCTGGCGTAATAGAGCGCATCGCCGCGCTGTTGCCAGGCAGGAAAGCCTGAGAAAAACACCAAGGTGGTCGCATGGAACAGAAAAATTGCCTCATTGGTATAGGCGGGCCAGGCCAGACGTAGGCTGGTGGGCCAGATGACGCGGCGGAAGCGCGACCAGCCCGAAAGACCATAGGCATCGGCGGCCTCGACCTCTCCCTTTGGCACCGAGCGCATCGCGCCGTAGAAAATTTCGGCAGAATAGGCGGCTGTGTTGAAGATCAGCACCAAGAGCGCCCCAAATTGTGCCGCGGTCAGCCAAGGCAGAAGCCCTTGCTGCTTGAGGCGCAGAAAGATGAAATAGGCCAAGAAAAATTGGATAAACAGCGGGGATCCGCGGAAAATTAAAATAAACCATTCAGCCGGCAGGCGCAGGATCGCGCGGGGGCTGGCCTTGGCCAGCGCCACCGCATTGGCGATGAAAAATCCGATCAAAAGCGCCAAGGCTCCGAAATAGATATTCCAAATGAGGCCCGAGCCAATCAGCGTGAAATGCTGGCAAAGGGTGAAATCCGACTTGGGCAGCAGGCGTTCGCCATAGCCCAGCGCGCGCAGCCCATAGTCCAAAATGGTTTGCTGGCAGTTCATGAGGGGGCCCCCAATGTGCCCTGACCATGTGTGAGGCGTTTCATCACGCGTTCCAGCACCGCTTCAGAGAGTTTGGTAAAGGCGAGGTAAAAGACCAGCAGAAACAGAAAATACTGCATGCGCCAATCACCATGGGGATAATCGGAGAATTTCGCCTGTTTCGTGCCGCCCAATTCGCGGGCCCAATAGACAATGTCTTCGACGCCAAGCAAAAACAACAGCGGTGTGGCCTTAATCAAGACCATCCAAAGATTGGACAGCCCAGGCAGGGCATAGACCCACATTTGCGGCACCAAAATGCGCCAAAATACTTGCGTAGGGCGCATACCATAGGCCTGCGCCGTTTCGATCTGGGCTTGGGGCACGGCGCGCATGGCGCCATAAAGAACATTGGCGGCAAAGGCACCGAAGACAATTGCAAAGGTCAAAACCGCGGTGAAAAATCCGTAAATCTCATGCACATATTGTGGGGCAGTGCCTAGGGGCAGCTTGGCCGCAGCGCAGACGACGAAATCATTGCCCTGGCGAATAGGTTCGTTCCAATCGGGGCACAGGGCTTGATGGCGCAGCCATTCGAAACCTTGATCTAATGCGATGACAAAAAACAGGAAAAATGCAATATCCGGCACACCGCGCACAGCGGAGATATAGGTTTTACCGACAAGGCGTAGGGGCAAGAACCGGGCACGGGCCAGCGTCGCGCCCCCAAAGCCGAATACAAGCGCCGCTGGGGCGGTGACAGCCAAGAGGATGAGCACAGTTGCGAAGGATTGATAAAACAACAGGTGTTTGCCCGTGGTCAGATAGCAGCTGAGCCAGGGCAGGCTGGTAAGGAGGCTCGGATCTGAACAATAGCTAAAAATCGGACTGGGACCTTCGGTTTGGCGTCGGTTGGCCTGTTTTCGGTAAGTATTTATTCTCAATCCATAATGGCGCCCTATAGGTCGGCATTATGGAGCGATGGGGACGCGGCTGAATCCGCGCCCCCAAAGGCGTCAATTAGAACTGTTCGCCAATGCCCCATTTGGCGATGAGCGCGTTCAATGACCCATCTGCTTTCATTGAGGAGATGGCTGCGTCAAATTTGCCGCGCAGCTCCGCATCGGATTCGCGGAGCCCCATGCCAACGCCGCCACCGATCAACTCTTGTTGCGCCAAGAGCACCAGATCGGCATCGCCCTCTGCCACGGGGGTGAGATAGGCTTTATCCGCCAATACCGCATCGGCTTCACCGTTTTTCACCGCAGCTACGGTCTCTTCAGGTGTTGCAAATTCCACCAATGTGGCACCAGAGGCGGCGACAAAGCTGGCTTGGATGGTGTTGGCTTGCGCGGCAATGACAGCGCTTGAGAGATCCACATCAGCCGAGAGGGCCATATAAGCGGAGGGATCAGGTTGGGTATAGTTTTGGGTGAAGTCAATCACCTCATCACGCTCGGCTGTGATCGACATGCCGGCGATGATGGTGTCGTAGTTGCCGGACACGAGGTTTGGAATGATGCTGTCCCAGTCGTTAACCACCCATTCGCAGGTCAACATGGCTCGCGCGCAGAGCTCATCACCCAATTCACGCTCGAACCCGTCAACTTCGCCAGCATCGTTGACGAAGTTATAGGGGGGGTAGGCACCTTCGGTGCCCATCCGGATCGTTTCGGCAAAGGATATGCCTGCGGTCAGTGCCAAAGCGGCGGTGGTCAAGATCAGCTTTTTCATGTGTATCTCCCTAAGATATATTGCTGAGTTTTATGAAGCGACGGCAGAAAGAAACTGCTGAAGCCGTTCTGATTTTGGTGCACCAAAGAGGGTCTCGGGGGGGCCTTGTTCCTCAATCACCCCTTGGTGCAAGAAAATAACGTGATTGGCCACATCGCGCGCCATGGCCATGTCATGGGTGACGATGAGCATGGTGCGCCCTTCCGCGGCCAGATCTTTGATGACGCCGATCACCTCTTGCTCCAATTCTGGATCCAAGGCGGAGGTGGGCTCGTCAAACAAAAGGGCTTCGGGTTCCATGGCCAAGGCCCGGGCGATGGCGGCCCTTTGTTGTTGCCCGCCAGACAGCTGGGCTGGGTAGACATCGCATTTCTCTCCAATACCCACTTTGTCCAGAAGTTTGCGGGCACGGGCCTCCACCTCGGATTTGTCCTGCTTGAGCACGGTGACCGGGGCTTCCATGACATTTTGCAAGATGGTCATATGTGCCCAAAGGTTGAACTGTTGGAAGACCATCGACAGGTTCGTGCGCAGACGGGTGACTTGCGCAGAATCGGCCGGGCGTCGGTTGTGGTCCTGAGAGCTCCAGCGGACGGTCTCACCTTGAAAAAGGATCGCGCCTTTCTGGCTGATCTCCAGCATATTGCAGCAGCGCAGCAGCGTGGATTTCCCAGATCCAGACGAGCCAATAAGCGCCACCACATCGCCGCGTCTTGCGGTGATGTCGATGCCCTTTAAAACCTCAAGATCGCCATAGGCTTTATGGAGACCTTTTATTTCAATCACGGGTGTATTTTGGTCGCTCACGAAAACCCCTATCCTACCGGAGCAGATATTAGGCGAGGAAGGGCGTGTCTCGCAATCCAAAAGCGGCATAGATTGAAATTAAGGGGCCTCAGGCAGTGGAAATTGCAAATAAGTCTCTGCGCTGATCTCGATGAGGTCAAATATCTGAAGTGTTTGCCTGTCTTTTGGACCAATCGAGAGAATCGCTTGCCGCAGAGCGTCGCGGAGGGCGGCTGCGTTTTGGCCCAATGCGGTGATATAGGGCAGTGTTGGCGTGGCAGGAGTGGTGGCGCAGATCTCTAGCCCTGCCGCCTTGTCCCAATCGCGTGTCAAAAAATGCCAAGTCAAGGCATCCACGGCAGCCAGATCAGCCCGTCCCTCCAAAACGGCGAGGGCCGAGGCTGCATGCCCGCCGGTTTGCAGCCGTTTGGCGCCGCAAAGGCCGATGGACTGCGGAGCGGCCCAACCTGATTGAGACAGCGGTTCATTATAGGCCAAGGTAAAGTCATTGGCCGCAAGGTTTGGAACCGCGCCCCGGCGGGCGAGCAGCACCGAGCAGTAATAGCCTGGCGGACAATTCTCAATTTGATTGTCTGGCGTGGCAATCAGCTGCACCCGGCCATGCAGCGCCGCGCGATAGGGCAGGCCGCAGGTTTGGGACAGGTAGAGCTCTGGGCTGAGCCAATCAGCCATTAGATTTGCGCTTGGCGGGGTGAGATTCGGCGCATCTGGCAGGTGGTCCTGTAACGCCTGCCACAGGCGCCGGTGAGCGGCGCGATTGGCCGGCACATCATACATGGGCAGATGTGCAATCATGGGGCTAGGCCTGTTGGCGGGCAAGGGCGCTGTCGCGATCATTGACGCCCAGCAGGCTTGCCAAAAGGCGCATCAGCGCGTCTTCTTCTGCGTCGCGGGCCCCGTCGGCCAGAACAACTTGCCACAGCGCGCGCACGACATTGAAGCGCTCTTCATAGGGCACCTCTTCCTTAATCGCGCGGGTGAATCGCACAGTGTCGGGCGCTTCGGCCTCAAGGGCTTCGGCCGTCTGGCGCAGGTCGGCGGCTTGATCCGCGGTCAATGAATACAAAAGGCCCAATACGGCATCGATCCGTGCGATTTCCGTGGTGGAATAGTCATCATCAGACTTGGCAATCCGCACCATCAGCGCCGCCATGGCTTGAGAGGCGCTGATATCGCGCGTGCTGTCGGGGGATTTTGACGCAAACAGAGATGCAAACATTAGGGGCCTCGAGAGTTGGGGCGGCGGCGATGACTAGCCGTCATAGCCTTCGACGATGACCATATCCCCAATCGAAACCGGAGCTCGCAGGGCTTTTGCGGCCTGATATGTTGGGCTATTGTAGCAATCTTGCGCTGCTTTTAGGCTTGGAAACTCAATCACAATGGTGCGCGCGCGCAGCTGGCCCTCAGGGAATTCAGCGGCACCCGCCCGTACAAGAAATTTGCCCTCATAGGCGCGCAGGGCTGGTGCGGCGGCGATTTTATAGGCCTCATAGGCCTCGGCATCACTGATCTGATTGTGGGCAATCCAATATCCTTTGGCCATGGGGCTCTCCTGTGTGTGTTAAACCAACCGGCTCATGTCCTTCGCCGCGCGAACAAAATCGCGGAACAACGGATGCGGCGCGAATGGTTTGGACTTCAACTCCGGATGAAATTGAACACCAATAAACCAAGGGTGATCTTTAACTTCAACAATCTCTGGCAAGCGGCCGTCAGGCGACATGCCCGAGAAGATCACCCCTTTTTCCTCGAGCTGCTCGCGAAATTGGATATCGACTTCGTAGCGGTGGCGATGCCGTTCTTCGATGGCGGTGCTGCCATAAATTTTCGCCACCAATGACTCTGGTTTCAAAGTCGCATTATAGGCGCCAAGGCGCATGGTCCCGCCTTTATCGTCATCTTCGTTGCGCCTGACCCGATGATTGCCCTGCACCCATTCTTTCAAGTGATAGACCACCGGCGTGAAACGCTTTTCGCCGGCTTCATGGTCAAATTCTTCCGAACCCGCATCTGCAACGTTGGACAGGTTGCGGGCAGCTTCGATCACTGCCATTTGCATGCCTAGGCATATCCCAAGGTAGGGCACTTTGCGCTCACGCGCGAATTGCGCTGCTTTGATTTTGCCTTCCGTGCCGCGCTCGCCAAAACCGCCGGGGACCAATATGGCGTGGAACCCCGCGAGATGTGGCGCGGCGTCTTCATGATCAAAGATTTCGGCATCAACCCATTCGACATTGACCTTCACGCGATTGGACATGCCGCCATGGGTGAGCGCCTCTTTGATTGATTTATAGGCGTCTTCGAGCTGTGTGTATTTACCAACAATCGCCACATTCACCACGCCCTCTGGATTGTTTATGCGGTCCTGCACATCCTCCCATTTGCTCAGGTCAGGCTGTGGCGCGGGGGAGATATTGAAAGCATCCAAAACGGCTTGGTCGAGCCCCTGGGCGTGATAGGCCAAGGGCGCTTCATAGATGGAGTTGAGATCATAGGCGGCCACCACCGCATCGGGGCGCACGTTGCAAAATAGGGCGATTTTCTCACGCTCTTTGTCGGGAATAGGGTGCTCGGAGCGGCAGACCAAAATATCTGGTGCAATGCCAATAGATTGCAATTCTTTAACGCTGTGCTGCGTGGGTTTGGTTTTCAGCTCGCCGCTGGCCGCCAGATAGGGCAGCAGCGTCAAATGCATGAAAATACATTCCCCGCGGGGCTTGTCATGGGAGAATTGGCGAATGGCTTCGAAAAATGGCAGGCCTTCAATATCGCCCACTGTGCCGCCAATTTCGCAGAGCATGAAATCGACCTCATCATCGCCGACTTTCAAAAACTCTTTAATTTCGTTGGTGACATGGGGCACCACCTGAATGGTTTTGCCCAAATAATCGCCGCGGCGTTCTTTTTCCAGCACGGTTGAATAGATTCGACCCGAAGAAACAGAATCAGTCATCCGGGCTGCCACCCCGGTGAAGCGCTCGTAATGGCCCAAATCAAGATCTGTTTCCGCGCCATCATCTGTGACGAAGACCTCCCCATGTTCAAAGGGGGACATCGTGCCGGGATCAACGTTGAGATAGGGGTCAAGTTTTCGCAGTCTAACGGAAAATCCGCGGGCCTGCAGGAGGGCGCCTAGGGCTGCAGAGGCCAAGCCTTTGCCGAGAGAAGACACAACACCGCCGGTGATAAATACATAACGCGCCATAAATAATGAGATCCCCGTAGTTTCGAATTTTCGGCAAGAAAAATGCACCTCACCACGGGATTAAAGCAATAACAGCTCCGTGATGATTCTGCAATCTGATGATCAAGATAAGGCGGCTAAATTTACCATACCCGCCATATTTAGGGGCGGATTAGTCTGCGACCGGCAATAGTGGCGCGGAGTCCTCTGACGTGGGCGGCAGGAGCGCGTCCGCATCAACCGGTGTGTCTTGCTGCGAGGTTGGCACCAATTGATCCAGAACTGAACTGCCGGAGGATTTTTGAACCTGTAGAATTGTCAAGGCCAGAGAGGTGCAGATAAAGGCAATCGCCAGACCCCAGGTCAGCTTGGTCAAAGCCGAGGCCGCCGCGCGTCCAGACATTGCCCCGCCGCCAGCACCGCCGCCCCCCATGCCCAGGCCGCCACCTTCAGAGCGTTGCAACAGAACCAGGCCAATCAAAGAGATGGCGAGAAGAAGATGGATGATCAAGACGACATTTTGCATAGAAATTTCCCCGTTCAGGTCAGAGGCTATCTAAGCAAGGATAACCCATTTGCCAAGTCGAAACTGGGGCATTTCTCCCCAATGGCCGCTTCACGGCGCTCGGGATGTGCCAGTGGCGGGGTGCGCGCTCGAAATTGCACCAAAAGGCAGCTTTGGCCTGCCGCGGCAAGTTAGCAGTTTCCCTTGCCCTTGATCCCCGCTATACGGCCCTCGTTTTGATCCGACCGAAAGAGGATAACTTATGGCCAATGTTGTTGTGGTGGGCACCCAATGGGGTGACGAAGGCAAAGGCAAGATTGTGGATTGGCTGTCCGAACGCGCCGATGTGATCGCGCGTTTTCAAGGTGGTCATAACGCCGGCCATACGCTGGTGATCGGGGAGGCTGTCTATAAACTGCATGCTTTACCCTCTGGCGTCGTGCGTGGCGGAAAACTTTCGGTCATTGGCAATGGTGTGGTCCTCGATCCGTGGCATTTGATCAAAGAGATTGAGGGCATCCGTTCTCAAGGCGTAGAAATCAATCCAGAAAATCTGATGGTGGCGGAGAATACTCCTTTGATTATGCCCTATCATGGTGAGCTGGATCGGGCGCGAGAGGGGCAGGTGTCTGTCGCGAAAATCGGCACGACCGGTCGCGGCATTGGCCCTTGCTATGAAGATAAGGTCGGTCGCCGGGTGATCCGCGTGGCGGATTTGGCAGATGCCGCCACTTTGGAACTGCGCGTCGATCGCGCTTTGCTGCATCATAACCCGCTGCGCAAAGGTCTTGGCCTTGAGCCGGTGGACCGGGCGGGCTTGCTGGCGCAGTTGCGCGATATTGCGGTGCAGATATTGCCCTATGCGGCGCCGGTGTGGAAAGTTTTGAACGAAAAACGCAAGGCTGGAAAGCGCATCTTGTTCGAGGGCGCGCAGGGTGCTCTGCTGGACATTGACTTTGGCACCTATCCTTTTGTGACCTCTTCAAATGTGATTGCGGGTCAAGCGGCCACAGGTACGGGCATTGGACCAGGCGCGATTGACTATGTCTTGGGCATCACCAAAGCCTATACCACCCGGGTCGGTGAAGGTCCTTTTCCGACGGAGCTGGAAGATGCGGATGGCCAGAAACTTGGCGAACGCGGGCATGAGTTCGGCACCACCACGGGGCGCAAGCGCCGCTGCGGTTGGTTCGATGCCTGTCTGGTGCGGCAAACCTGCGCCACCTCTGGCGTCAACGGCATTTCATTGACCAAATTGGATGTCTTGGATGGGTTTGAAGAGCTGAAAATCTGTGTGGCCTATGACTTGGATGGTCAGCGGTTGGATTACCTGCCCACCGCGGCCGATGCGCAAGCCCGCGTGACACCGATCTATGAAACCATCGAAGGTTGGTCCGGCAGCACAGCCGGCGCGCGATCTTGGGCTGATTTGCCTGCTCAGGCGATCAAATATGTTCGGCGCATTGAGGAGCTGATTGATTGCCCCGTGGCGCTGGTCTCTACCTCGCCAGAGCGTGAAGATACCATCCTCGTTACAGATCCTTTTGCAGACTGATGGCTCTGAGTTACAAAGCCCGCCGCCGTTGGTCGCTGCTGATTTTGGTGATTGGCTTGCCGGTCTATGCAGTCTTGGCCGTGAATCTTGTGGCGCTGCTTCCCGTGCTGCCAAAACTCTTGGAATTCATCCTTTATGTGGTGCTCGGCACCGCCTGGGCGTTTCCGCTGAAATTTGTCTTTAAAGGCATCGGTCAAGTGGATCCTGATGCGGATGAGGACTCTTAAGCACCTCTGTATGCTGCATCGCAAAAGTTAGTGACGGCCCCTGCATGGCGACAAATGCGCATGGATCTGCCGGATCTACTCTGCCGCCGCCTGCCTGCGGCGCCGGCCGGAGGTGAGATCGCAAAAATCCATGGTGGGCGCGGCTGCGGCTGTGGCTGGGGCCGCATGGGGCGCGCTTTTCGCTTTTGCCTCTTCGGCTTCCGCGGGCAGCGGTGGTGATGGTTGTGGCGATGGTTGTGGTGATGGTGGCTGGGGCGCGGCTGTGGGTGCGGCCGGTTGTGGGTTAAATTGGGCAAATTTGGGCATTTTCCCGGTTAATTTATGCAGCTGATCAATCAGCTCCGCATCCTCAGGTAGGGAGAGCACGATTTTCGGATCAGGTTTGCGCAGCAGGCCCTCCAGCCCGTGCAAATCGACAAAGGGCGCCGGAACCACGCCGGTCGCTTCGGCGGGAGGAGGCGCTTCGGTCTTGACCTCTGGACCTGCACCATTCAACCATAACGCGTCGACGCGATACTGCGGAGTGAGGAGAAATGAGGCCGGACGCTTGGCGAGCATGGGAAAAATCCGATGACAAACTGTTTGACCTCTTCATAGGCGCGCGGCCCTTCAAAATTATTAAGACCGCGCATGGCGTTTTCGGTGGGCCCTGTGAAATCCGGTGAAAAGAAAGATGGTGATGTGATAGAATGGCTCATGAGACTTATTTATGCCGCGCGCCCCGAACGTTGTTAATCGGGGCTGGCCCGTCAACCTCTGAATTGATCCGAGAAATTTCAGCCTATTCGGACGCGATTGTGGCGGCCGATGGCGGGTTTTGGGCGGCCGAACAGGCCGGGGCTCAGGTGGCATTGGTGGTGGGCGATATGGATTCGCAACAAGACCTGCCGGCCGGTCAGGCAGTGGCGCATATCACAGATCAGGAGACCACGGATTTCCAAAAATGCCTCGCGCTCTGTGATGCGGATATTTTTTTGGGTGTGGGGTTCCTTGGCGGGCGCTTGGATCACCAATTGGCAGCTTTCTCTGCCCTTCTGAATGAACCGCGGCCCGTGGTCTTGATTGATGAGGCGCAGCTGGTTTTTGTTGTGCCGCAAAAATTTTCTGTGGATCTGGAAGCTGAGACCCCCGTGGGGTTTTATCCCATGGTGGCTGTGGAAGCGAGTTTGCGCGGGGTGCGCTGGCCGCTGTCGAAGGCGGCCATGAGCCCGGTGGGGCAAATTGCGACGTCAAATGTTGCCTTGGGCGGTGCGCTGGAGATTACCGTGGATGGGCCGGGTTTGCTGGCAATCCTGCCGCGCTGCTGTCTTGCGACTGTTCTGGAGGCGCTAGACAGAGGCTTTGGTGAAGCGCACGACCAATAGCCCAGCGGTCACCGTCACGATGATTCCAATGGCCGCCATGCCATTGGGCAGATCGCCGAAGAGCAGCAGACCGTAGAGCGCTCCGAAAGGAATTTCCAGATATTGCACCGGGGCGACTGTGGGCGCAGAGGCATAGCGCAGCGCCCATGTCATGCATAAATGCGCCAAAGTGCCCAAGATCCCAAGACCAAGCAAAGCGTAAAATTCAAATCCTGTGACCGGGACCAATGTCCAAGCGGGAATGTCCAAGGCCGAGCCGAAAGCGGCAATGGGCAAGAGGATCACCATGGCGCAGACTCCATTTGCCGCTTGCAGGTCGATGGGGTCGATATGTTTTGAAATCTTGCGGGTGATGAACATAAAGCCGGTGAATAAAACGGCCACAACCAGCGGCAAGAGCGCAGGCCAACCGACCTCGGCAAAGCTGGGCTGCACCACCATCAAAGTGCCGATGAAACCCAACAGGCAGAGCCCAAGGCTCAAAGGGCTTGCCCGATCTCCGGTCATCCAACCCACGCCCAAGATCAGGAAGGGCAGGACATAGGCAATTGCGATGGCATCGGCGAGGGGCAGGTAGCGCAGTGAGAGAAAGAAGAAAGAAATCGCCACCAGATGCAGAACCGAGCGCAGAATGACATAACCAATTCGATCCGCCCGCATCCAAGTGTCGCGGCGGCTGGTCCACAGGTTGCGGCGTACCAAGAGCAGCTGGGCGATAAACCGGGCAATCACCACCTGAAGCAGGGGAATGCCATCGCCCAAAATCTTGACTAAAGCATCACTGGCCGGCGCCAGAATACAAAAGCCAATCATCAATAAGAGACCTAACCGATTGTTATCCTGCGCCATGGAGTTCTTTCATTTCAAGGTTCGGATTGATCAGCAGTTGGGCACATTTACCGCCAATCCACCGAGCGAAGTTTCCTTGTATTTTTCATGCATGTCCAGACCGGTTTGCCGCATTGTTTCCACGCAGGCATCCAATGATACCAAATGCGTGCCATCGCCCCGCATCGACAGGCTGGCGGCGGAGACCGCTTTGATACAGCCCAGCCCATTGCGCTCAATACAAGGCACTTGCACGAGGCCTTTGACCGGGTCGCAAGTCATGCCCAGGTGATGCTCAAGAGCGATTTCTGCGGCGTTTTCCACCTGTGCGGGGCTGCCGCCTAAAACGGCGCAAAGGCCGGCGGCGGCCATGGCCGAAGCACTGCCCACTTCCGCTTGGCAGCCGCATTCTGCCCCTGAGATGCTGGCGTTGACTTTGATGAGGCCGCCGATGGCGGCGGCGGTGAGTAGAAATTCTGGGATGCGGCTTGGCGTGGCGCCGGGCACATGATCAAGCCAATAGCGCAGGGTGGCGGGGACCACTCCGGCCGCGCCATTGGTCGGTGCGGTCACGACCTGCCCGCCGGCGGCATTCTCTTCATTGACCGCCATGGCGTAAACGCTCATCCAATCATTGATCGTGTGCGGGGCGGGCATATTAAGCCCACGCTCGGCCATCAAAGCCTCATGTATGGGTTTGGCTCTGCGTTTGACATTCAAGCCGCCGGGCAGAATGCCGCCCCGGTCGAGCCCGCGATTGATGCAATCGTTCATCACCTCCCAGATTCTGGCCAGGCCGCGGTCAAGCGCGGCCGCGCTGTGGCGGCTCAACTCATTCTCGCGTTTGATCTGGGCGATGGATTTTCCTTGAGCCGCGCAAAGGGCCAGCAGTTCATTGGCGGTATTGAACTCATGGGGGTAGGGGTCCATGTCACCGGTCGACACCCCGCTGGCCATATCCTCAGCTGTCACCACAAAACCGCCGCCGATCGAATAATAAGTCTGTTGCAGGAGCACATCGTCCTGCGCATCCGTCGCCATGAGGATCATACCATTGGCATGACCCGGTAGGGAGGGGCCAAAGTCAAATACGATGTCACTGGCCGGATCGAGCCGAAGTGTTCCAAGACCATCAGGGCTGACGGTTTTGCTGCGCTTCATGGCGTCTAACGTGGCTTCAGCTTTGGCGGCGTCATAGGTTTCGGGCGAAAATCCAGCCAAACCGAGAAGCGTTGCGCGATCTGTTGCATGGCCCACACCGGTGAAAGCCAAGGAACCATGCAGGCGCGCTTTGAGCCCTGCGGCCGCAAAGGGGCTGGCGCGCAGCAGGTCCAAAAACATACCCGCCGCAACCATTGGTCCCATCGTATGCGATGAGCTTGGCCCAATGCCGATTTTAAACATGTCAAAAACAGATAAAAACATTAAAGACCTCGTAGGAGTGGTTGGCTCGGGTTGACCATGATTTGGCAGGCCGTGTCGGCGGAAATGCGACACTTTCCCCTAGGTCTACGTCTGCGCCTCTCATACAGCAAGGGAATATGGGGCGCGCTGTGGTTAAGGATCTCTGAACAAGGCCATTTCAACAAAGAATTGAGGGCAGGCCGGCGCGGCCCTGTGGTGCCATATGGCAAAGTATTTTGGCTGGGCGGCTCTGCGATGTGGCGTCCTTTTCTAGGCCGGGCCTCGGTTGGGTCTAAGCCGGGCCGAGGCCGGGTCTGAAAGTTAAAATCGGGCCTCGCGCATTGGGGGGACTTCGGTCTATAAAGGGGCGAAAATCACCAGGAGTTGCTTTACATGTTTGCCGATTTATCCCCCGCCGATCAGGCAAAATTCGTCGCGGCCAAACGGGCTGTTGAATTGGTCGAAGATGGTATGAAACTGGGGCTTGGAACCGGCTCTACGGCGGCTTGGATGGTGCGGTGTTTGGCGGAGCGGGTGAAAACCGAAGGGCTGCGCATACAGGGCGTGCCCACCTCAACCCGCACCGCAGATTTGGCCCGCGAGCTGGGTTTGGACGTGGTGACTCTGGATCAAGCGGGCCATTTGGACATCACGATTGATGGCACTGATGAATTTGATTCTGCTCTGAACCTTATCAAGGGCGGTGGCGGGGCGCTTTTGCAGGAAAAGATCGTCGCCTCTGCCTCAGATCGGATGATTGTGATTGCTGACTTTGATAAGAATGTGCCTCAGCTCGGTAAATTCCCACTGCCAGTGGAGGTGCTGGGATTTGGATTGGCGTCCTCGCGCGATCACATTGCCCGCCTTTTGGCCGATCACGGATTGGCCGGGCGCGATATCACCCAACGCATGCAGGGCGATGCCCCCTTTGTGACGGACGAGGGGAATTTCATTCTCGATTTGCATCTTGGACACATCCCGGATGCGCCGGCCCTAGCCATCGCGCTCAATCAAGTGCCGGGCGTGGTTGAAAATGGCTTATTTATAAATATTTGTGATCGAGTCATTCTCGGCGCCAGCGATGGGCGCATTGAAGAGCATGTTCGGCCTTAGCACGCCAAATGGTCGGGTTTTAGATCAGGTGGCGGTGGGCTTTGGATTTCAATAGGGGACGAAGATGTCTTTTGATTATGATCTTTTTGTAATTGGTGGTGGCTCTGGCGGTGTGCGCGCGGCGCGTGTGGCAGCGTCAGAGACCGGAGCCAAAGTGGGATTGGCAGAAGAGAGCCGCTACGGGGGCACCTGCGTCATCCGTGGCTGCGTGCCGAAAAAGTTGATGGTGTTTGCCTCAACCTATGCGCCTGCGATGGAGCAGGCTGCGGCTTATGGTTGGGACGTGCAGATGGGCGATTTCAACTGGTCGGGATTTCGGCGCAATCTGGAAGGTGAGCTGGATCGGCTGGAGGGGATCTATCGCCGTCTGTTGCAAAACTCAGGTGTCGAGACCTTCGATATGCGCGCGACAGTCGACGGCCCGCATGCGGTGCGTTTGGCCGATGATCGGGTGGTGACGGCCAAGGTGATATTGCTGGCCACAGGCGGCTGGCCCTCAGTGCCCGATGTTCCTGGCGCCGAATATGCCATCACCTCGAATGAAATTTTTCACCTGGAGGCTTTGCCGCAGCGCATCTTGATTGTGGGCGGCGGCTATATTGCTTGTGAATTTGCCGGTATTCTCAATGGTCTCGGGGTGCAAACCCATCTTTGGTATCGGGGCGAGGCCGTCTTGCGCAGCTTTGACCAAGAGGCCCGGGACGTGATTGTGCAGGGCATGCAAGAGCGTGGTGTCCAGATGCACATGCACACAAATGTGGCCCGCATCGAAAAGCAAGGGGCGGGGTACTGCGTGACAGATACAAAAGGCGCGCGCCATGACTTTGACTGTGTGATGTATGCCACAGGCCGCACCCCTAAAAGCACAGGATTGGGGCTTGAGGCGCTGGGCATCGGTCTGGATGCAGCGGGCGCGGTGCAGGTGGATGCGTTTTCTCAGACCTCTGTGCCGTCGATTTATGCGATCGGGGATGTGACCAACCGTGTCAATCTGACACCCGTGGCGATCCGTGAAGGAATGGCTTTTGTGGAGACCGCCCTGAAGGGCAATCCGACCCCTGTGGATCACGCATTGATCCCTACGGCGGTCTTCACCCAACCGGAATTTGGCACAATTGGCCTCAGCGAAGAGCAAGCCCGCGCGCAAGAGCCGATTGAAGTCTATGCAACTGCCTTTCGCCCAATGAATATTTCCTTTATTGATGCGCCGAACAAAGTGTTAATGAAACTGGTTGTCAGCCAAAAGACCCGTAAGATTTTGGGCTGTCACATCGTCGCCGACGGTGCTGGTGAAATGATCCAACTGGCTGGGATAGCGGTGAAAATGGGAGCAACAAAAGAAGATTTTGACCGAGTGTGTGCCGTGCATCCCACGGTGTCTGAAGAACTTGTGACAATGAAAACTCCTGTGCGGAGCGCTTGAAATTTTCCAAGCAGAGCACAGATAGAACAGAAGCGCAGAATGACTGTGAAGGGAAACAGCTGAATGGCGGATAATAACGGTGGACCTTGGGGCGGCGGCGGAAGCGGCGGCAATCGAGGCAACAAAGGCAATGGCGGCGGAAATGATCGGGGGCCAGACGGGCCGCAAATCCCGGAAATTGACGAGTTGATGCGCAAAGGTCAGGAGCAATTGCGCGTGCTGATGGGTGGAAAAGGCAGCGGTGGCACAGGTGGTGGCAGCGGATCGGGCGGCTCAGATGCCGGCATCCCGCGCAGCACTTTTGTTCTGGCGGGTCTTGCAGCCGTTGGCATGTGGTTGTTCGCCTCCTTCTACACGGTCAAGCCAGAGGAACAATCTGTTGAGCTCTTCCTCGGAGAATTCAATGAAATTGGCACCAATGGTCTCAATTTCGCGCCTTGGCCTTTTGTGACCTATGAGAAGTTCAACGTCACAACCAACCGCACAGAATCCCTCGGGCTCAATGACAGCCGTGACAGCGGTTTGGGCTTGATGCTGACCACGGATGAAAACATCGTGGATATCGACTTTCAGGTGGTTTGGAACATCAAGAATTCTTCGGATTTTTTGTTTAGCCTGAAGGAGCCTGAGCAATCCATCCGGGCGATTTCGGAAGCGGCGATGCGCGAAGTGATTGCGCAATCGGAATTGGCGCCGATCTTGAACCGAGATCGTGCTGCGATTGAGGCGAATGTGCGGCAATTGATCCAAAAAACATTGGATGAGCGCCAGACAGGGATTTCTGTGGTCCGGGTCAACTTTAACAAAGTGGATCCGCCCAGCCGTCAGGTGATCGTGACCGCTGCGGATGGGTCGCAAAAGCGCGTGTCCGTGATTGATGCCTTCCGCGATGTGCAAGCCGCAGAGCAAGAGCGCGATCAACGCGAGCGTCAAGCGGATGCCTATGCCAACCAACGTCTTGCCGAAGCGCGGGGTGCTGCGGCACAGTTGCTTGAGGCCGCAGAGGGCTACCGCGCCTCTGTCGTCAACGCCGCTTTGGGCGAGGCCAGCCAATTCTCGGCTGTCTTGACCGAATATAAAGAGGCCCCCGAGGTGACCCGCCGGCGCCTGTATATTGAGACTTTGGAAAAAGTCTTGGGCAGTGTCGATAAGATCATCATGGACAATGGCGAGGGCGGCCAGGGTGTTGTGCCCTATTTGCCGTTGAATGAATTGCGCAAATCTTCGCAAGGAGGGTCAAACTAATGTCTATGAGATCTCGTATTGCAGTGATCATAGCCGCCGTAATTGCGGTTGGTGGGTTGATGTCTTTGTTCATCGTGGATGAGCGCGAAAAAGTGCTGGTGCTGCGGTTTGGCCAAATCAAACAGGTCAAAACCGATCCTGGTTTGGGCTTTAAGATCCCTTGGCTGGATCAAGTTGTGCGCTTTGATGACCGGATTTTATCGTTGGAAACTCCGGTGATCGAGGTGACTCCGGCGGATGATCGTCGTCTCGAGGTGGATGCTTTTGTCATGTACCGCATCGCGGATATTGTGCAATTCCGTCAGGCCTTGGGTGCGGGCGGCGAGCGCGAAGCCAGCATTCAGCTCAATGACATTCTAGACGGTCAGATCCGGGCGGTTCTCGGGGCCGATGGGGTGACGTCAAATGCCATTCTGTCGCCCGAACGGTCCCGCTTGATGGAGCTGATCCGGGTTGAGGCTCAATCGCGGGCGAAGGATTTGGGGCTGGACGTGGTTGATGTGCGTTTGCGTCAAACCAATTTGCCAGAGCAAAACTTCGACGCCACGTTGCAGCGGATGATCGCAGAGCGCGAACGCGAAGCGACCGATGAACGCGCCCGAGGCCGCGAGGCGGCGCAAAGGGTCACAGCTGTGGCGGATCGGACCTATGAGGAAACCCTATCTGCCGCCAAACGGGATGCGCTCATCATCGAAGGGGAAGCCGATGCGGAACGGACCCGAATTTTGGCGAATGCCTTCGGTGCAGATCCTGAGTTTTTTGACTTCTATCGCTCGCTTGCGGCTTATGAGGCTTCCATCCTTGGTGGAAATTCAACCTTGGTGATCCCACCCGATCATGAGTTTCTGACCTATATGAAATCCGCAACCCCGCGTGTTTCTGAGTGATTGACAAAATCCTATTCGGCCTCGCGGCCGTTATGATTGCAGAGGGGCTGGTTTATCTACTGGCCCCTCATGCCCTTGAGACCCTTCTTAAAGCTCTTCGAACCCTGTCAATCTCTACGCGCCGGCTCATGGGGGCTTTGCTTTGCCTTGGTGGCTGCATTCTTTTGGCGTTGAGCCTCTAGGCGGCCCCTTGGGCGCAATGAGTGTTTTTCCGCCGAAATTGGACTTCACGAGATGGTGACTGGGTCTTATCGGTCATTGCGTTGAAAACTTGCCGCACTACATTAAGTTAATCAAGACAACAGGCGCCTGATCTGTGTGATGCAGATGGGCATAGATGGAGATAAAGATGAATTCGATTGCCTTATCTAAGCGCAAGGATTTTGCAGTTTACCGCGCCACTTGGGTTTTTGCGGCGGCACTTTGTCTGCTGATCTTTCAGGCTTTTCAGGCCGCAGCGCAAATGATGCCAAATACATTTGCCGATCTTGCTGATGAGATCAGCCCCTCCGTGGTGAACATCACCACCACAACCGTGATTGCGGGTCGCGCTGATCAAATGCCGCGAGGGATTGTGCCCAAGGGCTCACCTTTTGAGGAATTTTTTCGGGAATTCGAAGATCGTCGCCGCGGCAATGGCGGGGCCAGCCGCTCCTCGGCCTTGGGGTCGGGTTTTGTGATTTCTGCCGATGGGTTCATCGTCACCAACAATCATGTGATCGAAGGGGCCGATGAGATTGAAGTGGAATTTTTCTCCGGTGAAAGATTGGCCGCCAAGGTCATCGGCACCGATAAAAATACCGATATTGCGGTGCTGAAGGTCTCCTCGGACGTACCGTTGCCTTTCGTCAGCTTTGGCGACAGTGACACAGCGCGCGTCGGCGATTGGGTTGTGGCGATGGGCAATCCTTTGGGCCAGGGATTTTCTGTCTCCGCGGGCATCGTCTCGGCCCGAAACCGGGCCCTGTCTGGGATCTATGACGACTATATTCAAACGGATGCCGCGATCAACCGGGGCAATTCCGGCGGGCCTTTGTTCAACCTTGACGGTGAAGTTGTGGGTGTGAACACCGCGATTTTATCGCCCAATGGCGGCTCTATCGGCATTGGCTTTTCCATGGCCTCCAATGTGGTCAGCCGGGTTGTTGAACAATTGACCGAATATGGCGAAATTCGCCGGGGCTGGCTGGGCGTGCGTATCCAAGATGTTGATGAAGACATTGCCGAAAGCATTGAGGGTTTGGACCGGGCCGCCGGGGCCGTTGTAACAGGCGTGCCAGAGGGCCCCTCGAAAGATGCCGGAATATTGCAGGGCGATGTGATCGTGATCTTTGATGGTCATGAGGTCGAGGACGTGCGCGATTTGGTGCAAACTGTCGGCAACACAGAAGTTGGCAAAGCGGTTGATGTGGTTGTGGTGCGCGATGGTGCGCAGGTGACGCTGAGCGTTACCCTTGGCCTCCGTGACGATGAAAAACTGGCGCGCGCAGATGCGCCTGAGGTCAATGAAGATGCGCCAAAAGACTATGAGGATCTTGGGATCACCCTGTCGAATCTGACCGATGAAATCCGCGAAGGTTTGGATCTTGCGGTTGGCTTGGAAGGCGTGGTGGTTGTGGATGTTTTGGAAACCTCTGAGGCCTTTGAAAAAGGTTTGAAATCGGGGGATGTGATTGTGGAGGCTGGCCAAGAGAAGGTCACCTCGCTTGCTGAATTTGAAGAGCAAGTGAGCGCGACCATTGAGAGCGGCCGAAAAACGATGCTTTTGCTCGTGCGTCGCGGCGGCGATCCCCGCTTTTTGGCCCTCACCGTGCAGCAATAACGGCCACAGACTGGTGGTGAAAGGGGCGGCTCTGGGGCCGCCCTTTTTGGTTTTGGCCTCAGCGCGATTACGGCTGCTCGGTGGCGCGACTGGCCTCTGGCAGCAAGAGATCATCCAGCATAAAAGATATATCTTCCACATGCTCAGCGATCACGTGGCATACAGCGCCTTCGCGTTGAATGCGCCCGGTGATTCGCAACATACGCCCCGAGATCACGGCGCGCCGGTAACGCTCATAGAGTTTGCGCCAGACGATCACATTGCACACCCCGGTCTCATCTTCCAGCGTGATGAAAATGACCCCATTGGCCGTGCCGGGCCTTTGGCGCACCAGCACCAGACCGGCCACTGTCACGCGTGCCCCATTTGGGGGCAGCTCCAGCATAGCATGAGGCAGGGCGGCGGGGGGGATGGGCCAAGTGTTAGGAGAGTCGCACAACATAGAACAAAAATAGAACATTTCAGCAATATCGCAAGTGACATTATTCCACCCTCATGGGGGGTAGAATTTTTTGAATTACATGTTACCTCAGAGAAGAAACAGTCTAGCGAGATACAAATACATGGCCAAAATTACATATATTGAACACGGTGGCGCAGAACATGTGGTGGAGGTGGCCAATGGGCTGACCGTCATGGAGGGCGCAAGGGACAACAACATTCCTGGCATCGAAGCCGATTGCGGCGGCGCCTGCGCCTGCTCAACCTGCCATGTCTATGTTGACAGTGCCTGGGTTGATAAACTGCCTGAAATGGACGGTATGGAAGAAGACATGCTGGATTTTGCCTTTGAACCCAAACCAGGCCAATCGCGTTTAACCTGCCAATTGCGCGTCTCTGACGCTTTGGATGGGTTGGTTGTGAGGATGCCAGAGCGCCAGATCTAAACTCTGGACGACACTGACGTGGCCGCAAGTTTTTGAACTGCGGCCACAGGTGCTCTTAAAGTGCGCGCCAACCGATGTCGCGGCGGCAAAACCCTTCAGGCCAATCGATTTGATCAACCATGTCATAGGCCATGGCACGGGCCTCACGAAGGCTTGCGGCGCGCGCTGTAACATTCAAAACCCGCCCCCCCTGTGCGGTGACATCTGCACCGATTTGCGCGGTTCCGGCATGAAAGCAAGTGGCCGATGAGCTGTCGGGCAGGGCGTCTAACCCCGAAATCACCGTGCCCTTCCCATAAGCGCCGGGGTAGCCCTTGGCGGCCATGACAACCGTCAAAGCATGGTCTGCGGCCCAATTGACTTGAACCTCTGACAGCCGTTCTTCAGCGCAGGCCAGCAGCAAATCCAGCGCCTGTGCCCCCAGCCGCATCATCAGCACCTGGCATTCCGGATCGCCAAAGCGGGCATTATATTCCACCAAGCGGGCCTTGCCGTCTTTGATCATCAAACCCGCATAAAGCACGCCTTGGTACGGCGTGCCCCGCCGGGCCATCTCCGCCATAGTGGGTTTGATGATGTCGCGCATGGCCTGCTCGGCAATCTCATCTGTCAAAACTGGCGCGGGGCTATAGGCGCCCATGCCGCCGGTATTGGGGCCAGTGTCTCCCTCGCCTACGCGCTTGTGATCCTGTGCGGTGCCAATGGCCAAAACATCACGGCCATCACAGAGGATGAAATAGGAGGCCTCTTCGCCCTCCATGAATTCTTCAATCACCACTTCCGCGCCTGCGCTGCCAAATTCCCCGCCGAACATATCCTCCAAAGCCTCAAGGGCTTCTTGCTCGCTCATGGCAACAATCACGCCTTTGCCCGCCGCCAGCCCATCGGCTTTGACGACGATCGGCGCACCCATTTTGCGCAGATAGTCCGCGGCGCTTTGCAGGTCGGTAAAATGGCCATATCCGGCAGTGGGCGCACCTGCGGCGTCGCAGATCGATTTGGTAAAGAATTTTGAGGCTTCCAGCTGCGCGGCCGCCTGACTGGGACCAAAGCAGAGCACATCGGCGGCCCGCAAGGTATCGGCGACACCCGCAGCCAAAGGGGCTTCAGGACCAATGATCACAAAATCAATTGCCTGATCTCGGACAAACGCGAGAACAGCGGCGCCGTCCAAAATATCCAGATCCACACAATCCGCAATTTTCGCGATGCCGGCATTGCCTGGCGCAACCATCAGCCGGTCGCATTTCGGATTTTGCGCAACGGCCCAGGCCAATGAATGCTCGCGGCCTCCGCTGCCCAAAATTAAGATATTCATGACACGCGCTCCCCTTGGCCTTTGCTTGCCCGCGTTCTAAGCTGCATCAACTCTGGTCACAAGGTGCACTATGTCTGATCTTATTGACGATCCCCGTCTTGGCGAGAATGCCCCAGAATTTACGGTCTCGGAAATTTCAGGTGCCGTGAAACGCACCCTAGAGACGGAATTTGGTCGCATAAGGGTCAAGGGCGAAGTCGGGCGCGTGGTTCAGGCCCGCTCGGGGCATATGTATTTCGATGTAAAAGATGAGCGCAACGCCCTGGCCTGCACCACTTGGAAAGGCCAGGTCTCAAAACTCTCTGTCCTCCCTGAGGAGGGGATGGAGGTGGTTGTCAGTGGCAAAATGACCTCTTTCGGCGGGCAGTCCAAATACAATCTGAATGTGGATGATGTGGCTGTCGCCGGGGTGGGGGCATTGATGGCCATGTTGGAAAAGCGCAAAACGGCCTTGTCCGCTGAAGGGTTGTTTGACCCGGCACGCAAACAGGCATTGCCCTTTTTGCCCGACGTGATTGGGGTTGTGACCTCCCCCACCGGCGCGGTGATTCGCGATATTTTGCACCGCTTGCGCGACCGTTTCCCGCGGAAAGTCTTGGTTTGGCCGGTCGCGGTACAAGGGGCCAATTGCGCCGCCGAAGTGGCGCGCGCGATTGCTGGGTTCAATGCCATGACCCCGGGCGGGGCTTTGCCACGGCCAGATTTGCTGATTGTGGCGCGCGGCGGCGGCTCTATTGAGGATCTTTGGGGGTTCAATGAGGAAATCGTTGCACGCGCCGCGGCGGCCTCGGAGATTCCCCTGATTTCCGCTGTGGGCCATGAAACCGATACGACTTTGATTGATTTCGTCTCTGACATGCGCGCGCCCACCCCCAGTGCCGCTGCTGAATTGGCGGTGCCGGTACGCTTGGACCTTTTGGCCGAAACCCGTGCCAAGGGCGCCAGGGCGGCGCAGGGCTTGGCCAATATCATGACGCGGCGCAAACAAAGGCTGGCCGATTTGGCCCGCGCTTTGCCGCGTCCCGACAGCCTGACGCATTCGGCGCAGCAGCGTTTGGACCATTGGGAGGGGCGCTTGCCGCTGGCGCTGCGGAGCCTGGTGCAAAAACAACAGCTGCGCCTGATCGCGTCTGCGGGGCAGATTAAGCCCTCGGCCTTGGGGCGGATATTGGCGCAAGAGGCGCGGCAGTTGCAGGCCTTGGGTCAGCGCCTGCCGACAGGTTTGGAGCGGGCGGCGCTCTCTGCCCGGCAGATGCTGCGGGCTGGCGCATCGCGTCTGCGTCCAGCGCCCTTGGCTGAGCGCGTGGGGCGGTTGCGCAAAGATCTTGATGATCTGGAAACGCGGTTGGAGCAAACCTTTGAACGGCAATTGCAAAAACGCCGCGAGCAGCTTGGGGCCTGTGACCGGCTGCGCGAAACTTTGGGATATCGTGAGACCCTGCGCCGTGGCTATGCGGTGGTGCGTTCTGGGCAGGCTTTGATCACCAATGTGGCGGGCGCCGAGGCCGCGCAGGCTCTGGAAATCGAGTTTGCCGATGGGCGCTTTGCGATGGCGCAACCTGCCGCTGCCCGTCCCGCAGGCCGGGCCAAGCCGACTCCACCTGAGTAGGGACAATTGTTCTGATTGGGGTCAGGGGATGCCTATTGAGGCATGAGAAAACGCATCTGTTGCAAGTGGTGTCGTATTTCGACCTATGTCAGGGCCGGGTTGCGGGTTAAACCAGCCACAATGAATTGAGGAACAGATCATGTCTATTGAATCGTCAAAAGGTGTTTGGAAATCTGGACCGGGCAGAGGCCGGGTGCGGCCAAAAGGGCGTCAGCTCGACGATTTGGCATGGTCACAGGTGCAAGAGTTGCTGGGGCAAAGACCGCGCCGTCGGGATCTGCTGATCGAATTTTTACATCTTATTCAAGATGCTTACGGCCATCTTTCGGCCGCGCATTTGCGCGCTCTGGCCGAAGAAATGCGTTTGAGCCAGGCTGAGGTCTATGAGGTCGCGACCTTTTACGCGCATTTTGATGTGGTCAAAGAGGGGGAAACGCCACCGCCGGCTTTGACCGTGCGAGTTTGTGACAGCTTATCGTGCGAATTGGCTGGGGCGGCTCAATTGCGAGAGGCTTTGCAGCAAGGATTGGATCCCAAGGCGGTGCGGGTCCTCCGCGCGCCCTGCATGGGGCGTTGTGACACCGCCCCGGTGCTTGAGCTGGGCCACCATCACATCGATCATGCAACGCCCGAGAAGGTTTTGGCGGCAATTTCCGCCGGTCACACCCATGCCGATATTCCCGATTATGAAGATTTGGCGACCTATCGCGCGGCCGGTGGCTATGCGCGGCTCGAAGAGCTGCGCGTGGGTGGTGATTGGCAAGAGGTTCAGGCGCAGATAAAGCAAAGCGGGTTGCGCGGCTTGGGGGGGGCAGGGTTTCCCTCAGGCACAAAATGGGGCTTCGTGCGCGGCAATGCGGGTCCGCGCTATTTGGCGGTGAATGGCGATGAGGGCGAGCCGGGAACCTTTAAGGATCGCTATTATCTCGAGCGTACACCGCATCTGTTTCTTGAAGGCATGTTGATTGCCGCTTGGGCGGTCGAGGCCGAAACCTGTTTTATCTACATGCGTGACGAATACCCGGCGGTTCTGCATATTCTGGCGCAAGAGATTGCGGCATTGGAAGCGGCCGGGCTCGTGCCTGCGGGCTATATTGATCTGCGGCGCGGGGCTGGGGCCTATATCTGCGGTGAAGAAAGCGCGATGATTGAAAGTATTGAAGGCAAGCGCGGCTTGCCGCGTCATCGCCCGCCCTTTGTGGCGGCGGTGGGGATCCACAATCGCCCCACTTTGGTGCATAATGTTGAAACGTTGCTCTGGGTTGCGCGCGTGGTGCGCGAAGGGCCGGAGTGCCTGAACGCGGTGGAGCATAATGGGCGGAAGGGACTGCGCAGTTACTCCGTTTCTGGTCGGGTGAAAAACCCCGGCGTGCATCTGTTGCCTGCGGGATCCACGATTACCGATATCATTGCCGCCTGTGGCGGGATGTTGGAGGGCCATGTCTTTTCCGCCTATCAACCGGGTGGCCCATCTTCAGGGCTACTGCCTGCATCGATCCATGACGTGCCCTTAGATTTTGACACATTGCAGCCGCTCGGAACCTTCATTGGTTCGGCCGCTGTGGTGGTTCTGTCGGATCAGGACAGCCCGCGGGCTGCGGCCTTGAATATGTTGCGATTCTTTGAGGACGAAAGCTGTGGGCAATGTACCCCTTGTCGGGTTGGCTGTGAAAAGGCGGTAAAATTGATGCAGGCAGAGACCTGGGATCAGCCGCTTTTAGAGGATTTGACCACGGCGATGGTGGAGGCTTCGATCTGCGGACTTGGTCAGGCGGCACCCAATCCGATCAAATCGATCATGAAATATTTCCCGAAGGAAATTTAGCGCGCGGCTGCCATTGGCATTGCCGAGGGCTAGGATTACATTCGCCCCAGCCGCTGCGGCGAGTTTGAAGCCCGCGGCGAACAATGGAGCGTGTTGATGTCCTTTTTTGGTAAGTTGAAATCCAAACTTTTTAAATCTTCTGCCAAGCTTGAAGAGGGTCTGGATGCGATTGTCCAAGAAGATGTTGCGCCCGAGGAGGAGGAAAACCCGTCCAGTTCTGTCGCAACGGATGCGGCGGTGCAAGTGGCGCCGCCAGAGCAAGAGGCAATGCCGCGCGCCAGCGCACCGCAGGTCGCGATCGACCCTTTGGAGGTGGACAGGCGGCCGGTTGATCCCCTGCCTCAGAAAACTGGGGTGTTTGGCCGTGCACCGCGCCGCCTGTTGGACGATGACATGCTGGAGCAGCTTGAAGAGCTGTTGATCTCGTCGGATATGGGAGTGGATACGGCCGTGCGCCTCACGGCGAATTTGGCCGAAGGGCGTTATGGTCGGAAACTCTCCACTGCGGAAATCAAATCAGCCTTGGCTGAAGAAATTGCGCGGGTGATGGAACCTGTGGCCCGGCCCTTGCCGATTTACAATAAAAAACCGCAGGTGATTTTGGTGGTGGGGGTGAACGGTTCAGGGAAAACCACCACCATCGGCAAACTCGCGAGCCAGTTTCAGAAGGCTGGAAAATCTGTCGTAATCGCGGCTGGAGATACCTTTCGCGCCGCTGCGGTGGGACAGTTGCAAGTTTGGGGGGAACGGGCCGGGGTGCCCGTGATGACCGCCGCCGAAGGATCAGATCCGGCCAGCCTGGCCTTTGACGCCATGGCCCAGGCCGAAAAAGATGGCGCTGACCTCTTGATGATTGATACGGCGGGACGGTTGCAAAACCGGGCAGATTTGATGGAGGAACTGTCGAAAATCATACGCGTGATCCGCAAGAAAGATCCCGATGCACCGCACAACACGGTCTTGGTTCTTGATGCGACCACCGGGCAAAATGCGGTCAACCAAGTGGAAGTTTTTCGCAGGATGGCGGATGTCACTGGTCTGGTCATGACCAAATTGGACGGCACCGCCAAGGGCGGGGTGTTGGTCTCCCTTGCTGATAAATTTGCATTGCCCATTCATGCCATTGGCGTTGGGGAACAGATAGATGATCTTGACGCTTTTGATCCTCAGGAATTTGCGGCGGCCTTGACCGGGGCCTCCGCGTGACCGAGTGGGTCCTTGCGATCGAAGGCAGCCACACGGGCCGGTTGGTCGCTATGCTTTTGGCGCTCTTGGCCGCTGTGTTGCACGCGGTCTTTGCTGCGATGCAAAAGGGGCGAATTGACCCCTGGGTGATGCGCGGGGCTATGGACGCCAGCTACGGTTTGATGGCCTTGCCATTTGCGCTGTTCCTGGTGCCCTGGCCAGAGGCGCATTTATGGCCAATTTTGGCCGGGGCTTGGGCGATCCACACGGTTTATAAGGTCTTGCAGGCGATGGCCTTCACCCGCGGCGCCTATACGGTTGTTTACCCTGTGGTCCGCGGATCGGGACCCTTCTTTACGGTGATTGGGGCTTATCTCTTGTTTGGGGAAGTCTTCACTTTCGGGCAATGGCTGGGGGTGGCTGTGCTTCTGTGCGGGATTTTTGGCCTGGCTGTTTATAATATGCGCACGGTGACACTGGAACGTGAGACATTGGGTCTGGCACTGGTGCTGGCGCTCTTCACGGGATTTTTTGTGGCGCTTTATACGACCTATGACGCCTATGGCATCCGAGCGGCGGCGGATCCTTTTACCTTTCTGGCCTGGTTCTTTGTGATTGATTCTTGGAGCATGCCGATTGTGGCGCTGGCCTATGCACGGCGCAAGGGCATCGCCTTGGCGCGGCAGGGCCTCATGTGGCGCGCGCCGATTGGAGGATTGGTGGCCATGGCCTCTTTCGGTGCGATCTTACTGGCCACGCGATTGGATAAAGTTGGAGAAGCGGCTGTATTACGCGAGACATCGACAATTTTTGCCGCTCTCATTGGCTGGTTGTTTTTGAAAGAGACCGTCGGGCCGCGCCGTTTGGCCTTGATGGCTTTGATTGCGCTGGGCGCTGTGATAGTTGAATTTGCGGGATAAAAGGAAAGGCGAATTATGTCTGACGAAAATTTACCAAAATGGGTGAAGCCGCTTTTGGAGTTTGGGCCTGTGCTGGCCTTCTTTGTCGCCTATCTGAAGATGAAGGGCACAAGCTATAGCCTCGGCGGTTCTGATTATGATGGGTTCATCCTCGTCACGGCGCTGTTTGTCCCATTGCTATTGCTGTGCACGGCGATTTTGTGGAAGCTGACGGGAAAAATCTCTCCGATGCAGATCATGACGGCGCTTTTGGTGACGGTCTTTGGCGGATTAACAGTTTGGTTGAATGACGATCGATTTATCAAAATGAAACCGACGCTGATCTATCTTATTTTCGCGGGGCTTTTGGGATTTGGATTGCTGCGCGGGCAATCTTATCTCCGGTTGGTGATGCAGGACGCTCTGCCGATGCAGGCTGAGGGTTGGATGATATTAACGCGCCGGTTCACAGCGGTCTTTTTTGGACTGGCGCTGCTCAATGAGGTGATTTGGCGCTTCTTCTCGACGGAGACTTGGGTGTATTTTAAAACCTTTGGCCTAACGGCTGTGCTGTTTGGATTTTTTATGAGCCAAGCGCCGCTCTTGGCAAAATATGCCCTGGAAAAAGACGGCTGATCGGAGGTGACCGGGCGGTGCGGCTACGCCGCATTCCCTTTTTCCTTTCGCCTGCCTCCGGCAGGCTCAAGGCGCGGGGTCAGGGTGGTGAGTTCGTTTTGAAGAGCTGATCTAGGCTGTCTTTGTCACTTGATTTCGGGGTCACCCGCAGGTCCAAATGCAACCCATGGCCAGCAGTAACGCCGCGGCGCGCGGCGCAGGCTTGCAGCCAGCGGGCCAACTGCGGTTTGTCCTCAAGGGTCTGTTTTTGCCCCTCCCAGAGGGACGCCCAGGGCCAGATCGCCATATCGGCGATTGAGAAAAAATCACCTGCAACATAGTCACTCTGCGCCAGCTGCGTGTTGAGGACCCGGTATAGGCGCGCGGTTTCCTCGGTGTATCTGTCTTTGGCGTAGGTTAAATCCTCACCCATGAGCGGGGCGTATTTGTTGAAGTGATGATTTTGTCCCGCCATGGGGCCAAGTCCACCCATTTGCCACATCAGCCATTGATCGACGGCCAGCTGGTCGCGATAGGTTGTGCCATAGAATCTCCCCGTCTTGCGCGCGAGGTATTGCAAGATGGCCCCGCTTTCAAAGAGCGCGAGCGGCGCGCCATCAGGGCCGTCATGATCGACAATCGCTGGCATGCGGTTGTTGGGCGAGATTTTCAAGAAATCCGGTTTGAATTGCTCGCCTTTGCCGATGTTCACCAGCCGGGTGGTATAGGGAAGGTTCATTTCCTCAAGCGCAATTGCGATTTTCCATCCATTCGGTGTTGGCCAGTAGTAAAAATCGATCATCGCATCTGTCCTATTGCCGCTTTGGGCCAGTATTCGGGCTATCGCTTTGAGCGCAAGGGGCAAATGGGCGAATTTGCGTGTTGACCCTCTTGGGTTGGGTCATTATTTAAGGCGCGTGGCGATTTGTTACCGGATTGCGGGCCACGTTAAATAAGCTGCTAAAAGGGTTTGGGATATGACAGAGACCCCGCCTTTCACCGGTGGGTTTTTTTGTGCCTTTAAGGAGGGTCAAATGACACGCGACAAACGTACACTCGCGGTGCATGCCGGCACCCGGCGCTCGCAGTTTTCTGAAATGTCTGAAGCTATTTTTATGACACAGGGCTTTGTCTATGCCACGGCAGAAGCGGCGGAGGCGAGGTTTGAACAGGCCGGGGCGGATGAATTCATCTATGCCAGATATGGCAATCCCACCGTGCGCATGTTTGAGGAGCGGATCGCCGCTTTGGAGGGTGCGGAAGATGGGTTTGCCACGGCCAGCGGTATGGCGGCGGTGCATGGGGCTTTGGCCGCAATGACGAAAGCGGGCGATCATGTGGTGGCGGCGCGGGCGCTGTTTGGCTCTTGTCTTTACGTCTTGGAAGATGTTTTGGCGCGCTTTGGTGTGCAGGTGACCCTCGTGGATGGATTGGACATGAACGCCTGGGCTGAGGCGATTACACCGCAGACAAGACTTGTTTTCTTCGAGAGTATTTCCAACCCGACGCTTGAGGTGATTGATATAGCGCAGGTCGCTGCGCTTGCCCATGCGGTGGGCGCTTATGTGGTGGTGGACAACGTGTTTTCAACACCCGTTTATTCAAAGGCCATCGCGTTGGGCGTGGATGTGGTGATCTATTCTGCCACTAAACATATCGACGGGCAGGGCCGTGGCCTGGGCGGGGTGATTCTGGGAACGAAAGAAGTCATTCGCGGTATAATAGAGCCATTTATGAAGCATACAGGCGGCGCGATGAGCCCCTTTAACGCTTGGATGATGGTGAAAAGTTTGGAAACTTTGGAGCTGCGTGTGCATGCGCAGGTCGAGACGGCCAATATTTTGGCAGAGGCTTTGCTGCACCGAAAAGATCTTGAGCGTGTGATTTACCCCGGCTTGAAATCCCACCCGCAATTTGCGCTGACGCAGGCGCAAATGGGCGCGGGCGGGACCGTGATGGCCTTGGACGTTGGCAGCAAAGACCGCGCTTTTCGGTTTATGAATGCTTTGGATATCATCCTTATTTCCAACAACCTAGGGGATTCCAAGTCGATTATCACCCATCCCGCGACCACAACACATCAGCGCTTGCCTCAGGCGCAAAAAGACCTGCTGGGCATCACGCCAGGATTGTTGCGGTTCTCGGTCGGGCTGGAGAGTGCGCGGGATCTTGAAGCGGATCTTATGGCGGCGCTGGATGCGGCGGGTACAGAGGGTTAATCGGTGAAAGGTGCTTGAAATTCTCCTGCGCAAACTAGCTTGCTGAGAAAGAAGTTGAAATCCTGCCCGATGATCCCCAAAATAATAGGGATTAGGCCCGCACCTTTGAAAGGGGAAATTGCCGTGAATATTCACCTTCCGTCCATGGATGACGCCGCATCGACTGTGGAAGCTCCCGATGAAACGCAAGACCTGAGCCGCGACTATGCGCAGGATTTTGTAGCGGATGCCGACTACATCCGCAGCCTGCCCGACCTCCAAAACGGCCCGACCTCGTTGATCCGCGGCGCGCAAAAATTCATTCAACATGTGGGGATTTCCAATTTCCGCTTGCCGATCCGGTTTCACACGCGGGACGCTGATCCATTGGTGTTGGAAACGTCGGTTACGGGCTCGGTCTCTTTGGATGCGGAGAAAAAGGGCATTAATATGTCGCGCATTATGCGCACATTTTATCGCCAAGCAGAGGAGACTTTCAGCTTTGATGTCATGGCGCGCACGCTGGATGACTATAAAGCCGATTTAGAAAGTTTTGATGCTAGGCTGCAAATGCGCCTGTCTTTTCCTATGAAAGTGAAGAGCCTGCGCAGCGGGTTGAGTGGCTTTCAATATTACAACATTGCTTTGGAAGTTGTGGAGCGCGCGGGGCAACGTCATAGAATTGTGCACCTCGATTACGTCTATTCGTCCACTTGCCCGTGCTCGCTGGAGTTGTCCGAGCACGCACGCCGTGAGCGCGGGCAGTTGGCCACGCCGCATTCGCAGAGGTCTGTGGCGCGGATCTCCGTGGTTTTGGCAGAGGGGCAGCCGCGCCTTTGGTTTGAAGATTTGGTGGAGCTGTGCCGCAAGGCCGTGGCAACGGAGACACAGGTCATGGTCAAACGCGAAGATGAGCAAGCCTTTGCGGAGTTAAACGCGGCCAATCCGATTTTTGTTGAAGATGCCGCGCGGCTGTTTTGCGAGCAATTGCAGGGTGACCCGCGCATTGGCGATTTCCGTGTGATTGCCAGCCATCAAGAAAGCCTGCACAGCCATGATGCGATTTCTGTTCTGACAGAGGGTCCAACCTTTGCGCAAACCAGCATGGATCCAAGCACGTTTTCCAGCCTCTTTCACGTTGGGTGATCGCTTGACTTGCGGGGCATTCATTGCCATCGCTTAACGCATGTTTGATGTGCGCCCCGTCTTCAATGTGATCGGATTGCTGGTGAGTTGCTTGGGGCTCACTATGATGTTTCCCATGGCTTTGGATATGTCTCGCGGCAATGGCCATGCGGGCGTTTTTTTGGAATCTGCTCTGATCACCTGTTTGGCGGGGAGCATGATGTATTTGGCGACGCGCCGTGAGGTGGCGCGGGGTCTCACCTTACAACAGACATTCTTGCTGACTTCAGGGGTTTGGCTGGCCCTGCCGATTTTTGGCGCCTTGCCCTTTGCCTTGGGCGCAACGGACTCGAGTTTTACCGATGCGTTTTTTGAGGCCATGTCCGGGCTGACCACCACCGGAGCGACGGTGATTTCAGGTTTGGATTACCTGCCCGATGGTCTTTTGCTCTGGCGCTCGATCCTGCAATGGTTGGGCGGCATTGGGATTATCGTTGTGGCTATGGTGTTTTTGCCGGAGTTGCGCGTGGGCGGGATGCAAATCTTTAAATCCGAGGGCTTTGACACATTCGGTAAAATTTTGCCGCGGGCTACGGAAATCGCCGCGCAAGTTGCTTGGCTCTATGTCGGCCTCACGGGGGCCTGTGCGGTGATCTATATCGCAACAGGCATGCGCAGTTTTGATGCGGTGCTGCATGCAATGACCACCATCGCAACGGGGGGGTTTTCGACCTATGACAGCTCTTTTGTAAAATTTGGCGCCTCAACGGAATATGCGGCTGTGGTGTTCATGTGTTTGGCGGCATTGCCCTTCGTGCGCTATGTGCAGCTGATCAACGGGGCGCCGGGCTCTTTGTTTCTCGATTCCCAAGTGCGTGTATTTTTCATCGTGCTCCTGGTGACGGTCGGGTTTTTAACACTGGTGCTGTGGCAGGGTCATCAGTTGGCCGGTGAGCTGGGCTTTCGAAAAGCGCTCTTTAATGTGGTGTCGATCACCACCGGGACGGGATACGCCAGCGCGGATTACAGCAATTGGGGTCCTGTGGCCTTGGTGGTGTTTTTCTATGCTGGGCTTGTGGGGGGGTGCGCGGGGTCGACCTCTTGCTCGGTCAAAGTGTTTCGCTACCAACTCTTGGTCTCGGCCATTCACATGCAGCTGCGCAAAATTCACAGTCCCAACGGGATCTTTAATCTGCGTTATCAGGGCCGAATTGTGGGTATGGATGTTATCAATTCGGTGATTTCTTTCTTTGTGATATTCTTCGTCTCACTTGGGGTCTCAGCGATGGCATTGGCGCTCACGGGGCTTGATTTGTTGACAGCCTTCTCGGGCGCGGCGGCGGCTCTGGCCAATATTGGGCCCGGTTTGGGAGAGGTGATTGGCCCATCTGGAAATTACAGCACATTGAGCGACAGCGCAAAATGGATTTTGGCCTTTACCATGTTACTTGGACGATTGGAGCTTCTGGCCGTCTACACATTATTCACACTTAGATTTTGGAGGAATTAATGCCGGACCAGAAACCCCTAGGGGCACAGATTTCACATATGTTGAAAGATCGCGGTGTGGACGTCATTTTTGGGATTCCCGGCGTGCACAATCAGGAAATGTACCGCGGTATTGAAGAGGCCGGTATCCGCCATATTTTGGCGCGCCATGAGCAGGGCGCGGGCTTTATGGCTGATGGCTATGCGCGGGCGAGTGGCAAGCCTGGGGTGGCCTATGTCATTACCGGGCCGGGTCTGTGCAATATCATGACCGCGATGGGACAGGCCTATTCGGATTCCGTGTCGATGTTGGTGCTGTCAAGCTGTTTGGATGAGACCGCGGCCCGGCGCGGGCAGCTGCATCAAATGTTGGATCAAGCCTCCGCCGCTGACAGCGTTTGCGATTGGTCCTATCAGGCCAATAGCGCAGAGGCGGCCTATGATTTGATTGACCGCGCCATGCTTGAGTTTGAAACCGTTCGTCCGCGCAGCAAGCACATACAAGTGCCCATCGCACAGTTGGAAGGGCAGGCCGCGCCTGCGCCGCGCCGACGGGCGGGGCTTGCCGAGGCCTTGGGATCTTGTGGTGTAGATATGCGCCCGCTTGCTGCGGCGCTGTCTGCGGCCTCGAAGCCGCTCTTTGTCATCGGCGGCGGGGCTGCCAAAGCGGGCGCGGATCTTGCTGCGGTTCTTGAGGCTTGCGGGGCGGCATGTTTCGAGACCTATGCGGGGCGCGGAATTGTGCCTTGGGATTATCCGCTTAATTTTGGGGCCGCTTTGGCCCGGCCCAGCTCAGCGCAAATTGTAGCACAAGCAGATTGCGTCGTCGCCATTGGGACCGAATTGGCGGAGGTGGACTTATGGCGTGCGCATCTGGGACATAGCTGCCCGCTCTACCGGATTGATATCGACCCGGAGTGTCTTGCCGATATGCAGCGTGCAGAGGTGGCGATCCTTGCGCGGGCCGAAGAGGCCATGGCCAGCCTCAGGCCCTTGATGGCGGACTCCCTATCGCAGTGGCAGGTCCAATCGGTGGCGCATCAACGCGGGCTTTGGCGGGCAGAAACTGAATCGGAACGCCCCGGGATCATCTCTATCATCGAGGCCCTGCGTGCCGTTGTTCCCGAAGATGCGATGATTTATTCAGATATGACGCAATTTGCCTATGTCGCCAATGAAATTTGGCCGATGACACGCGCCAAACATTGGCACCATCCCTCGGGTTTTGGGACGCTGGGCTATGCGCTGCCGGCGGCCATTGGCGGTGCTGTGGCACGGCCCGGCAAGCCGACGCTGGCGATTGCTGGGGATTATGGTTTTCAGTATTCTGTTCAAGAGCTGGGTACAGCCGTTGAGCTTGGCCAGCCTTTGCCAATTATCCTATGGGACAATGGCAAGTTGAAAGAGATTGAAGACAGTATGCGCAGCGCCCAGATCGCCCCCAATGCGGTCATTGCCAAAAATCCAAATTTTCTGGAACTGGCGCGGGCCTATGGGGCAGAGGCATCTGCGCCAGAGACACTGGCACAGATGCAAGAGGCGGTGACAGCGGCCTTCCAAGCGGATCGCACAACGTTGATCTACCTGTCGCCCAATATCTTGTCGTGACACCGGCACAAGGCGCATTGCGGGTCGATTTTGTGACCGGAGCTGTGGCACATCGGTTGCGCTTTGGTGGTGGGCGCGGCCAAGACCTGGCCAAGGCGATGGGCCTGCGCGCTGGTAAAACGCCAAGAATTGTCGATGCGACTGCCGGCCTTGGACGCGATTCTTTTCTTTTGGCCTCGCTGGGGGCCGAGGTGACGATGATCGAACGCTCCGATGTCATGCATGGCTTGTTGCAAGATGGCATGGCGCGGGCGCGGCAGGAGGGAGGTGTCTTTGGCGAGATTCTTTCCCGGATGACTCTCCTGCATGGGGATGCCAAAGCGCTTTTGCCAGAGCTGGATGCAGAGGCGGTATTGATTGACCCAATGCATCCGCCGCGCAAAAATTCGGCCTTGGTCAAACGCGAACTGCGTCAGGTGCGCGAAATTGTCGGCACCGATGAAGATGCCGAAGAGCTGATGCTGGTGGCATTGCGGCATGCCGGCCAGCGGGTGGTGCTGAAATGGCCGGCGAAAGCGGCCCCGATGCCCGGGATCAAACCCTGCTCGCATCAGATTTTGGGCAAATCTACGCGCTATGACGTATTCATGTGCACCACGGGCTGCGAAGCCGGTGCCGTTTGACCTTGATGTGAGAATGTGGCTTTCTGGGCAAAAGTAATCATTGAATGAGTAGGGCGGTCATATGACTCTTGTTGTAGTTTTGAAATTCTTTCACTTTTTGGGACTGTTTTTGGCGGGCGGGCTGGGCGTTGCCAATAGTCTTTTGATGAAGGAGCATCAATTGGCGCAAGAAGCCCCCTCTGCCGCGACGCAAAAAACCATGCGCAAATTGGCGCGGATCGGTTTGGTTGCGATGGTCTTGCTGTGGCTGACGGGATTTGGATTGGCCTATCGCGTCTATGGGGGCATGAGCCTCGGGCTGGCCTTCCATGTTAAACTTCTAGGGGCGACGGCTTTGCTGGGGGTGGTGGTCTTTATGAACGTCTATCCGTCAGCGATGGCCAAGAAAGGCCAGGCCCCGAATCCCAAGCTGATGAAGATCATGCCTATGGTGGCGCGCAGTGCATTGGTTTTGGTCCTGGTGGGAATCGCTGTGACAACGACAGCCTAGCTAGGCTGGTCGTCCCAGGGCGAAAATCACACGACTCAGGTGCCGAGATTGGCGACACTTGTGTTGATCTCGGCTTCCAAAGATCGCCACGCCCCCAAAAACGCGCATTGAGCTATGCGGCCGGATCGATTGTTACGCAGGCCGCTCATTTTAAGTTCAAATATTGCGCAGAGCCTTTAAAATTCGCGAAAATCGCTGGAAATGAAAAAAATGAAAGAAAGATGAAAATAGCTCTTGCGACTCTCAGCGGGGAACCTTAGAACCCCCGTTACCGGAGGCGCTGAGCGACAACGGTGCGAACGTCGGGTCTTACAGATTACGGTTCGTGTGAAGACAACCGATAACAAACCGATCATTTTGCGCATTATGTTATTGCGTAATTTGAGGATTTTTGTGTCACGTTATTTGAAATTTTAGTATCTGAAGAGATATGTGGGCGGTTTGGTTCATTCGATGAACAAACAACTGCATATCGACTTACTAG
>JADHLF010000055.1 GCA_016780825.1 Planktomarina sp. | reverse complement strand
GAATAATCTCCCGCTTCCAACTCTGCATTCAAGATCTTGCGGCCTGTTGGATTGATGCGCTCACCAATCACGCAGAAGGGCTCATCAAAGCCGATGATGGCTGTCTTGGTTTTTGACTCTACAACAGTGCGTGTCATATCTGGAAATCCTTAGGATTGAGAAACTGGAGTGGCGGAGGAGCCGCCATGTTCGATGGCCCAATTGGCATTGGTTTTAATCCCACCAAGTGGGAAGAAATGGACATGCGAGATGCCAAAATCCGGATTGGCGGCTTTATGGGCCGCAAGATCGCTCAAGAATTCGTCAGGGGTGAAGGGCAAAAGCAATTTGGTGAGATCCTTGGCACGCCGTTGCAGCACCCGCAGAGAGGCGCCCACACCACAGGCGATCGAAAATTTGATCAAGGTTTGCAGTTTGGCCGGGCCGGCCACACCGATGTGTATGGGCAGGGTGATGCCATTGGCCGCCAGCCCATTGGCCCAGTCAATCACCGGGGCCGCCTCAAAACAAAACTGCGTTGCAATGGCCATATCTGCGTCGGAGGTCTCTGAAAATGCTTGCTTCCAACGCAGAGCCGCGGTGACATTGGTCATGGAGCCATCTGGATCAATGTCTTTATTGCCTTCAGGATGCCCCGCCACATGCAGGCGCTTGAAACCCGTGTCGCCAAAGGCACCGCTTTCGAGCAATTGCATGGAGCTGTCATAATCCCCATGCGGCTGTGTCACGCCGCCCGCGAGCAGCAAGGCTTGGTCAACGCCGGCTTCGCCCTGATACATGGCGATCCAATTGCGCAACGTGGCCTCATCTTTGATGATCCTTGCGGGGAAATGCGGCATGACGGCAAAACCTTCGCCTGAAATGCGCTTGGCCGTGGCCACCATATCTTCAATGGGCGTGCCTTCGATATGCGCGATGTAAACACGGGTTTTTGCGGGCAAAAGATCGCGGAAATCTTCAATTTTCTCCGCCGTGCGTGGCATCACTTCAATGGAGTAATCCTTTAAAAAGCTTTCGACCTGCGGGTTGATCTCGACACCTGCGGTGTCTTTGGATCCAAAATTGAGTAGGGCCATGGGCCGCTCCTTCTTTTCAACTGGTAACTTGGGGGATCTAGGCCTGTGTGGCCCAGCCATCATTGGCAATGAGCTGTTTGATTTTCTCTCGATCATATTCTGCGTCGAGACGGGCGGCTTCTGATTGGGCCACATCGGCCTGATCGCCCTCAACCGCATAGGGCTCGGATTTGCGCCATTCGGCGAGATAAGCATCCGTATCTTCGGCGCCAACCTTCATGGCTGCACGGTCAATGGCCTGCTCAAAACGCTCTGGCAATTGCACCTTTGACGCTTTGCGACCCTTGCCGACAATGACTTGGGCCGGGATGTCACGCCAATACACTACAATTACATCTGCCATAATGATTCCTCACAACTGTGTCACGGATAACTAGGTGCAACTGATTTCAAAACAGGGTCGAATTTCGACAATTGAACTGGTGAGAGCGACTTTCCTGTCATGCCAAAAAGGCTGTGCCGTGAAAAGGCGGTTATTTTGGAAAAATTGGCAATAACTTTATGAGTGATTGCAAGGCATCGCCGAAGAGCTTAGGTTAGGGGCAACTCGAAACTCGAAAGGCGTATAAGTATGACGCCACAGCGTCCTCGGTCTGCGGATGCGATTCCCAAAGCGGTTGAGTCAACCGCAGGCCTCAAGGCCCAGGTTCATCCGCTTTATGCGGCCTTGGATCTTGGTACAAATTCGTGCCGCATGCTGATTGCGCAACCGGAGGGGGCGCAATTTAAAATTGTCGACAGCTTCTCAAAATCGGTCCAGCTTGGGCAGGGTTTGGAAGAAACTGGGCGCCTCAGCCGTGTCTCCATGGCGCGCACCCTTCAGGCTTTGCGGGTGTGCAGCCAAAAATTGCGGCAATATCGGGTGAAAAAAATGCGTCTGGTGGCCACAGAGGCGTGCCGGCGCGCCGCCAATGGCCCCGAGCTCATGCGCCAAATCCGCACGGAAACGGGCTTGAAGCTGGAAATCATCAAGGCAGAGGAGGAGGCGCAATTGGCGGTTTTGTCCTGCGCCCCCCTGGTGAATCGCGATACAGACCAGCTATTGGTCGTCGACATCGGCGGCGGGTCCACCGAATTGGTTTGGATTGACCTGGTGGATGTAACACCCAAATTGCGCAGCCGCGCCATTATGCATATGCACCGCGGGTTTCGTTCGGGCGAGCGTCCGAACAAATACGGGGCCAAGGTGGTGGATTGGATTTCAGTGCCCCTTGGGGTGGCGACCCTGCGCGATTTGTTCAATGATGTGGAAGATGACGCGGGCCGCTTTGCGTTGATGAGCCTCTTGTTCGAGGAAAAGTTAGAGAGTTTCATCCCCTATGATCGCGCCTATAAAATGGAGCATTTCCAAATCATCGGGACAAGTGGCACGGTGACGACCGTCGCGGCCAGCCACTTGGGGCTGCGCCGCTATGATCGTAACAAGGTCGATGGGCTGGCGATGTCTTCCATTGAAATTGACAAGGTGATTCATGATTATCTGCGTTTGGGCCCGGTCGGACGTCAAAATGATCCGCGTATCGGCAAAGATCGCCAAGCGCTGATCATGTCTGGGGCGGCCATTTTGCAAGCCTTGCTGCGGTGCTGGCCCACCCATAAATTATCGGTGGCCGATCGGGGCCTGCGCGAGGGTTTACTCTATGCACAAATGAGCGCAGACGGTGTTTTGAGCGAACAAAAGAGCTGAGGCGATATGGCGAAAACTCCAGGCAATAACAGTGGGCGCGGTCAGCGAGATCTGCGCGTCAAAGTGAAAACGGCCCGGGGGCGGAAACTCTCCTCAACGCTCTGGCTGGAGCGGCAGCTGAATGATCCCTATGTCAAGCGGGCCCAGGCCGATGGGTATCGCGGACGCGCGGCCTATAAGATACTGGAACTTGATGATAAATTTCGCTTCTTGGTGCCCGGAGCGCGGGTTGTGGATCTGGGCTGTGCACCGGGCGGATGGTGCCAAGTGGCGGTCCAGCGCATCAACGCCTTGGGCACGCGGCAGGGCAAAAAGGTTGGCACAATTTTGGGTGTGGATCTGCAGGAGGTCGAGAGCATTCCCGGCGCGGAGATTCATGTGCTCGATTTCATGGAAGATGATGCAGATGCCAAGGTGAAGGCCTGGCTCAACGGGCCCGCCGATGTGGTGATGTCGGATATGGCTGCTGCCTCCTCAGGTCACAAGCAAACCGACCATCTGCGCATCATTGCTTTATGCGAAGCGGCGGCTTATTTTGCCTTTGATGTGCTGACACCGGGTGGCACTTTTGTGGCCAAGGTTCTGGCTGGCGGCGCAGAAGGCGAGCTGCAAGCGCTGCTCAAGCAAAAATTCACCAAAGTCATCAATATGAAACCGCCGGCCTCGCGCTCAAGCTCGTCAGAGAAATTCGTCGTGGCCACGGGATTTCGCGGTTAAATCCCCTTTACATCGCCCCTACAGTCGCGGCACATTTTGAATTCGAAATATCCTTAAACGGCGGGAGTTTTCATGACCTATATTCTGGCTATTGATCAAGGCACCACCTCGAGCCGTGCCATTCTTTTTGACCAAGACATGCACCCGGTCCAATCCTGCCAGCAAGAATTTCAACAATATTTCCCGCAATCGGGATGGGTTGAACATGATGCAGAGGACATTTGGGCCTCTGTGCAATCGGTTGTCGGCGGTGTGATGCAGCAGGCGGGCTGCACCGCCAAAGATATCGCGGCTATCGGCATTACCAATCAGCGGGAAACGACTTTGGTCTGGGACCGCAGAACGGGCGCGCCCATTCATAAGGCGATTGTTTGGCAGGATCGGCGCACCTCTGCATTTTGCGATCATCTGCGTGCCGAGGGACATGAGACAGAGATCACGCAAAAGACCGGCCTTTTGCTTGATCCCTATTTTTCCGCGACCAAGCTGCATTGGCTGCTCACTCATGTGGAAGGGGCAGCCGAGCGGGCGGCGCGGGGTGAATTGCTCTTTGGGACCATGGACAGCTATTTGATCTGGAAGCTCACCGAAGGGCGCGCGCATGTGACCGATGCGACCAATGCGGCCCGCACCATGCTCTATGACATTCGCCGCGGTTGCTGGGATGGGCAGATCTGCGCGCTGATGCAGGTGCCGCAAGCGATGTTGCCCGAGGTGCGCGATTGCGCCTCGGAGTTCGGGACAACCGATTTGTTTGGTGCAGCTATACCCATTCTGGGCGTGGCGGGGGACCAACAAGCCGCCACGATTGGTCAGGCATGCTTCGCGCCTGGGATGTTGAAATCAACCTATGGCACGGGCTGTTTTGCGCTGCTGAACACCGGCGACACTTTGGTGACATCCAAGAATCGGATGCTGGGTACAATCGCCTATCAGTTTGACGGTAAGCCGACCTATGCGCTGGAGGGCTCAATTTTTATCGCCGGGGCGGTCGTGCAATGGCTGCGCGATGGGCTGGGGCTTATTTCTGCGGCCCATGAAACCGCAGATATGGCCGCCGCCGCCGATCCCACTCAATCGCTATACCTCGTGCCTGCGTTTACTGGGCTTGGCGCGCCCTATTGGAATGCCGAATGTCGCGGCGCGATCTTCGGCTTGACCCGCAATTCGGGACCCAAGGAATTTGCCAAAGCGGCGCTTCAAAGCGTCGGCTATCAGACCCGTGATCTGCTGCTGGCGATGCAAGATGACATGGGACGGCCCGGCGAGGCTGTTTTGCGCGTCGATGGCGGCATGACAGCCTCCGATTGGACCATGCAGTTTCTCGCAGATATTCTGGGCGCGCCCGTGGATAGGCCAAAGGTTTTAGAAACCACAGCCCTGGGAGCGGCCTGGTTGGCGGGATCACGCGCCGGCGTTTACCCCGACCAACAGGGGTTCGCGGAGAGCTGGGCCTGCGATTGCCGCTTTGAGCCCAACATGGCCGCGCCCGATCGCGAGAGGCTATATGCGGGTTGGAAAGACTCTGTGCGCCGAACTTTGGTGTAGGAAATTCGAGCGCAATACATTCTAAAATATTGATTTTATATCATATCATCTGCGCGCCTCTGCCTGAGCTGGAAGGCGTCGGCAAAGGTCATCACGCGTCTTTGTATTTATCCCAATAGTCGATCAGCCACTTCGGCCTGTGAATCCCGCAGCGTGGAAACTTTGCCCAGCGGCTGGTTTTATCGGCAATGAAGTTCGGGCGCGGAAAGCCATGAAAGGCGACCATTAAGGTTTCCGGTGCAGGCTGCAAAGGCGGCACAAATATGTCCATCAAATATTGACGCCGCAAATGATACTTGAAACTCTGTATCCACTCTAATGGATAATAGTCCTTTTTGAGCGCCTGCGCGGCCACAAAATCTTGCTCAACGACGAAGTTGTTATAGGCCAGTTCAGGATCCTTGCGAAACGCATCAAATATATTGGTGTGAAACGACGGCCTGTAGGTAAACACACCCGTGGCCCCCATGGGCTCAAAACTCGGATCAAACTGCCGCCATCTTGGGCCACAACTCAGCATTCTGAGCCTGTCACCGGGATCTTCAAAGAAGGGGTCAATGTTTCCGGTCAGGACCGTATCAATATCCAAGAACAAAACGATTTCAAGCGTATCGGCAATTTCGGGGTGAAATAAACACAGCTTGGGCCAGGCGCCTTGTGATTTCGGAAAGGCCTGGAGCCCGCTCATTGGAATTGGCAAGCTGATGATGCTCTCGTCCAAACCCATCGGGTCATCTGTCATACAAATGAACTGAAAATCCAAAGCACTCATATCTCTCGCAGCCCTAAACAATATGTTTACATGTTCAGAGGAAAATTCAGTGCCCCACTTAATTGTGAGAATTGAGTGTTTCATGTCATTTACCTTTGCCGCGCAGGCTCTCGTATAAGTTTGAATATCGGGCATGGCAAACTGAATAATCGATACACTGCGGCGCGCGCGACCGACACGCGATCCTATTTGCTCCGGTCTCATCGCCCGACGATATGCGCTGCTGCGCGCGAAATTGCCGATGTCGCCGCCCCTCCTGCCATGCGATCAATCAACTGCTCACAGGATGTCAAATTTGCAGGCAGACCTTAAGCAACATATTGTTTGCGGTTTTTTATGGTGGCTGCGGAGTTTGATCTTCGGGCCAGCGCTCAGGTTTTAGAGGATCCGGCGGTCAGAGGCGCGCGGAGGATCCACAAAAGCGGCCAGAGGCTCGGATTAAAACCGCCCAGCACTCTCTTTTTATAAAATACTCCGCCAAACTTTACCTCGAATTAATTCAATCGCTCCAATCTCTGTCAGAGCTCAGCGGCCATGGCGGTCAAGGAACCGAGCGGATTCTTAAAAGGATGTCATCATGAGGCAGTATTTGTTAGCGGTTCAGGAAAAAATACAAAAAATTTGGCGCCGCGGTTTCGCCGTCTTCGCGGGTATCATTCTTTCAGCAGGTCTTGCGGTGTCTCCTGCCACGGCGCAATTTTTGTCCGACGGTGTGACACCAGTCACCCCAATTCCAAATAACACAACATTCACGACCGCGATCTCATCCTGTCTTGCAGAGAGCCCTGTCACAGGCATCTGCCCGATCTATGGTGATGGCTCTGGCTATGGGGATATGGAAAATTGGGACACGTCGCTTGTGACCGATATGGGCTCTGCCCTCCAAAACTGGGGCAGCTTTAACGGGGACATATCGCTGTGGGACACATCAAATGTGACCCTTATGTACGCAATGTTTTTGGCAGCCTCATCCTTCAACCAAGATATCAGCCAATGGGACACGTCAAATGTGACCAAGTTGAAAGCCTTCTGGGGGTCAGCGATTTTCTGTCGCTACACTGCCCGGCGACGCCTGAAACCAGCGGTTTGATGACAGCAGAGCGCTTCGCGCTCATGCCCGAAGGCGCGGTGTTTGTGAATACGGCGCGCGGCGCATTGGTCGATGAGACCGCTTTGATCGCGGCCCTAGACAGCGGGCAGCTTTCGGCTGCGGGTTTGGATTGTTTTCAAGTCGAGCCGGGGGGAAATCCTGCGTTCAGCCGTTTTGATAATATTTTCATGCTGCCCCATATTGGCAGTGCGACTCGCCAAACTCGAGACGCCATGGGCTTTCGTGCCCTCGACAATTTGGATGCATTTTTCGCGGGCAAAACGCCCGGTGATCGGCTTTAACTGAGATGGATAAGACAATGACAAAAATTACATTCCTAGGCTTGGGCGTGATGGGCTATCCCATGGCGGGGCATCTGGCGCGGGCGGGCCATGAGGTCACAGTTTACAACCGCACCGCGGCAAAGGCCGGCGCTTGGGCCGCCGAGCATGGTGGTGCTACCGGCGCAACCCCGGCCGAAGCCGCAAAGGGGGCTGAGATGGTCATGGCCTGTGTTGGCAATGACGACGATCTGCGGTCGGTGTGTTTGGGGCCAGATGGCGCCTTTGCGACGATGTCAGAGGGCAGCATTTTCGTCGATCACACCACGGTTTCTGCCGCGGTCACCCGCGAGCTTTATGAGGCCGCGCGCCTGAAGGGCATCGCATTTGTGGATGCGCCGGTTTCTGGTGGCCAGGCGGGCGCTGAGAATGGCCAATTGTCGATCATGTGCGGCGGTGATCAGGCCGATTTTGATCGCGCGGAACCGGCGATGGCGGTCTATTCTAAGCTCTGCCGCCGCATTGGCGAGAGCGGCGCCGGGCAAATGACCAAGATGTGCAATCAGATCGCCATTGCCGGTCTGGTGCAAGGCCTGTCTGAGGCGCTGCATTTTGCCTCAAAAGCCGGTCTGGATGGCGCATCCGTGGTGGAGGTCATCAGCCAAGGCGCCGCCGGTAGCTGGCAAATGTCCAATCGCTTCGAGACGATGTTGGACGATCACTTTGAGCATGGCTTTGCTGTGGATTGGATGCGCAAGGATCTGGGAATTTGTTTGGCGACGGCCGATGAGAATGGCGCCAGCCTGCCCGTGACGGCCTTGGTCGATCAATTTTACAAAGATGTGCAGAAGATGGGTGGCGGTCGCTGGGACACCTCGTCTTTGTTCAAGCGTTTGCAAGCATTGTAACGACAAGGCGCGCAAGGGCGGGATCATCCGCCCTTGACGCTCAATTTTTTAATGCGCGCCAATCGCCGCGCTGTTTTTTTCGGACATCATTAATTGCGTCGCCCATCCGCCGAGGGCGATTGAGGCCAGAGCCAAGATCGCGGCGATGCTGAGGCTTGCAATGCCCGCCAGACCTGCACCGACGGTGCATCCTCCTGCCAAAACCCCGCCCACGCCCATAAGTGCCGCGCCCAGAAAATAGCGGCCGGTTTGTTTCGGGGTGTCGAAAGATTGCCATTGAAATTCTCCCTTGCTGAGGGCGGCGGTCGCAGCTCCGAGAATGACGCCAAGGATCAAGCCAACACCAAATCCGGCCGGAATGGCGGAGGAGGCCACTGTCCAGAACAAAAATTCGGCCGCCGGAGCGGTAAAGGACAGAGATTGCATGACGATGGGATCAAACTCATCTTGTAAAACAAAGCCTGTGCCAACCCATCCGGCAGGAACCAGGAGGCCCAGGAGACCGGCCCAGAGCATTTTGCTCCAGGTCACGCCAGAACGGGCGGCAAGGGCAAAGCAAATCAAAGCCATAAGCACCGCCCAAACCGCAGCGCCGCCGGGAAGGCCCGCCAATGAGCTGACCTCACCCAGCGGCAGGGTGACAGAGCCGAGCCAGAGGCGCAGAGGGGCAAGAATGCCCTTCAGGGTCGCATGGGCGAGGATCGCGAAGACAACAAGCACGGTGAGAGCACGCAGATTGCCGGAGCCGGTCAAAACCGTGAGGCGCGAGATACACCCGCGGGTGAGCACCATGCCAATCCCGAACATGACCCCTCCCACAAGGATTGCGGCAATCGGAAGATCGCTTTCAAGCAAACGGTGAGAGTCAAAAGCGATGTAACCTGTCACGGTCAACAGCTGCGTGACCAGAACTGCGGTTCCCAAGGCGACCATCCAGATCCCCCGTGCGGTTTGGGCCCCGTTTCCCGTGCCCACAACGGCGCTTCTGAAGCAAAACTTGAGATGTTGCGCAATTGCGCCGAACAGCGCGCCAAGGATCAATGCCAAGATCAGCGCCGCCTGTGTAGGGTTCAGGGTCTCAAAACCGAGTTGGTCAAACATATCCAACACCTTTCCTTGTTTGACCCTCCCTTGCCCCTTAAACCTAAGGGATGCAAATGCGCCTGAGACGATGAAATTCTGCTGTGAGGGGGATAGGCGGAATAGGGTTCTGCGGGCCGGTTGAACGCCAGAACCCTTGCGAGGCTGCGCCGGTGCGCTGCGGGAATTTGGTCCTAAATATGGCGGTGGTCAAAAATTTTGCGCCTGCCGCAGGGCTCAATCGATTTGATGAAACCCTTGAATCAATTGGCGTAGCCCGACCGCTGCGCCAATCATGATGCTGATCAGCGTGACGGGGGCCCCATAGGCCAGGGTGGAGAAGGCCGATAGGCCCTGTCCCACGCTGCACCCCAGCGCCAAGACTGAGCCTATGCCCATCAATGCGGCGCCCAAGATTTGCCGGCGCAACTCGCGGGCATCATCACAGGCCTCCCAACGGAAGTGCCCCTTGATCATGGATCCCACGAAAGCACCAATCAGGACGCCTAAAACGGATCCTGTGGCAAAGCTGACGGAATTGCCGCTGGCGCTCATGAGATAAATAAGGCTTTCTCCGATGGGGGCGGAGAAGGTGTGGGTGACGACGGGCAGCCCTTCGAAACCATTGCGCGCAACCCATTGCGTGCCAATCCAGCCCGAGACGATCGCCCCGGCCACCAGCGCCCCCCAAATCAATGTTTTGGGATGGCGCCACATGGATCGACGGACCGCGGCGAGGGCAAAGATAAGAAATCCTATGGCCATGCCGATCCAAGGGAGAGGGAGCCCAAATTGGTTCGATAGGGCAAATGCAAAGCTTGGCGGGGTAGGGGCGGCACTGGCACCGCCGAAGATCCAAATGCGCATATAGGCCAAGGGCCCTGCAATTATCATATAGGCGAATATGCCCATAACCAGAACGATGATGAAGGCGCGAATATCGCCGCCGCCCAGTCGGGCCAAGGCACCATAGCCACAATTTCCTGCCAGGGCCATGCCATAGCCAAAGGCCAGGCCACCTAGGACGCTGGCCCATGGGTTCCAGGCCGCAGAGAGGTAGATGGAGCGGGTCAAATCGAGCCAGCCGAGCGCTTGGGCGGCGAAGCTGCCCAAAATCGACAATCCAATGGCAATGCCCCACATGCGCACGCGCTCCGCGCTGTCGCCATAAAAAAGATCTTCCAGAGCGCCTAGGGTGCAAAAACGGCCTATGCGGGCCGCGAGCCCAAGAACCAGCCCACCGGCGATGCCGATCCAAGCCACAATGACGGGTTCTGAGAGTGTCTCCAGCATTTGATCGCCTTAGGAGCTGCGGCAAAAGAGATCATAGACGACCTCCATGATTTGCGTTGAGCGTTTGTCGGATAAACTGTAATAGATCACCTTGCCTTCGCGGCGCGGGGTGACAAGCCCCTCCATCCGCAGGCGCGACAATTGCTGAGACACCGCCGCTTGCCGGGCTGAGAGCAGCTCTTCAAGATCTGTTACTGATTTTTCGCCAGAGGCAAGATAGCACAAAATCATCAACCGCCCCTCATGGCTTATGGCCTTGAGGAAATTCGCAGCTCGAACGGCATTATTTGCCATTTTGTCCATATCTTCGGGACAAATATTTTTGTCAAAAACCGGCAAAGCCATGGTCTTTTTATGCCTCATACGCTCATTATAAAGACTGTCTGACATATAAAGCCCTTATGGGTCAATAACACGAATATTATGGGCTCAAGGGGACATGGGCGGCGGTCAGCATTTGCCCAAGTAAACCCCAAAAGAAATCCTCCCCCGGGTAGCCTTCGATTCGGGAGGCTTCTACCCCATCCACCATCAGCACAAATGTTGGCGTAAAATGCAGGCTTCGGGCGAATTGCAAGTCGTCTGGCGGCGTTTCATGCACATCCAAGCGCTGAAGTGGCGCGGCGCGGCCTTCGGGTGTCTTGGGATAGATCGGGCCAATTTCTTCGTTCCAGCGCGCGCACCACATGCAGCCCTCTTCCTCCGCCATAACCAAGCGTGTCTCTGCCATAGCCGGAAGGGCGAGCATCGCAAGGATGAGGCTCAGTGCTTTTGTCCACATTTGGAAATTGACCTTTCGTATTCATAAATTGTAATGTGAATTTATAAAATTGCAATATAGGTGGCGCCTTATGTTCGACATTTCCATAGTTTCAGCCTTTTTGGCGGGGCTGTTGTCCTTTGTTTCTCCATGTATATTGCCGATTGTGCCGTTTTACCTCAGTTACTTGGCTGGGGTTGGGATGAACCAAATCAACAGCGACACAGAGATTGAGTCCGCGACGCGGCGCCGTGCCGTGATTTCGGCGATGTTTTTTGCGGCCGGGGTGATCACGATTTTCATGGGGCTGGGCGCTGCTGCGACCACCTTTGGGCAGGTTGTGCGCGAATATTTCGATATTCTGCGATGGGTGGCGGCCGCCATTATCATCACCATGGGGTTACATTTCCTTGGGGTGATCAAGATCGCTTTGCTCTATCGGCAGATGAGTTTTGATACCGGGAAAATGTCGAACCTTAGCCTGATCGGCTCTTATGTCGTTGGTCTGGCATTTGCCTTTGGCTGGACCCCCTGTGTCGGTCCGGTTTTGGCCGCGATTTTATTTACCGCGGCGGGTGCTGAGACCGCGTGGAACGGCGCCTTTCTGCTCTTGACCTATGGGTTGGGCATGACTTTGCCCTTCATCATCGCGGCACTTTTCATAGGCCCATTCATGCGCTGGATGGCGCGGTTTCGGCGGCACTTGGGGCTGGTTGAAAAAGCAATGGGTGTGTTTTTGATTGTTTTTGGATTGCT
>JADHLF010000054.1 GCA_016780825.1 Planktomarina sp. | reverse complement strand
CCTAACGTGCGGACTTCATCAAGGCCAGCGGTATTATCAACCGCATCAAAAGGCCGGACACATGACCGCAACCTGCAAACATCAAAGTCACTCAAATTAACCCTTGCATAAAAGGAGCCGTCCACACATGACAGTGCCATGCCCGTTACTAAGCTGCAGTGAGCAGCGTCTTGACGTAATCACTGACCAGCAAATGCCTTGGGGCTTCATCCTCTTCAATGTCGGAGAAACGGCCGATGGGTTCGCGGAAAATATTGTCGGTGTTGTCGTCGTTTACGGTGGACACCTCGCCGATCAACACATCCCCACCATCGCCCCAAAAGGCGTGCCAATCGCCAGGCATGAGGGTGACGCTTTCACCAGGCGCAAGGCGGAGTTTCTCGCCGGGGGTAAAATCGCGGCGCAGGCCATCGCAATAGACCGTGCCGCCCTGATCTTCGGCAAATCGGCCTTCAGCGTCAGAGCCAAACAACTCCACCACCAAAGTCGCGCCGCCACGGTTGATGATATCTTCGGCTTTGATGACATGGGTGTGCATCGGCGAGAGTTGATCTTGCCGCGAAATCAACAGTTTTTCCGCATAGCACATGCCGCCACCGCGCTGCAAATCGGCCAAACGCCCATTGCGCAGGGTAAACAAAAACAGGCCCAAAGCCTCAAAATCACCGGCGCCGTAATCGGTAATATCCCAGCCGCATTGCGCCTCAATGATCGGCCGCGCCGCGGCGGCGTTGCGTTTGAACGTCGCGGGCGACCAATACGCAAAAGGCGGCAGAGTAAAGCCAAAGCTGCGGATCATATCATCCGCTTGCACCATGATGTCGTTGACTTGCGAGCGTTTCATGCGTTCTCCGATTGACTGACAAACTCGATAACCATGGCCGCCGTCCACGTGAATTCCCCCACAGGCCGCGCCTATCATGGGATTATAAATTTTGGACAAACCGCGCTGGTTTATGAGGGTCAGACTATCATCTGTTTGCTTCTGCGCCACTGTGAAACGCATAGCTTCGAGCAAACGGGCTGCAAATTGGTCATGTCAGAGGTTCATATGTCCAGCAAAGAAAAGCTCAGCTTGATTTTAGCGCCACGGGGGGAGGGCAGGATGCTCAACTGCCCGCCATGATTTTTCATCACACGGGCCGCAATGGCGAGGCCAAGCCCGCTGCCAGGGCCGCCGCCGGCCTGTGAAAAACGGCTCAGCGCCTCGATGTGGCGATCCTCGGGTATTCCAATGCCATCGTCTTGGATGAGCATTTCCGCCCCGGCGCCGTTCTTGCGGAGTGTGACCCAAATTCGCGTCAGCTTTGGCCCGCCATGCACCAAACAATTGCTGAAGATATTTAAAACAGCCTCTTGGAGCATGGTTTGATCGGCCTGAATCAAGAGGCTTTCGCGCGGCAGATCTTGGGTGACTGTTAAGCTGGCCTTTGGGTGGTTTTGCTCAAAGGTGCTGACGGCATGGGCGATAAGCTGGTTCAGATCCATTGGGCGGCCGGTTTGCGAGACATCGGTGCCACTTGCGCGTTCAAAGGACAACAGCTTATTGGTCAAATCGCTGGCCTCGCGCGCGGCTTGCAAGAGCTCAGCGCTGCGCTTCTGCGCGGTTTGCGGGTTTGGTGCTGTGGTGACCGCTTCGGCCAGCGCAAGGACACCCGCCATAGGGTTGCGCAGCTGATGGGCCGCGTTAGAGATGAATTCGTCTTTCGAGCTGATGCGCCGGGACACCCTATTTAATAGACCATTTAAAGTGGTCACCAGCCCCTGAGCCTCGGTTGGGACAGCCCTGCGGATCGGCTCCAATTCGCTTGGCGTGCGCTTTGCAATGGCGCGCTCAAGCTCTAAAAGCGGGCGCAGCCCCAACCGCACCCCGAACCACACAACAATGGCAACGCTCATCACCAGTGCGGCAATCACTGCAAAGGAGCGCGACAAGACATTGCGCACAAAGCTGCTGCGCACGCTCGCGTTTTGCCACACGGTGATGTTGAAAATTCCGGCAATACCGCTGACCAAGGTCACATCTTGGAAGCGCAGAACCCGCACATTTTCGCCCTGATAGACACTGTTGTAGTAAAAAGGATCTGTGGCCCCTTTGGGGGCCATACTCGGTAAGACCGGTGGGGTGGAATAGCCTGTGACAAACACACCGTCGGGAGCAAACACATGATAAAATATCGTGCCGCCAGAGGTATCGGCCAGCAGGCGACGGGTCGAGGGGCTAATGGCGTCCCCATCCGACAGCGCAACGTCGCGCGATATCGCAATTGCGGCTGAGAGCAAGCCTTTGTCAAAGATGCTTTCGGCCCGCAGGGTCGTATTGTGGAACTGCCAAGCACCGGCAATCAGCGAAATGATGAGCAGAGGGGGCAGGATGATCAATGTCAGTCGGGCCCTCAAAGAGCTGGGTTTCATGCGCTCTCCTGCACCGTGATGTGATATCCCAATCCACGTCGCGCTTGGATCAAAACACCGTGATCTTTCAGTCTTTGGCGGAGCCGTGAGATATAAACTTCGACGACTTTTTCCTCAATATCAGCCCCGACGCCGTAGACGTGATCGAGCATTGCGCTTTTGGATACAAGCCGTCCGTCCGCACTCAGCAGGCATTCAAAGACCGACATTTCTCGGCGCGGAATCTCCAAAGCGGTTTCGCCATCAAACAATTGCCGCGCATTTGGATCGTAATGCAAAGAACCAATTTTGCGCAGTTTTTGCTGTGGAATAGCCCGGCGGCGCAGGAGGGCGCGAACCCGTGCCTCCAACTCCGCCATCTCGAAGGGCTTGATCAAATAATCATCCGCCCCGGCATCCAATCCTTTGACCCGGTCTTGCGTTTCCGCACGGGCGGTTAGCAAGATCACGGGCCGCGCATCGCCGCGTTTGCGCATTTGTGACAGCAAATCCAGCCCATTCACGCCCGGCAGGTTGATGTCGAGGATCACAAGATCAGCTCCATCTGCAACAAGATAGTCTTGCGCCTCATCGCCATTGGCAATCGCATCCACAGAATGGCCTGCATCTTCCAAACGATAGGTTATGCCTTTTGACAGGCTGATATTGTCTTCAACAAGCGTAATTCGCATTGCTGTTTTTCCGATCCGTGAAAGTTTCATGAAAGCTTCGCAGATTACACAGCAAGCATCAACCTGGGGTTTATGCCTCAATATGATTCCAATTACGCGGCTTCTGACGCGTTAAAAAAATCTGGGAGGATTTAATGTCTACACTTAAAACAACACGCCGCATGGCTATGGGCCTTGTGGCTGCAGCGACGGCCACCTTTGGCCTTCAAGCCAATGCAGGCGGCCATGGGATTGACCTGACAGGCAAGACTGTTGAGTGGATCATTCCGTTTTCGGAAACCGGTGGCTCTGCCAAATGGGCAAATTTTTATGCGCCTTTGCTGTCGGAAGCTTTGCCAGGCCAGCCGACTGTTGTCGTAAAATTCATGCCAGGTGCGGGCTCAACCAAAGGTGCCAACTATTTCCATGAGCAAGAATATGATGACGGCACGCTCATTTTCGGCTCCTCCGGTTCAACACAATTTCCATTCTTGCTGGGCGACCCGCGGGTGAAATTCGACTATGCCGATTGGAATGTGGTTTTGGCCTCTGGCACAGGCGGCGTGGCTTATCTTCCACCTGAGCTTGCGGCCAAAATGGACGGCTTGGATGCCTCTGGTCTGAAAGACACAGACTTCATCTATGGCAACCAAGGTGCCACGCGTCTTGACTTGGTCCCGACATTGGCTTGGGAAATGCTGGGTCTGAACGTTGAAAGCGTCATGGGCATCAAAGGCCGCGGTGACGGGCGTTTGATGTTTGAACGGGGCGAGGCGAATATCGATTATCAAACCTCCTCTTCCTATTTGTCCGGCGTGACGCCATTGGTTGAGGCTGGTACAGCCGTGCCAATGATGACTTGGGGTGCTTTGAGCGATGCGGGCGATATCGTTCGCGACCCCACATTCCCGGAGATTCCAACCTTCAAAGAAGTTTGCGAAGCAACCGATGGTTGTGAAACCTCTGGCGAAAAATGGGATGCTTGGAAAGCCTTCTTCATTGCAGGCTTCCCGGCTCAAAAAATGGTGTTCTTGCCAAGAGGCGCAACGGCGGATGCCATGGTGACCTATACGGCGGCATTTGAAGCTGTAAAAGCGCGTGCTGATTTTGCAGAAATTTCGGGCAAGCGTTTGGGCAAATACCCGCAGATGACCGGGGCCGCGGCCGAAGCTGCCAAAGCAAGTGGCACAAATGTGAGCCCTGATGCCAAAGCCTTCATTGTGAATTGGCTACAAGAAAAATACGGTGTTTCTCTAAACTAAGCTTTTCTTCTAGAACGCCCCACTCAAGATAGGTGGGGCGTTTTTATAAGGAAAGTGGGAGGATATTGTCTTGGAAGTTATCATGGAGGCCTTGCCCGCCTTCGGCGAGGCTTGGGCACTTATCCTCCAGCCGGTTGTTCTGGGATATTTGGTTCTTGGTGTGCTCATGGGGCTGTGCATCGGCGTCTTTCCCGGTCTCGGCGGCATCGCGGGCCTGTCGCTCTTGCTGCCCTTCATGTTTGGCATGGATCCGATCTTAGGCCTTGCTTTGATGATTGGTATGGTGGCGGTTGTGCCAACCTCTGATACTTTCGCCTCTGTTTTGATGGGTATTCCAGGCTCTTCCGCGTCACAAGCCACTGTCTTGGACGGCTTCCCGATGGCGCAAAAGGGCAAGGCGGCGCGGGCGCTCTCGGCGGCCTTTGCATCATCGCTTTTTGGCGGATTGGTTGGCGCAAGTTTTTTGACGGTCTTTATTTTGGTCGCCCGGCCCATCGTTTTGGAATTTCGCACGCCAGAGCTGTTGATGATTACGATTTTTGGCCTTTCAATGGTTGGTATTTTGGCTGGGCGTGTGGCCATCAAGGGCATTGTTGCGGCGGGTCTGGGCATGTTGATTGGCACCATTGGAGAAGGGGCTTCTTCTGGTGATTTGCGCATGTCCTCTTACGATTTTCCCTATCTTGTCGACGGTCTGAAATTGGTAATTGTAGGCCTTGGCATTTTCGCAATTCCTGAAATTATCACCCTGCTGCGTAATGACCGCGCCATCAGCCAGGAGGCGCAGATCGGTGGCGGTTGGATCGCAGGGATCAAAGATTGGTTTGCCAATATTTGGCTTTCCGTGCGCTGTTCCATCATCGGTGTGATTGTGGGTGTGATCCCGGGTCTTGGCGGCTCGGTTGTGGATTGGATTGCCTATGGGCACACGGTGCAAACCAGCAAAGACAAGTCCAATTTCGGCAAAGGTGATGTGCGCGGCGTGATCGGGCCTGAAAGCTCAAACAATGCCAAAGAGGGGGGTGGCCTTGTGCCGACCTTACTGTTCGGCATTCCTGGGTCTGGCTCGATGGCAATCTTTATTGGCGCAATTGCCCTGCTGGGATCAGGTCAGATTGAGGTCGGACCGGCCATGCTGAAAAACAATCTCGACATTACCTATGCCATCGTTTGGCTGCTTGCACTGGCCAATGTCGTGGGCACAGTGCTTTGCATTGCAGCCTCAGGCGGGATCGCCAAGCTCACAACCATCCGCTTTGTTTTATTGGCGCCTTTCTTGTTCATGATCATTAGCTTCGCGGCCTTTCAATCTGGACAAAACCTGATGGACCTTGTGGCGCTTTTTGCCATTGGCTTTCTTGGAATTTTGATGCGCCGCTTTGACTGGTCGCGCCCTGCTTTTTTGATTGGTTTTGTTCTGTCCAATCCAGCAGAAACCTATGCAAACCAAGCCATTCAAATCGCCCAATCCCGCTTCCGCAAAGGATTTTTTGAGGGGATTGATTATATTTTCTCGCCCATCGTGCTGGTGCTTTTGGCCATTACATTGGTCTCTGTCGTTTTGGGCCTGCGCCAGGCCAAACATATCTTGGCCGAAGGGGACAGCAAATCAGGCTCGAAACGCGCGCCGATGGTGTTCCTACTCTGCATCACAGCTTTCATTGGCTATGCATTATTTGATGCCGGTTCCATCCCGGACTATAGCCGCGATCGGGTCTTTCCGATGTTTGTGGCCAGCGTTTGTTTGGTGGGATGCACGGTGATGATTGCCCGAATGATCTTGGCCCCTGAAACCGATACGATCTTTGCCGACAGCGAGCGCAGCGCCGAAGCAGGGCAAGCGCGCTATAGCCTATGGTCCACCCTCGCGTGGTTTGCCGCGCTCCTGGTGGCCACATCGTTATTTGGGTTTATAATTGCCCTGGCCCTCTTTTTGTTCAGCTTTATGCGGATCAGAGCCAATATGAGCACCGTTTTTGCAGCGATCTATGCGCTTGCGGGCATCGCTTTTATCTGCACTATGGCTTGGGCATTGAACCGCGATTTTCCACCCGGTCTTTTGCAAGCTTATTCTAACCTTCCATGGCCATTCACATGACACAAACTGCGATCCCTTATCTTCTTATGCGTGGTGGAACCTCTCGGGGGCCATATCTGAACCGCGCTGACCTTCCCGAGGATCTCGAGACTCTGGCTGAGGTGTTAATCGCGATTGTGGGCTCTGGTCATCCGCTGAACATTGACGGGATTGGCGGTGGCGCGGCGGTCACGACCAAAGTGGCGATGTTGTCCAAGTCACAGGATCCTTGGGCCGATGTGGATTACTTTTTCGCTCAAGTGAGCGTGGAAGATAAATTGGTCGATTTCAAACCCACCTGCGGCAATATTTTGACCGGCGTGGGTCCAGCCGCCATTGAGATGGGGTTGGTCGAGGCGCAAGAGGGTGAGACACAGGTGAATATTCTGGCAGTGAACACGCAAGCGCGCGTCGCCGCTGTCATTCAAACGCCTGGGCGACAGGTCAGCTATGAGGGCGGGGCGCGCATTGATGGCGTGCCGGGAACCTCGGCGCCCATTGCAGTTCAATTCATGGAGACGGTCGGGGGGGGCACGGGCGCCTTTTTGCCCACAGGTAACCGGGTTGATGAGATTGACGGAATCGCTGTGACTTGCATGGATGTTGCGATGCCCATGGTGATTGCAAAGGCCGAGAGCTTTGGGCTGACGGGCTATGAAACGGCCGCTGAGCTGGATGAAAATCGCGCATTTTTTGATCAGATGGAAGCTCTACGGCAAAAGGCAGGGGCTTTGATGGGGATGGGGGATGTCACAAAATCGGTGACGCCAAAATTTGGCCTGCTGGCCCTCGCCAAGGCCGGCGGCACAATTGCGACCCGCTATTTCATGCCCTGGAGTACGCATCCTTCCATGGCCGTCACGGGCGCGCAATGCCTAGCGTCTTGTGTGTTGACCCCAGGGACGATTGCAGAGGGCATGGCTGCCAAATCAAATGAGACCCCGGCCAATGTCATTTTGGAACATGCCTCGGGCAAGATTGAAGTGGCGGTTGATTATGCCGATACGGCGACAGGTTTCGAAATAAAATCGGCAGGTCTCACACGCACCGCTCGAAAAATTGCGGCGGGAGAGGTGTTTATTCCAAGGTCAATTTGGGCCGGTCGTTAACCGCGTTTACAGAAGGGTGATAGGGCGATGAAGGTTCATATTCTTGATGATTGGTTCGATACCCTGCGCAGCTTGCCGTGCTTTGCCAAATTGGCCGATCACGAGGTTACCGTCTGGACGGATCATGAGCCTGACCCGGTCAAACTGGCCGCGCGATTGCAAGAGGCAGAGGCTTTGGTGCTCTTTCGTGAGCGCACCAAGGTTGGGGCTGACCTATTGGCGGGCCTGCCAAATCTGAAACTCATCTCACAGCGCAGCGTCTACCCGCATGTTGATGTGCCGGCCTGTACGGCCCATGGTGTTCTGCTTTGCTCAAATATGCATTCAGATACGCCATCCTATGCGGCCGCAGAGCACACTCTGGCGTTGATTTTGGCCAGCTATCGGCAAATCCCGCAGCAGGTGACCTCAATCAAAGCGGGCCGGTGGCAATCGGGGGTCGGCAGGACCCTGCGCGGCAGAACATTGGGGCTTTATGGATATGGGCGCATTGCAGGCGCGGTTGCGGGCTACGCCAAAGCGCTGGGGCTCAATGTGCAATGGTGGGGATCAGAGGCAGGGCGCGCACGGGCCGCTGCCGCGGGTGAAGCCGTGGCTGTCTCCCGTGAGGCCTTTTTTAGACAATCCGATATCGTCAGCCTGCATGTTCGGTTGAATTCCGCGACCCGGGGTTTGATCACCGCCGAGGACCTTGCATTGATGCCGCCACGCGCTTTATTTGTGAACACGTCGCGCTCCGGTCTTGTGGCCCCCGGTGTCTTAGAGGCGGAGATTGCGAAGGGTCAGCTTCATGCCGCTGTAGATGTGTTCGATCACGAGCCGCTTTCAGATCGCGAAAATATACTTCTCACACACCCGAATGTTCTGGCCACGCCCCATATTGGCTTTGTGACCGAGGATGAGTTTGACATGCAATTTTCGGATATTTTTGATCAAATTAATGCCTATGCCGCAGGCGCACCTAGTCATATGATCAATCCAGAAGCCTATCGGTGACAGGCGCCCCCGGCAGGCGCGGCCCTGATTTCTGTTTAGAAATGGCATAGTCAGAGGGTTTGCTTAGGGCTTTCGGGCGCCAGTTTTCGGGCGGAACAGGCGCGCAAAGAGCGGCGCACCCAGAATGACGATAAATATTCGCAAGACATGATGGGCCACCACAAAGGCCATATCTGCCCCTACAATGAGCGCAAGCACGGTCAATTCCGCTTGTCCGCCCGGCGCGAAGGCAAGAACGGTCTCCAAAGGTGGCGCCAGCCCTGCCAGGTGGATCACTTCGGCGAAGATTACAGCCAGTAACAATAGCAGCACGCAAAACCCAAGCCCGGCCGTCACATCCCGTCTGATTTCGGCCATGGTGACGCCGGCGTATTTGCACCCGACGCTCATTCCGATAAAAAATTGTGCCGCCCAAATGGCTTCTGACGGAGGGCGGTGTTGTAGGACGCCTGTAAGGGACAAGAGCGCAGCCAGCAAAAGTGGCCCAAGGATTGAGGCTCCAAACATGCCGGCACGTTTTGCCAGCTGCCAGCCAACCAGCCCGCAGAAAATCATCCACCCAAGCTGTGAGAGCGCAATACTGGCGGCCGGAGCGCCCGGGGGGTTGGTTAGATCCGCGTTCCAAATCCAGGTCAGTAGAAAAGGCAGGGTCACGACGATGACCAAGACCCGCGTGGCGTGAACGAGCGCGAGTGTGCGCAGATTGCCGCCTGCCTCTTCGCCAAAAACGAGCATGTCCTGTAGGCCGCCTGGCATTGCAGAATAATAGCTGGTGGCAAAATCAAACCCCCATAGACGCTGGAAGTAAAAAACGCCAACGAGTCCAATGCAAGTGGTCATCACCGGGATCAACAAAAGCGTTGGCCACATGCCGCCCATGGAGACCAGCAGCGAAAGGGAAAATGTAGCGCCCACGGCCACGCCGAGAATACTGCGCATCGCCTCATTGATCACTTTGAACCCACGCATGGGCACGCCGAGCAGGGCGGCAATCAAGCAAGAAAAGATTGGCCCTAAGAGCCAAGGCAGCGGCAGATGCAAAAATTTGAACGCAAGGACGCCGAGACCCGCGACCGTATAGGCGTAGAGATGCGCGCTCATCGGTCCAGCCCCTTGAGCCTGTGGCGCAAAGAGGTTTGCAAATGGGCCTCGGCCGCATCGCCAGCTGCTGTTTGATCGCCCGCTCGGATCGCCTCTATGATCCGAGCATGTTGCGCGCTCACGGTTTTTATACGCGCTTCATCATCCAAAGTTGTGGGCCCCAACAGCATGAGCGCATTGTTGAGCCCCCGGGCCGAGGCCAATAAAAAGCGGTTGCGACTGGCCAGATAAATGCGATGGTGGAAATCTTGATTTAAGGCCGCAGCCTGTTGCGTGTCATCGCCGAGCGCTGCAATTTGATCATTTAGGTCATTGAGCAGGTCAATCTCAGCATCATTGGCATGTTTTGCAGCCATCTGTGCCGCTGTGCGCTCAAGAACAAGCCGCATTTCGTAAAGTTCAACAACTTCGGAGGGGGTCAGGGTGCGGATCACGGCTCCTAACCGGGGGCGATGTTCGACAATCCCGTCGCTTTCGAGCTTGCGCAGGGCTTCACGCACGGGCGTGCGAGACAGGTCCAACCTCTTGGCCACCTCAATCTCGCGCAATCTGTCGCCGGGGCGGAAATCGCCGGAGCGTATGGCCTCGTAAAGCCGATGATAGGCAGCTTCTCCTTGGGACATAACTTGCAATTCTGTTTTGGTCATTTTAAAGAGGCCTAAATTGTATCCACCTGGATACAATACTTCAGTCAAATGGGAAAGCCAATGTCAAAATCTGTCATCGTTGTTGGAACTGGAAATGCCGCCCTTTGTGCAGCGCTCGCCGCTTTGGAAGGCGGTGCTCGTGTTACGCTTCTGGAAAAGGCTGATAAATCCTTATCGGGTGGCAATACAAAATACACAGCAGGGGCGATGCGGTTTGCCTATGATGGCGCTGACGATCTATTGCCGCTGCTGCGCAACCCAGAGGATCCGCGGGTGAAGAGGGCAGATTTTGGCAGCTACACGACAGAAAAATTTGCTAATGACCTGCTGGGGTTCAATGATGGGCGGCCCTTGTCCGAAGAGCAGGAGGCGCTGGTCCATCAGTCCGGGGCAACGCTGCGCTGGCTGGCCTCGCATGGTGTGAAATTTGAACCCATCTACAACCGGCAGAGTTTTGAAAAAGATGGCCGTCATGTCTTTTGGGGCGGTTTAACCTTGGCGGCAGAAAATGAAGGTGTTGGCCTATTTGATATGGAATTGGCGGCAGTTGAGCGGCTCGGGGGAACGGTCCGTTACAACAGTGCGGTCACTGGTTTGGTCACTGACGCGGGGCGTGTCTGCGGTGTGCAGATTGGGCAAGAGCGGCTGCTTGCGGACGCTGTTATCCTGGCCTGTGGCGGCTTTGAGGCCAATGGCGCGCTGCGGGTCAAGCATATGGGAGAGAATTGGGAAGCGGCGAAGGTGCGCGGAACCCCGCATAATACGGGTGATGGTCTTCTCATGGCGCTGGAACTTGGCGCGGCGGATTACGGGCTTTACTCTGGCTGCCACGCGACGCCGATGGATCTGCATATGGCCGATTTTGGCAATCTTGAGTTGCCACCGGGTGAACGCAAGAACTATCGAAAGATTTCCTATTTCCTGGGGGTCATGCTCAATGCCCATGGCGCGCGCTTTGTGGATGAGGGCGCCAATTTTCGCAATTACACCTATGCGCAATATGGCGCGGCCATTCTAGAACAGCCCGGCCAATTTGCGTGGCAGGTCTTTGACAGCAAAACCTATGACCTGCTCTACGATGAGTACCGTTTCAAAGATGCGCATTTTGTCAAAGCAGATCGGCTGGAGGATCTGATCGCGCAGATGAGCGGTGTGGATCAGGCGGCCGCAAGTGAAACCTTAGCGCGCTATAACGCGGCTGTAGATCAAACGACGGGTTTTGATCCCACAGTTTTGGATGGAAAGGCGACAGTCGGCCTGAACCCTCCAAAATCAAATTGGGCACAAACTCTCGATCAAGGCCCTTTCTACGCTTATCCGGTTACGGGAGGCATCACATTCACCTATGGCGGTTTAAAGGTGGATGCGGAGGGCAGGGTGCTGACAGGCGGCGGCGATCACATCAAAGGGTTATTTGCCTGCGGCGAAATTCTGGGCGGTGTTTTCTATGCCGGCTATCCCGGTGGTTCGGGTTTGACCTCCGGTGCTGTTTTTGGCCGCCGCGCTGGCCAAGGCGCCGCGGGATCCTAGAAAGAGTTTGCGGGCCTGCTGGCTTTGGGCGCGAAGCATTCAATGCTCATGGATGCTGAGCTGGACCGCTTTGCCATCGTGACGGTTTACCCAAGCCGCAAGGTACGTGATGACGCAGTTGCTCATATCTCAGCCCTCAGGAGCGAAGGTGCCGAGGAATTTGGAGCGGAGCTGATGGATGCTTATGGCGGCGAGATGTTGGCCTCCTCTGAAAACTAGAGCGCGATGTTCATATTATCGGCTCTGCCAAATGTGAGGCTGCTTTTGAAGGAGACAAAATGCTTTATCAAATTAACGGAAAACAAATCGACATTGGCGAGGCTTTGCGAGTGGGGAACTAGAAGCACTCAGAACTGCTAGTTCTTGTACCTCCAACATATCACAGACGACACCCGACACCCCTATAGGGGTGTGTCGTGTCGTGTCGCCTCATGTGAATGATGCCATTTGACGACATTGGCGATGTCGCCTTCATGTCGCCTTGTCGCCTAAGCGGTAAATATCATCGCTACATTTTATTAAACCCTTGTCTACTAGCTCTTTTCTAGCACGAGCGAACGCAGTGTTTTTAGAAGCTTGATTGTCGCCTGTGTGTCGTTCGTTAAAGAACGGACGCCACTCATCCAAAGCCAATCCAGCAGCGGCGACATTGCCTTTTGTCGCCTCGTAAAACGCATCCATTGCCATTGCTTGATTGCTGGTCAGCTTAGCTTTGGGAACCGATCTAGTAACCTGCTGCAACGCAAGTGACGGATCAACGCTGACTTTCAAAAACTGCATCGTATCAAACTGCGGCCCATCCTTCTGTTTCTCGCAGCTTACAATGATGTCGTTGTCGCCAAGTGGCTTAACCAAAA
>JADHLF010000013.1 GCA_016780825.1 Planktomarina sp. | reverse complement strand
TTTCGCCTTCAGCAAAGTGCTGTTTCTTCAGTGCCAAATCTTAGTCTCTGAGTTACTACGAGTTTCAGTAGTCACACGTTTGTGCAACATTTTGTGTAACTGTATGAAAAAAGACTAAGGAAATCAACGATTGATTTCTAAGCGTGAAAGTAATGTGCAAGTAACTAATTAAATAAAATCAACTACTTACATACAAGTAACTACTCCCACTCAATCGTCCCTGGAGGTTTGGAGGTGATGTCGTAGGTCACCCGGTTGATGCCTTGCACTTCGTTGATGATGCGCGTGGCTGTTTCGCCGAGGAATTCATGGGAAAACGGGTAGTAGTCTGCGGTCATACCGTCAACGGATGTCACCGCCCGCAGGGCGCAGGCAAAATCATAGGTTCTGCTGTCGCCCATAACGCCCACGGTGCGCACGGGCAGGATGGCGACAAAGGCTTGCCAGATCTCGTCATAAAGACCGTGCTTGCGGATTTGATCCATGTAGATTGCATCGGCGCGCCGCAAAATTTCCAATTTCTCGCGGGTGATTTCCCCTGGGCACCGGATTGCAAGACCAGGGCCCGGGAAGGGGTGGCGGCCAATGAAAGATGCGGGCAAGCCCAATTCGCGGCCCAAGGCGCGCACTTCATCTTTGAACAACTCGCGCAAGGGCTCCACCAAGCTCAAGCCCATTTTTTCCGGCAAGCCGCCGACATTGTGATGTGACTTAATGGTGACTGAGGGTCCACCCGAAAAGCTGACGCTTTCAATAACATCTGGGTATAATGTGCCCTGAGCTAGGAATTTGGCGCCCCCGATATCTGACGCATGTTTTTGAAACACATCGATAAACAACTTCCCGATGATTTTCCGCTTGGTTTCCGGATCAGATTGACCATCCAGCGCGCTGAGAAAAAGCTCCTTCTCATCGGCATGGATAAAGGGCATATTGTAGTGATCGCGGAACATACCGATGACCTCTTCGGCCTCGCCTTGGCGCAGCAAGCCATGGTCAACAAAGACGCATGTCAGCTGATCACCAATCGCCTCATGGATCAGAACAGCAGCAACAGAGCTGTCAACACCGCCCGAAAGGCCGCAGATCACCTTTTGATCACCCACTTGATCGCGAATAGCCTGCAGCGCCTGCTCGCGGTACGCTCCCATAGTCCAATCGCCGGTGAAACCTGCACGGCGAATGAAATTCTCATAGAGTTTTGCCCCTTTGGGGGTGTGATGTACCTCTGGGTGAAACTGAACGGCGTAAAATTCCCGGGCCGGGTCGGCGGTCACGGCGAAGGGTGCGTTGGGAGAGGTGCCATAGACCTCAAATCCCGGCGCAATGGCGCTGACATGATCGCCATGGCTCATCCAGACCTGCTCGTCGCCCTCATCAAACCAGCCTTCCAGCAAGCTGAGCGGGGCCTTGGGGCTCACATAGGCGCGGCCAAATTCTGCCGTTCCATGCCCGCGTTCCACTTTGCCGCCCAGACAGTGCATCATCACCTGTTGGCCATAGCAAATTCCCAAAATCGGAACATTCATCTCAAAGACAGCCATCGGGGGGCGCGGGGAGCCTTCGTCCATCACCGAGGCAGGCCCGCCTGACAAGATCACGGCCTTCGGCGCAAACTCTTGCAAAAATGCCGGGGTTACATTCTGAAACGGGTGAATTTCACAATAGACATTGAGCTCGCGCAAACGCCGCGCGATCAGTTGCGTAACCTGACTGCCAAAGTCGATGATAAGTAATCTTTGATGCATATGTTCCATAGCCTCCGATATTCTGACCTTTAAAAAGGTTCAACCCAAGGAAAGCGAAGATTTTACGACTTATGTCGTTTTCCCATCCGAAGTGGCGGAAATTAACGTCGGCTGGTCAAAGAAATGCCTAGAAGCATCCTAACAGTAAATTTGAGGTTTCAAAATGTCCGAAACAGGAGCGCGTAGATCACGCAGCGGCGGCGGCGCCGCCCGCCGAGCCGAACGCACAGCGGTGAGCGTCGAAACGGAACGCTACATTGAGCGTAATATTCCTCTGTATGAGTTCTTGGATGAGGCGACGCTTGAAATCATCGAGTATAATGCCGACACAGTGCTCGAAGAAATCGGCGTCAACTTTGTAGACAGCCCCGAGGCTTTAGAGCGTTGGCGCTCTGTTGGGGCGACCATTGAGGGCGAGCGCGTAAGGATCCCGCGCGGTCTGGCGCGCCAGCTGTGCAAAACAGCGCCATCAAAATTCGTGCAGCACGCACGCAATCCTGAGCGAAACGTCGAAATTGGCGGCAATACCCTGGTGACTGCGCCGGTCTATGGCCCGCCCTTCGTTCGTGATCGCGAGGGTGGGCGGCGTTATGCGACTTTGGACGATTTTCAGAAGTTTGTGAAATTGGGCTATATGTCGAAATATCTGCACCATTCTGGCGGGACCGTCTGCGAGCCCACGGATGTGCCGGTCAACAAGCGTCATTTGGACATGCTTTTGGCGCATATGGTCTATAGCGACAAACCGTTTATGGGGTCTGTGACGGAGCCAAGCCGCGCGCAGGACTCTGTGGATATGTGCGAAATATTGTTTGGCAAAGAATTTGTGCAAAACAACACCGTGATGACCTCGCTGATCAATATCAACAGCCCGCTCACATTTGACAGCATCATGATGGGCGCCTTGGAGGTTTTTGCTGCCAATAATCAAGCCAGCATTGTGTCGCCTTTCATCGTGGGGGGGGCAATGGCGCCGGTGTCGGTTGTGGGAACCTTGACCCAGGTTCTGGCGGAAGTCTTGGCCGGTATTGCCTATAGTCAAATCATCAAGCCCGGAGCTCCGGTGATCTTTGGCACATTCGTCACCTCTATTGACATGAACTCCGGCGCCCCGACCTTCGGCACGCCAGAGGCAAGTCAAATTCTTTACGGAGCTGGACAGTTGGCCCGCCGGATGAACTTGCCGTTTCGCTCTGGGGGGGGGCTGTGTGGCTCGAAATTGCCCGATGCGCAGGCCGCTTATGAAACCGCCAATACGCTCAACGCCGCGCTTTTGGGCGGGGTGAATTTCATGTTGCATTCTTGCGGCTGGCTCGAAGGTGGGCTGGTGGCCTCCTTTGAGAAATTCGTAATGGATGCAGACCACCTCGGCACTTTGCAGAAAATGGCGCTTGGGGTCGCCGCGGATGAAAATGGCCAGGCGATGGGGGCCATCCGCCAGGTTGGACCAAGCGGCCATTACCTGGGATGTGATCATACGCAACAGAACTTCAAATCTGCGTTTTGGCGGTCAAACCTATTTGACTATAAGCCCTTTGAGACCTGGTATGAGGAGGGCGCGCGCGACACCTATACCCTAGCCGCAGAACGCGTGGCCCATCAATTGGCCAGCTATCGGCAACCGCCGCTCGACCCTCAGATTCTGGCGGCGCTTGAGAAATTTGTGGCCGATCGAAAAGCTGCGATGCCCGACGCTTTTGTTTAGGTCTTGGGCCTTTGGTCCTTAGATCTTTTTAAGGCTGCTGTATTCAGCCAATATGGCTATCAGATAACGGATGTGGCGCGCTGGGGAATACTCAGCGCGCTTTTCTTTGCGCAATCGGTTATACATCTCTTCAATATCCAGCAAACAATCGAGTTGGCCGGTTTTGCTCCTGTGGAGCGACCCGCCTAAAAGTGCGGGCAGGTGACGACCGGGGTCATAGCCGGCAAGCCCATTGCGCGCAGCCTCCAACATGAGCTTGGGACGTTTGAGTGTGTTCAATCTGAGTTCAATGTGCCGCATCACGCACCTCCATTATGAGAATCAACCCACAGGCTGGCACAGGTGCCGAGGGTGTTGCGTCTGGCGGCGTTTGGCGTTCGGTCAATTCATAGATCGGCTAATTTTATCCCTCATTCTTTAAGGCACAGAGCGAATTAACCAACGCGTAATCATTATTACCATAATACTAATGCAACCTGTGAAAAGATTGGTGTCTGGAGTGCGTATCTCACAATTTGAGTTTTCCAACAGTCGAGGCGGCGTGCCACATTCGAAAATGCCGGTTTGGATGCCCCATGCGGTCAAGCTGTATCTGGCCCATACCGAGCACGGACATTCAATTCGCAGTTTGGCCCGGTATTCTGGTGTTCACCCGTCAACGGTGTCGCGCTCTGTCCGCAAGATTGAGACATTGCGTGACGATCCTCTTATCGATCGCGCGGTCCAAGAATTGAGCAAATACTGCTTAGAATCAGCGCCCCGGCGCTTGGAGGATAAACCTATGAGCTATCACAACTCCGACCCCAACCCCCTGTGCTACCCGGCCTCTCTGGACGCGCCAAGCATCACCGCCTTGCGGTATTTGGCCCGACAAAATACCGTCTTGGCCTTAGCGCAGGGGCTTGAATTGGCGGTTATTGTGCGTGAGGCGGTTCAGGGACAGGTTGAGAAACTGGGCACGCTTGATCGGGCGCAGGTCATGGCGATGACCATGCAAGATTGGCTCAAATGTGACGATCCTCAAGCGCGGATCATGTGCTTTCACCTGACAGATGTCGGTTTAAAACTGCTGGCAAGATTGGAGGAGGCCGAGTCCAATGGTCTGGAAGGGCGGGACGGCGGGCCGTCAGACCCGGTTGGCCGCGGACGGTTGCGCTACGGCCAGGCGATTAGCCCGGTGCACGCTTTGGCGCGCCGACGCAACAAAGATGGCCAGCCCTATATTTCTCGCACGCTCGTCAAACAGGCGGAGCGGCTGCGCGAAGATTACGAATTGGCTCTGCTTGAAAGCAACGCGCCGATTGATTGGCTCAGTGCCATCCGCTCGGGCCTGCGCCGGCAGTCGCAAGCGCCCGCGGCCTCGGCACTGTTTCGCGCACGTTCGGCTTTGGCGGATTTGGGCCCAGGTCTTGGCGATGTCGCGCTGCGCTGTTGTTGCCGGCTTGAGGGGCTTGAGGCGGTGGAGCAGACTATGGGCTGGTCGGCGCGCTCTGGTAAAATCGTCCTGCGCATTGCGCTGCAAAGGTTGGCACGCCACTATGAAGACACGCAAGCCGCTGAGGTCTTGGTGGGTTAACACCTCAGCGCATAAAAGATATTCGTAAGCTTTGGGGTGGCTGTTTACGCCGGTTGTGATAGTTTGAAGCAACTGAGGACCTTTGACATGCGCGATTTGAAAATTCCCGAGCAACGCCATCCTGAAAAAGCCAAACGGCCGGACAATCCGCAGCCGAAAAAACCGGCTTGGATTCGTGTAAAAGCCCCAGTGGGACAAGGCTATCAAGAGACCCGCAAAATCATGCGTGAGCATAAGCTCGTGACCGTCTGTGAAGAGGCAGGCTGCCCCAATGTGGGGGAATGCTGGAATCAAGGCCATGCGACCATGATGATCATGGGCGAGGTTTGCACAAGGGCCTGTACCTTTTGCAATATTGCAACCGGAAAACCGCCAGAGGATTTGGATGTGTTCGAGCCGGGTCGGGTGGCCGATGCCGTCAAGAAATTGGGGCTCAATCACGTTGTGGTGACCTCGGTGGATCGCGATGACATCGAAGATGGCGGTGCGGCGCATTTCGCCCAGACCATTCGTGCCATTCGCAAGCAATCGCCCGGCACAACCATTGAGATTTTGACTCCAGACTTTATCCGCTGTGCCCCTGAGGCCTTGGAAGAGGTTGTGCGCGCCAAACCAGATGTGTTTAACCACAATCTGGAGACGGTACCGGGGCTCTATCCTGAAGTGCGCCCCGGCGCACGGTATTTTCATTCACTGCGTTTGCTGCAAAGGGTCAAGGAGCTCGATCCGACAATGTTTACCAAATCTGGAATCATGGTCGGTTTGGGAGAGGACCGCCAAGCGGTGCATCAGGTGATGGATGACATGCGCGCGGCCAATGTCGATTTCATCACCATCGGTCAATATCTCCAACCGACGCTCAAACATCATCGGGTTGATCGCTTTGTCACGCCGGAAGAATTTGCCAGCTATGAAAAAGCGGCTAAGGGCAAGGGGTTCTTGATGGTTTCAGCCACCCCCTTGACCCGCAGCTCCTATCACGCCGGTGATGATTTTGCGAAAATGCAAAAGGCACGGCAGGCGGCCCAAGGGTAGCAGCGCCAGATCGCGCTAAAACCCTAGGCCGCTGCGATGCGAATTTACCGTCAGCCAGTCTGGCCAGCCAACCCATCGCTCAATCGCAAATAACAACAAGGCAATCGTGGCGGCGACAATCCAAATCAAAACCATTTTTTTCGAGGGTGGACGGCGCGCAATCTGCCCCATCTTCAAAAAAAATCTTGGGTTCATGTAAAACGGACTTTTCCAATAAAGGGCAGGTTGCGGTTGCGTTGGGCAAAATCAATACCATATCCTACCACAAATTCATCCGGAATTTCAAAGCCTAAAAAGTCAGTTTTAATGTCCACCTCGCGCCGTGAGGGCTTGTCCAGCAAGGCGATGGTGCGCATGCGTTTGGGTTGACGGCGCAAAATATGCTCGGTGACATTCTTCATCGTATAACCCGTGTCGACAATGTCCTCGACGATCAGCACATCACGATTCTCGATGGTGCCGCGCAGATCCTTCAAAATGCGCACCTCGCGCGAGCTTTCCATCGCGTCGCCATAGCTGCTGACCTCGAGAAAATCGACCTCAATGGGCAGGTTGATCTCGCGCACCAAATCCGCAATGAACACAAATGAGCCGCGCAAAAGCCCAACCACCACGAGCTTATCGGTATCTGCAAATTCTTGCTCAATCTCTTGGGCCAATTGCTCTATTCTGGCCGCGATAGACTTGGCAGAAATCATATTGTCGATGACATAAGGTTTTTGCGACATAGTACCCTCTTGAATCTTCCCCCGCTTTCTAGGACATCTTGCGATCAAAGTCAGCGGGAAACACAATGCCTACGCATAATGAAACAAAAATTTTGCCATATTCGGCGCAGGGCATGTATGATTTGGTTGCAGATGTGGCCTCATACCCGGAATTTTTGCCTTGGTGCGCCGCCGCGCGTGTGAAATCGGTGACCGATGAGGGGGCGCGGCAGATCATGGCGGCGGATCTGGTGATCTCTTTCAAAGTGTTTCGTGAGCGTTTTGGCAGTCAGGTGATCTTACATCCCGATGACAAATTCATCGACACCCAATATCTCGACGGGCCATTCAAATATATGAAGTCGACCTGGAAGTTTGAAGATGTGCCCGAAGGCTGCGCCGTCACATTTTTCGTCGATTTTGAGTTCAAGAATGCCATTTTGCAAGGTGTCATTGGGTTGGTCTTTAATGAGGCGATGCTTCGGATTGTGCGGGCGTTTGAGACGCGAGCGCAGGCGCTCTATGGGGACGCCCATCCATAAAAAAGGCCCCCGAATGGGAGCCTTTTTCGAATATTTACCTTAGGGATTACGAAGTGTGATCATAGGCCCGTTCGCCATGGGCTGCCAGATCCAGCCCCGTGTATTCATCCTCTTCACTGACGCGCAGCGGAGTGACGAGCGACACCAGTTTGACCAGAACACCGGTGATGACAATCGTGAAGATGCCGACAATCACAAGGCTGCCGAATTGCGCAGCCCAAGCGCCGGCGCCAAACACAGCGATCATGATGGTTCCGAAGATCCCGCCCACACCATGAACGGCGAAGACGTCCAATGTATCGTCGATTTTCAGGCTGTTGCGCACCAGATTTACCGCCTCTTGGCACAGGATTCCTGCAACTGAGCCGATGAGGAGCGCTTCAATCGGGTCAACAAAGCCAGATGCTGGTGTAATCGACGCCAATCCTGCGATGGTGCCGGTCACCATACCCACGAGCGAGGCTTTGCCATATTTGAACCGCTCCCAAAGCGCCCATGTGAGCGAGGCCGCTGCCGCAGAAATATGCGTCACCGTCAAGGCCATCGCGGCACCGCCGTCGGCCGCCAATTGCGATCCACCGTTGAAGCCGAACCAACCCACCCAAAGCATGGCCGCGCCGAGCATAACAAAACCGGGATTGTGCGGCGGGGTGGTGGTATTGCGCCTGGCGCCAAGCATCACTGCAATGACCAAAGCTGCCAGACCGGCGGTTTCATGCACCACAACACCGCCTGCGAAATCCTTCAATCCGGTGTCGCCAAAAAGCCCACCATCGGCCAAGAAGCCGCCGCCCCAAACCCAATGGACCACTGGCGCATAGCACAAGAGCATCCAAAGGCCGGAAAATGTCATCACAAACCCAAACCCGATCCGCTCCACATAGGCGCCGACGATCAGGGCAGGGGTGATGATCGCGAAGGTCATTTGAAAGGCAAAGAACAGAACTTCTGGCAGGGTGGTGCCGTCGCGCAGCGTGCTGGCGTCGACACCGTTCAGGAACATATGGCTTAAACCGCCCCAATAGCCGGCGGTGCCAGAGCCAAAGGCGATGGAATAGCCAAAGGCCAACCAGAGCACACTCATCAGGCAAGCAATGCCGAAGCACTGCATAAATACGCTCAGGACATTCCGTGCGCGCACCAAACCTCCGTAAAACAGAGCCAACCCCGGGAGGGTCATAAAGAGCACCAAAGCCGTGGCAACGATTATCCAAGCTGTATCGGCAGCGTTCATAGTTATCTCCTAAAACTATCGCCGGCCTTCTCAACCAAAAGCGCAGGTGATGAAAAGCGCTGCGCCCGGCGCGCTGATGTTTTTCAGGGCATATTCAAGATTTGCGTAAATTTTGGGCGAAAATTAGGCGCCGGGTTTAATCAATGTGCTAAGTTGAGATGCAAAAGGATTAAGTTTAAGGCATGATTTAAAGCCGCCTGCCGCACCTCGGCGCGGCCCCGCGCGCCAAATTCCTGAGTTTCGCTTTGGGTGCCCTGAGCGCTGGCCAGGGCAAAACATACGCGGCCCTCGGGCTTAAATTCAGAGCCGCCCGGCCCCGCGATGCCGCTGACTGAGATTGCAATATCGGCCTGCGCCTGGCGCAATGCGCCTTCTGCCATTTCCCGCGTCACGGGCTCTGAGACGGCGCCGTAATCGGCAAGGGTCTCGGGGCGCACCCCAAGCATCTTCTGCTTTGCCGCATTTGAATAGGTGACAAAGCCCTGTTCAAATATCGCTGAACTGCCCGCAATATCCGTCAAAGCGGCGCTAATCATCCCGCCGGTGCAGCTTTCGGCGCAGGTGATTTTCAGCCCATAAGCCTGCGCCTTGCGCAAAATTTCTTCGGCGACCGCGCTCACAAGACCACCAAGACAAGGGTCATTGCCGCGGCGGCCATCATCCCGGCAATCACATCATCGAGCATCACGCCCAAGGGGCCCACAAGACGATCGGCCCATCCGACCAGCCCTGGTTTTGTGATATCAAACAGGCGGAAGGCCACAAAACCGAACAGATAGTAAAAAGCGGCGCTGTCAAAGGGCAGGGGCCATATCGCCAGCGGCAGCAAGGCAATCCATTGACCGGCCACCTCGTCAATGACAATTTCCGAAGGATCATGATCGCTTTTCCCTGCGGTTTCGCGCGCTGTGGCCCAATAACCCAAGAGGCACGCGAGGAAAATTCCGGCACAAAGCCCAATGAGCCCCGCGCCATAGATCACAGCCGCGCCGCTCATCAAAGCGGCCAAGCTGCCCCAGCTTCCCGGCGCCGGGCGCAAATGTCCGATGTAAAAGAAGGTGGCGATGAGATGGCTCATTGGCTCACCAAAGCCGCGGTGGCAATGGCCGCAATGCCCTCTTCGCGCCCGGTAAACCCAAGGGTTTCTGAGGTGGTGGCCTTGATGGAGACTTGATCGCACTCAAGCCCCATGATCTGCGCCATCCGCGTCTGCATCGCCTGTGCGTGCGGGCCTATTTTGGGAAATTCGCAAATCAAGGTGCAATCCACGTTTTCAATGTGAAAGCCGAGGTCATTGGCCAGTTGCACGGCGTGTTTTAGGAAAATATCCGAGGCCGCGCCCTTCCATTGGGGATCGGAGGGTGGAAAATGTTGACCGATATCGCCCTGCGCCAAGGCGCCATAAATGGCATCTGTCACCGCATGCATGCCGACATCTGCATCGGAATGGCCAAGCAGAGCAAACTTATGGGGCAGGGTGACACCGCAGAGGGTGACCTCTGTGCCCGGTCCAAATTTATGAACATCAAACCCGTTGCCCAAGCGTAGTTTCATCCGGCCTCGCAAAATTCGTTCCGCCCGTGCAAAGTCACCGGGCACTGTTACTTTTAGATTATCGGCATCTCCGGGGACAATGGCAACCGGATGTCCCGCGGCACGAACAACTTGCACATCATCTGTCGCCATCTGTGTCGCGGTCGCATGGGCCTTGCAAATCATCGGATAGGAAAAGCATTGAGGCGTTTGGGCCCGCCACAGAGCGCTGCGATCTACAGTCGTCTCCACCGTAGCCCCGCCGCGCCACAGCGTGTCTTGCACCGCCACAGCGGGTGCGGCCGCGCCGTGAGCACGCATGGCTTCCAGACATCTGGAGATCAGAGATTGGGTGAGGCAGGGACGGGCCGCATCGTGAATTAAGACATAGTCTGGGGCCTGATCTTTGACAGCCTCAAGCGCGCAGCGCACAGAATCATCGCGGTTTGCGCCGCCCGGCACCAAGCGCACCGCCGCCGGAATTTGTGCGAGCAGCTCTTGATCCTCGGGGTGATGCACCAGCACAACCGCGTCGATGTCGGCATGGGACACAAAGGCATCAATCGACCAAGCCAAAAGCGGCTTGCCCAAGAGTCTGCGCCATTGCTTCGGCTGGGTGCCGCCGGCACGGGTGCCGCGCCCTGCCGCCAGGACAATGGCGATGGTTTTGGGTCTATCTGTCATAGGCTGTGGTTATATCTTTTGATTTTCTGCATGCAATCCTTGGTTTTGGCTGGAGTTTTGCATAATTTTTGTGCAACTGAATAAAAATGCGCATATAATGCAACGAAGGGCTTGTCGCCTGCGGGTCAGATCGTGTGAGTTTGTTGAGCGTTTGGAGATGAAATCGTGACCTTCGTTTTGGGAAATCAACCTGTCTTTCCTCCGGTGCTGCTGGCCCCTCTGGCCGGGATCACCGATGTGCCTTTTCGCAATTTGGTTCAGTCCTTTGGGGCCGGTCTTGTTGTGTCTGAAATGGTGGCGAGCCATGAGATGGTGCAAAAAAAGCCCGGCGTGCGCGAAAGGGCTGAGCTGGGGTTCGGGATCGAAAGCACCTCAGTGCAAATCGCTGGCTGCGATGCCTATTGGATGGCCGAAGCGGCCCGGATGATTGAGGCCAATGGTGCTAAAATAATCGACATTAATATGGGCTGTCCTGCAAAAAAAGTCACCAGTGGTCAATCTGGTTCGGCTCTGATGCGCACGCCCGATTTTGCCCTGGAGTTGGTCGAGGCGGTTGTGCAGGCGACATCGCTGGATGTGACCTTGAAGATGCGCCTCGGTTGGGATGACAACAGCCTCAATGCCCCAGAGATTGCCAAACGGGCTGAGGCCGCGGGTGTGAAGATGATCACCGTCCACGGGCGCACACGCTGCCAATTTTATAAAGGGGCCGCCGATTGGCGGGCTATAGGGCGGGTGAAGCGCGCGGTGTCTATTCCTGTGATTGCCAATGGCGATATTGTGGATGTGACCTCTGCGCGCCAAGCTTTGCAGGACTCTGGCGCTGATGGGGTCATGGTGGGGCGCGGGGCACAGGGCGCGCCCTGGAGGCTGGCAGAAATTTCCTCCGCGCTCTATTGCACCCTGGCGCCAAAGATCCCCAAGGACGCTGACCTTGCTGAATTGATTTTGCGCCATCATCAAGAGATTGTTGATTTCTATGGAGGAACACTTGGGCTCAAAAACGCGCGTAAGCATTTGGGCTGGTATTTAGATGGTTTGGATGTGGCACCGGAGCTGCGCCAATCGGTGCTCAGATCGTTTGATCTTGCCGAAATTCACGAGTTGATCTGGCGCGCTGTCGAGGCGCCCTGTGCTGGTGTGGCGGCGTGAGCCTCTATCAGGAACTTTGGTCACAACTTCCGATCCCCGCCTTGCTGGTGACGGGAGATGACACTGTGCAAGAATTGAACTTGGCCGCGGAACAATTTCTTGGAGTTTCCGCAAAGGTCATTTTGGGTCAACCGGTTTGGAACTATCTCAGGGGGGAGGAGCTTTTGCCGGCGGGCCTGGATCGGGCGCGCGCGACCTCACGGCCGATGGTGATTTCGCAAATCACAACCCACGGTCGTACAACCGCGCCGCAAACCTGTTCGGTCCACCTGTGTCCGATGGCAGGGGCGGAGGGGCAGATCATGATTTTGCTTATCGCCCATGAAACGCTCGGCAATAGGTTTTCAGAAAGCGCCCCGCTTTCTGCTGCGCATTCGGCCATCGGCATGGCTGAAATGCTGGCCCATGAGATCAAGAATCCTCTGGCAGGAATCACCGGCGCGGCGCAATTTCTATCGCTGTCTTTGCCTGCTGAGGATCTGGAAATGACAGATCTTATTGTTCAGGAAAGCAAACGTATCGTGAGCCTTTTGGATCAGGTGGAACAATTTGGCGATGTCACGCCGCCCAATTGTGCGCATGTGAATATTCATGATGTGCTCGATCGTGCCGCGCGCTCGGCCGTGTTTGGTTTTGCAGGAAAGATCAAAATCCAAAAAAACTATGACCCGTCCCTACCGGAGGTCTGGGCCGATGCGGATCAAATGGTTCAGGTCTTTCTCAATCTGATCAAAAACGCCTGTGAGGCTATGGGCTCGGAGGGACAAGTGACCATGCGCACCTTCTATGACCCGAGCTTGCGCCTGCCTTTACCCGATGGGACGGGACGGCGCCTGCCGTTGCATGTGGAGATCATAGACGACGGGCCGGGCCTGCCAAAAGCGCTCGCCAATCATGTTTTTGAGCCATTTGTTACCACAAAAAACAATGGCAAGGGGCTTGGGTTGGCGCTGGTGTCTAAAATAATCGCCCAGAATCGTGCTTGGATCAGCGTTGCCTCACAGCCAGGCCATACGAATTTCAGAGTGTCTTTGTCGGTACAAAACGAGAGTAGGAGTTAACGCTATGGATGGAACGGTTCTAATCGCAGATGACGACCGAACGATTCGAACGGTCTTAACTCAGGCCTTCACCCGGGCGGGATGCAAAGTCCACGCGACGTCATCGCTGGTTACTTTGATGCGCTGGGTTGAGGATGGCAAAGGGGATTTGGTGGTGTCGGATGTGGTCATGCCGGATGGCAATGGTCTGGAAAACCTGCCGAAAATCACAAAGATGCGCCCCAATCTTCCGGTTATTATCATCTCTGCGCAAAACACAATCGTAACGGCGATACGCGCCAATGAGGCCAAAGCCTTTGACTACTTGCCCAAACCCTTTGACTTGCCCGAATTAATGCACCGTGCAGCCAAAGCATTGGAGCGCCGTCATCCGCCGCAAGTGACCCATGATGCGACCGAGGCGCAGGATGCGGAAATTCCACTGGTTGGGCAATCGGCGGCGATGCAAACGCTGTATCGGCTCATTGCCCGCGCAATGAATGCGCCGGCGCCTGTGCTGGTTTTGGGTGAGGCCGGAACGGGAAAATCCTTGATTGCTTCGAGTCTGCACAAGTTTTCAAAACGCGCCGATCAGCCCATGGTGGTTTTGCATCCTGAGATGATGGAAAGCCAATCGACCATTCGCGATGCGCTCATGCGCTGCGGATCTGGCACGCTGATCTTAGATGGGGTCAGCGACCTTAGCCCAGCGGCGCAATTGCGGTTGCTGCATATTTTAGGGGAGCCGGGGGATCAAAACCTGCGTTTGGTCTCAACGGCCGCGCCCAATATTTTGGCAGATGTCCAAAATGGAAATTTCAGGAATGATTTGTTTTTTCGCTTGTCGAGCCTTCAGTTGACCGTTCCGGCCCTGCGTGAGCGGGTTGAGGATATTTCAGTCTTGGCTGAGCATTTCATTGCGACGTTACAAGCGGATGCGAAGTTTGAGCTCAGCCCGGCCGGCGCGGCGGCGCTACGCGATTACAACTGGCCTGGCAATGTGCGGCAATTGCAAAATGTCATTGGTCAACTGATGATGGAGTCGCCAAATACGTCGCTTGATGGCCACGCAGTAAAAGAGATTTTGAAAAAAGCCGGGCCAAGCAACTCTATGAGCGCATTGTTACCCTCTGAAAGCCTGGCCGAGTCTGTTGGGCTGCATGTGCAGCGGTATTTTGACCTTCACGGCGCGAACCTGCCGCCTGATGGTGTGTATCAGAGAATTTTGCGCGAAATTGAAGTGCCTTTGATCGAGATTTCACTGGCGGCAACCTCTGGCAATCAAGCCAAATGCGCTGATTTGCTCGGCATCAATCGCAATACTCTGCGCAAAAAGATCAGTGACCTTGAAATTGTCGTGACACGCCGACGCAAAATGATGTAAAAGCGCAACAAGCGTGGCATTTTGGCACTTTACTGGAATGCGCACCGCCGGTGGTCATCAAAAGGGTCAGCAGGAATGCGCCAAGGTCTTGTCAGTTCTTTATTAGACAAAATGGCGGATCTGCGTGCGAACCCGCAAGTCAACTCGAACTTGACATTTGTCTTGGTGGTTACGGGTCCTTTGCTGGTATTCCTGACATTCTATGCCATGCAGCCGATCAAAGGTGGACGGGCCTCGCTGCGGTTTATTTTGACCGCGGATTTTGTCTATATTCTATTCATCACAACCCTGCTCATTCGCCGCATTGTCCAACTGGCCGCGGCCCGCCGGGCACAATCGGCGGGCTCACGGCTGCATTTTCGCCTCACGACGGCCTTTGGGGTGATTGCTCTATTCCCAACGATTTTGGTCGCAATATTTGCGGTGCTTTCGGTCAATCAGGCGCTGGAGGGTTGGTTTTCTGAAAGGGTGCGCAATGCGGTCGGAGCCTCTTTGAGTGCCGCGCAAGCCTATGAGGCGCAGACACGCAATGGGGTTATTTCAGATGCCCAACTCTTTGCGCAACGCCTGAATGAGATGAACCAAAATGAATTTTTCTCTCGCAGCATAGATATGGACAGCCAGCTCAGCCCTGCGCTCACCCGGCTTCAGACCCAATTTGAACGCGGCTTTAAAGAGATTTATATCATCAACAATCTTGGCGAGTTGCGACTGCGCGGACCGTCCTCCTATTTGTTTGATTACGAGCAACCAACCGAAGCGCAAATCATCGCCGCAGATGGGCTTGAGCCGGTGATTATAACCGATTGGCCCAGCAATGAGATGCGCGCGCTGATCCGATTGCAAACTTATACCAACCATTACCTCTATCTCACCCGCAGTGTTGAGGGGTCGCTTTTGGCTTTGCTCGAGGAAACCACAGAAACCGCGCGCTATTATAATCAGCTTGAATCGGAACGCGGGCGGCTCTTGTTTGATTTTGGGCTCCTCTACCTGGCCTTTGCGGTGATTTTGATTTTGACGGCAACCTGGCTTGGGCTGTGGTTTGCCGAAAGATTGGCCAGCCCCGTGGGGCGCATGGCGGCAGCGGCGCAAAAGGTTGGTGCAGGGGACTTGGACGCGCAGATTGAAAATATCAAAGGCGATGATGAGATCGCCATGCTGGCGCGTTATTTCAATCAAATGACCCACCGTCTAAAAGGCCAGCGTGACACTTTGATTGAAAGTGCCGATCAAGCGGAGCGGCGGCGAAGATTGTTTGATTCTGTTCTGGCCTCTGTCACCTCCGGCGTGATTGGCCTCGATCAAACGGGCAATATTATGTTTTTGAACAAATCTGCCCAAAGGGTTTTGGATTTGCCAGACACGGCCGAGCCGCGACCGCTTTCAGAGGCGGTGCCGGAGCTGGCCAGCATGTTCACAGATTTTTGTTCAGGCCTGGCCGATGTGGCGCAACGCGAAGTGCGGGTGGTGCGCCGCGGGAAATTGGAGAGCCTTTTGGTGCGCATTGCGCGCCGCTCCGATGAAATGTCAGATGCGGAGGGCTATGTGATCGCTCTGGAAGATGTCACGGATCTGGTCAGCGCTCAGCGCATGGCGGCCTGGGGTGATGTTGCCCGGCGGATTGCCCATGAAATTAAGAACCCATTGACGCCTATTCGATTGTCGGCGGAACGGATAAAACGCAAGTTCTCCCCCCAGGTTGGCAAAGAGTCAGAGCAGCTGGAGCGTATGACCGATGTCATCGTGCGCCAAACCAATGAGCTGAGCCGTATTGTGGACGAATTTTCTCAATTCGCGCGCATGCCAGAACCCGATTGCCGCCCGACAGATCTTGGCGATTTTCTGAGGGGCACGGTTTTGTTGCAAGAAAGTGGGCAGCCAGATGTCAAATTCGAATTGGATTTGCCCGAAGAGGCGATTTGGATTGATGCCGATGCGTCAATGATCGGCCGTGCTGTGACCAATTTGCTGAAAAATGCCGGCGAATCTATCGACGATCGCAAAGCGCAGCAGCCCGATCATCAGGGCGAAATTCGCATTACAGCGGCGCAAACAGATCGATCAGTGGTGGTGGAGATATCGGACAATGGCGCCGGTCTGCCCGAAGATCGCGCGCGCCTGCTCGAGCCCTATGTGACCAATCGGGTGTCTGGGACGGGCCTTGGCCTGTCGATTGTGGTCAAAACCATTGAAGAACATGGCGGCACCTTTACGCTTACGGATGCGGAAGCCTTTGAAGAGGGCGCACGGCCGGGGGCCAAAGCCATCGTTAAACTGCCGCGTCTTGCCGATGGCGCTGCACGGAAGATTAATCTAGGAATACCAGCATGACAGATATCTTAATTATTGATGACGAGCGCGATATCCGCGAGTTGATCTCTGAAATATTGATTGATGAAGGCTACACAACGCGGCTCGCAGGCACCTCGGATGCGGCAATGCGTTCGATCGCCGACGAACGCCCGGCCATGCTGATCCTCGACATCTGGCTGCAAGACAGCGCCATGGATGGGATTGATATCTTGAAATCGGTGAAATCCAATTACCCGGATATCCCAGTGGTGATTATCTCCGGTCATGGAAACATCGAGATTGCTGTTGCGGCCATCAAGCAAGGCGCGTTCGATTTCATCGAAAAACCCTTTAACATCGATCAATTGATCGTGGTCATTCGTCGGGCCATGGAGGTGGCCAATTTGCGCAGTGAAAATACCGCTCTGCGCAGCCAATACCAGCAACCCTTGGAGCTTATCGGGCAAAGTGCGGTTTTCAAGACCTTGAAGAGCAATCTTGACAAGGTCACAAAATCAAATGGGCGGGTGTTGTTGACAGGCCCATCTGGCGTCGGCAAGGAAACTGCCGCGCGCTATATTCACGTCAATTCCAATAGATCCAATACGCCGCTGGTCGTGGTCAACTGTGCCTCTTTGGATGCTGAGACGGCGGATGCAAAGCTTTTTGGCGTTGAGGTGAACGGCAGGCTGCACCAAATGGGCCTATTGGAATCGGCCCATAACGGCATTTTATTTTTTGATGAAGTCGCAGATTTACCATTGGCCGTGCAAGCGCGGCTGTTGCGTGTTTTGGTGGACCAAAGCTTCACCCGTGTGGATGGAACCGCCCCGCAGAAGGTCGATATTCGCGTGATCTCAGCCACGGCGAAAGATTTGCGGCATGAGATTGAGCGCGGAGCATTTCGTGAAGAGTTGTTTCACCGCCTAAACGTGGTGCCCATTGCCGTGCCCAGCCTTGAGGAGCGCCGCGAAGATATTTCGGTTTTGGCTGAACATTTCTTGGTCGAGTTTCACGCAAAGCTTGGCCTGCCCAAGCGCCGTTTGAGCGAGGACGCCGCCACCACTTTGGAAAGCATGATATGGCCAGGAAATATAAGGCAGTTAAAAAACCTCATGGAGCGGGTGCTGATCATGGGGCCGTCCTCGGGCGATATCGAGCCTGAAGAGCTGCCCAATGACACGGGCGTGGGCGAAAGCCGAGACGGGCAAATCGTGATTTCGGGCAGTGTTGCCACCTATTCCTTGCGCGACGCGCGCGAACTTTTTGAGCGCGAATACCTTTTGACGCAAATCAACCGCTTTGGCGGGAACATCAGCCGCACGGCCAGTTTTGTCGGCATGGAGCGCTCTGCGCTGCATCGTAAGCTGAAATCGCTTGGTGTGGTGACCTCTCATCGCAGCGGCGGGCGACTGGCGCAGCTCGAGGCGGAGTGAATGAAAGAATTGACCTTCGGCATGCGGTCTGACACAGACGCTCGCAGAGTTCATCTGATTTCAAGGGGGCAAAACCCATGAAAGTGATCATATGCGGAGCCGGCCAGGTTGGCTGGCAAATCGCACGCCATCTTGCCAATGAAAAAAATGATGTGACCGTTGTCGATCGCAATTCCGACCTGGTGCGGCGGGCGACAGATACTTTGGATGTGCAGGGCATTGTTGGCTTTGCCAGCTATCCGGATATTTTGGCGCGCGCGGGTGCGGAAGATGCCGATATGGTCATCGCAGCCACCCATTCCGATGAGGTCAATATGGTGACCTGCCAGGTGGCGCATTCTGTATTCAACATCCCGCGCAAAATCGCGCGCTTGCGGTCGCAAAGCTATTTGGATGCTATTTACGCAGATCTGTATCGCCGCGATCACCTGCCGATTGATGTGGTCATCAGCCCAGAGAAAGAGGTGGCTGAGGCGGCTTTACGCCGGCTGCAAACACCTGCGGCCTTTGAAACGGAATTTTTCTTCAACGGTCATGTGCAATTGCTTGGCATTACCTTGGATGATAAATGCCCGGTTCTCAACACGCCTCTGCGCCAGCTGTCCGACCTTTTCTCAACACTTTCTGCGGTTGTGGTGGCCATTCGGCGGGATGGCACGCTGTTCGTGCCGAGCTCTGGCGATCAACTCTTTGCCGGAGATTCCTGTTATATCTTTGTGCAAAAACATGATGTGCAACGGGCGCTGGAGGTCTTTGGCAAGGCCGCCCATGTGCAAGATCGCATCGTTATCGTCGGCGGTGGCAATGTCGGGTTTGCAGTGGCCAAAAACCTTGAAAACCGCAGCAGCCGTATCCGTGCAAAGGTGATCGAAAAAGACCGATTTACCGCGGAGCAAGCGGCTGAACTTTTGGAAAAAACCATCGTTCTTCACGGGGATGGCTTAGATACGGATATGCTATCGGAGGCCAATATAGAACGCAGTGATGCGATTTTGGCCGTGACGGATGATGACAAAACCAATCTTCTTGCAGCCATACGCGCCAAATCCATGGGCTGTCCGCTGGCGATTTGTTTGATCAACGATCCATCTATGGAACCTTTGCTGCGGGCGATGGGGATTGATGCGCATGTAAACCCGCGGGCGACGACCGTATCCTCGATCTTGCGCCATATTCGCCACGGCCGGGTCCGGGGTGTTTATTCCATTGGAGATGCGGAGGCAGAAGTGATTGAGGCACAGGTTTTGTCGACCTCCTCCATTGCGGGCCAAAGCATCCGCGATATTGAGTTTCCCGAGGGCGTGCTGGTCGGTGCGGTGCGTAAGGGGGATAAAATCCTAAAACCCTCTGGCGCGCTGCGGATTGATGAGGGGGACCATGTGGTGCTTTTCGCCCTCTCAGCCGATGTGAGCGAAGTGGAACGTTTGCTGCAAGTTACGATAGATTTCTTCTAATCATGTGGGCGCGTTTTCAGAAATTGCCGCTGGCAATCTCAATCCCAACACTGTTCATTTTGATGCTCATGATCCCATCCGTGCATGGGTTTATTTCGGGCGACTCCCACAAGGGCCGCAGTTTTTTTTACGCGGTTCTTTTAGGGCTCTTTGGTCTGACATTCCTGAGGTTCTCCCTGCAAGGCACTGTTTTTCCGATGCATCTCTATGCGCAGCTCTGGTCTTTGATCGCCTTCTTTCTGGGGTTTCCGCTTCTTTTGGCCATACCCCTTTATGAAGTCAGCGCGGCAGGTCAGTTCGTTGATGCCTATCTTGATATCGTCAGCACGGTGACCACAACCGGTCTTCCGGTCTTTGCGCCCGGCAGTCTGAGCGAAACCTTGGTCATTTGGCGCGTCAGTTTGGGCTGGGCCAGTGGGTTTTTGATATGGGTGTTCGCCTGGTCCATCTTCGCGCCGCTCAACCTGGGCGGGTTCGAGCATCTCGGTGCCCGCGGAGAGGCGATGACCCAAACTCAAAACGCGCGTCAAACCACGGGGCGACTGCCGGCGGAAAAATTCTGGAGCGAAGCTGTGCGCTTAGGGCCGGTCTATCTTTGGATCACGCTGGCCGCTGCGCTGGCGCTCCTGATCGTCAGCGGTGATCCCAGCTATGCGCTATTGCGCGCCATGGCAACCATTGCGACCTTCGGAATTGAAATTCCAGAGCATTCTGGTGCGGGAGGCGTGGGTGGAGAGGTCATTTTGGCTTTGGTGATGCTGTTTGCCCTGTCGCGTTCGACCTTTTCAACGGTCTTTGCCCGTGCCCGCAAATGGCGTGTGACCGAAGATCCAGAACTGCGCGTGGCCGCTGGCTTGGTTCTTGTGGCAACGCTTGTTCTCATAGGACAAGGGGCACGATATGTTGAGGGTCTTGGCGCGCATCTTGAGCTGGTCTGGGGCGCGTTTTTTACCAGCCTGTCATACCTGACCACAACGGGGCTGGCGTCCGACTCCCTGCCTGTCGGACTGGTAAACTTAGATCCGGTGGAAATCATACTTGTTGCGTTGGCCATGATCGGGGGCGGCGTGGCGACGACCGCAGGGGGCATAAAACTCTTGCGCGTTTTCATCTTGACCGGTCACAGCCGCGCAGAGGTCAATCGCTTAATTGCGCCATCACAGGTGATGTCGGGGCAAATTGAAAGCCGCTCGCATGATCATCACAGCGCGATGTTGGCCTGTGTGTTTTTGGTGCTGTTCATTTTGGTTATGGGGGCAATCACCCTGGCGCTCACGGTTGCCGGCAGCCCGGTGAAAGACTCCCTTTATCTCACATTGGCCACAGTCACCAATACTGGACCACTTTTGCCGACCGGTAGCGGCGCCGAGACGCTGGTGATGTCGCTTCCAACCCAAGCCAAGATGATCTTGGCTGCTGCAATGGTTCTCGGCCGGCTGGAGGTATTGGCACTCTTGGCCCTGTTAAATCCCGATATTTATCGTTGAGGCCGCAATTAATGCCAGTTTGCTACTGGAAATCGATGAAAAATCACTACATAATGATGTGTCCGGGGTGTAATTTTGTGTGTCCCCGCAAGAATGAGGGCTTAAAGAATGGCTTCCGATAAACAAAACTTACAAGACGCATTTCTCAATCAAGTGCGCAAGACCAAGGTTCCCGTCACCATCTTTTTGATCAATGGTGTGAAACTGCAGGGCGTTGTCACATGGTTTGATAATTTCTGCGTGCTTTTGCGCCGCGATGGGGCATCGCAATTGGTGTATAAACACGCGATTTCGACCATTATGCCAGCACAGCCAATTTCCCTCTATGACGGTGAAGAATAGGCATTATGGGCACGACGCCAGATGCACATGAGACCCATGCTTGGGTTCTGCATCCTGATATAAAAACCGATTATTCCGCGCGTGCGGCGACGGATGCTTTGGCCGAAGCGGTGGCTTTGGCCCATGCGCTTCCCGGTCTTGAAGTGATGGGGGAAACCATCGTGCGCTTGCCCCGGGCCCATCCGGGCAAGCTGTTTGGCAAGGGCAAAATTGCGGAACTGGCGGAGCTGTTCAAAGCCGCGGAGGTGGAGCTTGTGCTCATAGATGGGCATGTCTCGCCGGTTCAGCAGCGCAACCTAGAGAAAGATTGGGGCGTCAAAATCCTTGATCGGACCGGGCTGATCCTCGAGATTTTTTCTGATCGCGCCCGAACTCGCGAGGGGGTGTTGCAAGTGGAAATGGCCGCCCTGAGCTATCAGCGCACCCGTTTGGTGCGCGCTTGGACCCATTTGGAGCGTCAAAGGGGCGGGCTTGGTTTTGTGGGCGGGCCAGGCGAGACACAGATTGAATCGGATCGGCGGGCCATTGATACCCAACTTGTGCGGTTGCAAAAGCAACTCGACAAAGTGGTGAAGACAAGAGAGCTGCACCGATCGGCCCGAGCGAAAGTGCCTTATCCAATCGTGGCTCTTGTGGGCTATACCAATGCCGGCAAGTCCACATTGTTCAACTATATGACCGGTGCCAAGGTCTTTGCCAAAGACATGCTCTTCGCCACGCTTGATCCCACGATGCGCGCGGTGAAATTGCCGAGCGGGATGGATGTGATCTTATCCGACACGGTGGGGTTTATTTCCGATCTGCCGACCGAGCTTGTCGCGTCCTTCCGCGCGACCTTGGAGGAGGTGACGGCAGCGCAATTGGTGGTTCATGTTCGCGATATTGCCCATCCTGAAACCGCAGAGCAGGCGCAGGATGTGAACGCGATTCTTGAGACTTTGGGCCTCGATCGCGACGTCCCGCGCATTGAGATGTGGAACAAAAGCGATATCTTGGATGCGAGCGCCTTGGACGCGGTGCAAAACGCGGCTGAGCGATCCGACAATGTCTATATCACCTCGGCGCTCACCGGTGCCGGCGTGCCTGAGTTTTTGCAAGCCGTGTCAAGGATGTTGACACCTGACAAAACCCAATCAGAGCTTGTACTTGGCTTTGACGAAGGGCGCGCACGCGCTTGGTTGTTTGAGCAAGGTTTGGTGCGCGGCGAGCTGCAAACGCAAGAGGGATTTTCCCTATCGATCTCTTGGACAGCGCGGCAAAAAAAGGCCTTCAGCGATCAGTTTGGTCCAAAATTGGTGTCAGGGTTGTAAGGCCGGTCGCACCCGCTCGGGCCAGAGTTTCATCCAATGTCATAGGCACATATTCGCCACGGCGCCACAGTTTGCCAAGGTTGTCGTAATGGCGCGACAGCGGATGGCCGCTTTGACCCGTTGAAATGATAAAAACCGAACTGTCGGGATCGGCAAAATCATAGACCCCACGATATGCGCCTGCATGGACGTTCAGATAGGGGTTTGGTCTCGTGCCGATGGTTTTGCCACGTTGGAGGGTATGATCTCCTCCAGAGGTCGATTGCCGAATGTTAACAAACCATCTCAAGATTGGAATGTCACCCAAAACGGGATGATCATGGGTGGCCTGATGCGCCTCGCCCCAACGCAGCGCCGTGATCTCACTGCCATAGGTCTCGACCAGCTCGGCAAGTGCGTCATCCAAAGCCAAGCGAGACATCTCTGCACAGCTTTCCACCCGGCGCGATTGCACCACGTCGCACCAGGAGCTGGCCCCTGACACATCGCGGAAGACCCGCTCAATGAAGAGCGGCTCCACATGGGTGAACGCCTCATGCAAAGGTCCAAGCTCATCCACAATGAGGCGCTTTTGTAAGGCACGGAGCCAAGCTGCATAGATCAAAGGCTCTGGCAGGTGTTCATTCATTTCACCGTTCCAATTGGCCAAAAGATCCAAGGCGGTTTGACGGCGGCCGGCCGCGCTGTCGGGCGGCACGGATTGTGATTGATACCAAAGCTCTCCACCGATGAGCGGCAAAAGCGTGCGCGCGGCAGGCGATACGCTGTCCAATTGCGCTTCGATAAAACTGTCGCGGGTGTGGGCCTCTCGGGTTTGGAGCAGGCGCCGCATACGCTGAACCCTCTGACTGTCGCCCCAGTCATAGCTGATATGTTCGGGAAAGCTGCGATCGGTGTATTTATTGTTGGTGTGCCCCAAAATACCACTGGCGGGGTTTAGAAAAACGGGATTTACCGAGGGATCAAACACGCCTTGCCAACGGTTTTGCGCCAGCCAGCCGGCGCTTGGCAGGCGACCTTTGGATTGGTGGCGTGGATCGCGTTTGGGCAAGGCGCCGATGGTGCGCATGGCAATCTGTTTGGAATCGGCCAAGGTTAATATCTGACTGGGCGCCACAAAATTGCGGGAGGCCTCCAAGCCTTCTCGCACCGACTGCGCGGTCATCAAATCGAATCCGGCCTCCACCGATGTATCCTGGCTCGACAGAAGCGTCCAAGCCACCGAGGTGACATGACCCTCCGGGGTCACAGCGCCTAAGTTTGCGTGGCTGCCGGGCAAAACCGGGCCATTTTCGGTCCAAAACATCTCTAAAGTGACGGGTGACTTGTCTTTAACCCGTACAATGCTTTGTTTTTTGACAAAGGGTTTGTAGCCCTCTGGTGTTTGATACTCGCTCGGATCCAATGGGTTGAGCTTTTCAATGTAAACATCTGTATCATCGAGATTTGAGCTGGTGAGTCCCCAGCCAAGCTTTGCTGAGCGTCCGACCAAAACCAGCGGCAAGCCAGGAATGGTGCCACCAATGACGCCGCCTGTGGAAAGCTCGAGGCGCGCCAAATACCAAATTGAGGGCGCGGTGAGTCTGAGATGTGGATCATTGGCCAAAAGCGTGCCGCGTGTGGCGCTGCGACCGGGCAAGGCAGCCCAAGCATTCGATGCCCCAGAAAGGGCAATGGAATTGAACGGTGACAGCGCGGACAGCTGCGTGCGGTCCTCGGATGCTTGATATGGTGGGAGGTCTGGAAATAGGCGGGTAAATTCGATGAGTTCAGCCTGACCGTTGCCCGGCATATCGGGCAGTAAATCCTTGATCCGGTCATCATCCAGGATCAAAGACACCCGCGCACGCAGGACCTCTTGTTGCAGATGATTGGAAAGCTGAATCCCCATAAGCTTAATGATCGCAAGGCTATCGGCGGCGGTCCAAGGGGATATTGCGTTTGAAAATAGAAAAAATTCAGGCGCGCCCCGCCCGAGCGCTCCGGTGTTTATCTCAAGAAGCCGCGCATTCACGCCAAGCGCATAGGCATCCAATTTGGCAAGCGTATCAGGCCGAAGAGCTGAGAGCGATTGACGGGCGGCGCTATAGATCGCCAATCGGCGCATCATCATGTCAATGGGTAGGGTGGCCTCGCCAAAAATCTCTGAGAGCCGGCCCTGTGCCGTGCGACGCAGCATTGTCATTTGCCAGAGACGATCCTGGGCATGGGCATAGCCCAGGGCAAACAGCGTATCATGGTCATTTTTACCGAAAATATGCGGCACATTCGCCGTGTCCCGCACAATCTCGACCGGGGCGATGAGCTGCTCAAATTGCACTGTTTTGGTGTAGTCCGGCAGGGACCTCGACAGGACATACCAGCTGAAAGCAAAAAACAGGGCGCCAATGGCAGCCAGGCTGAGAATGAGACGCATGAGCCATACAAAAATGCGATCCATAGGGTACTTTCACTGGCAGCGCGGCATATTGCCCTGCATTCTGGCCTTTATATTAAATTTTATCAGAGCCTTACGGGATGATCCTTGTGTACTTTGTCCCCTCAAGCGTGGCACCGATGCGCAGGCCGGCCTGTGCGAAAACCACCGCAATCACGGGATTAAACGTGGTGGTCGTGTCGGCGGCGAAAGAGTCGCCTTGATCGCGGTAAGCATATTCTACATTTGCGCCGGCCACCCAGCCCGGTGAAGATCGAAACCCGGCCAATGCGTCATCGGTCATGAAAAACAGCACATGAGAATATTGCTGCGCACCAAATTGAAACCCGGCGCTGGCTCCGGCCGCAGAATAGTAATCGACGTTGGATCCGAGTATCCGCAGCGCGCCGCGTCCAAAACTGCCGCCCAAGCCGAAACCGGCTTCTGTAATCAAAGGCATGACCAGCATGCCGCTGGCATTCTTGGCCAGTTGTTGAGTGCCGGGGTAGGTGTCAAACATAACCTGCAAGCTCGTTTCGACGGCCGCATCAATTTGGGGGGCCTTGTTGGACCCGATCGCATTGGAACAGGCTGCTGTGCCGCCAAGAGCCAGAAGGCCAAGTGAGAAATTTCGTCGTGTTGTCTGTGTCATGGGTGCTCCGCCTCATTTTGCCCGATTTGTCGGATCTATGGTAAATTTATATCATTTTCCGAGGCCTGTCACTAGGGCGCCGCGGTTCAGGTCGCGCCATTTAAGATTTCGGCAACCTCTGGCGCAAAATAGGTCAAAACCCCGTCACATCCGGCCCGTTTAAAGGCCATGAGGCTCTCAAGCATGACCCTGCGCCCATCGAGCCAACCATTTTGCGCCGCCGCCTGTAGCATCGCATATTCGCCAGACACCTGATAGGCGAATGTTGGAACGCCAAAGTCGCGCTTTACCCGGTGGCAAATATCCAAATAGGGCATGCCCGGCTTGACCATGACCATATCCGCCCCTTCAGACAAATCCCGCGCGATCATACGCAGGGCTTCGTCGCCATTGGCCGGATCTATTTGGTAGGTGTTTTTGTCACCAGTCAGCGCCCCCGTGGCTCCAACCGCATCGCGGAAGGGCCCATAAAAAGCCGAAGAGAATTTGGCAGAATAGCTCAAGATACTGACGTTCTGAAAAGAATTTTGCTCCAACATGGCCCGTAATGCGCCGATGCGCCCATCCATCATATCCGACGGCCCCAGGATATCTGCACCCGACTGCGCCTGTGCCTGGCCCATTTTGACCAATGCGGCGACGGTTTCGTCGTTGACGATCTCACCGTCTCGCACAATGCCATCATGGCCATTTATATTGTAGGGATCTAACGCAATATCAGTCATGACCATCACGTCAGGCACAGCATCCTTAATCGCGCGAATGGCCCGGTTGGACAGATTGTCTGGATTCCAGGCCTCGCAACAATCCTCAGTTTTCAATGCCGGGTCCGTATAGGGAAAAATGCAGATTGCCGGGATGCCGAGACTATGGGCCTTTGATGCCAGAGCGGGCAAGCGATCTACCGTGTGGCGGCTTACGCCCGGCATAGAGCTCACGGGTTCACTGCTGTCTTCTCCTGCCATAACAAAGATGGGCCAAATCAAATCCGCAGGGGTGAGATGCGTTTCGCGCACCATCGCCCGAAGCGCAGGATGCGCCCGCAGCCGCCGAGGACGCAGGGCAGGAAAGGGGGCTTGGGTTTGAAAACGCGCCATGACTGGAACCTCATTTACATAGATAGTTGGGTTTTCTTCTGATCGGCTTAGGTGTAGCAGAGACAAAATGCAAATTCCAAATTCAAGTGATCCTTCATGAGCCTCATAGATCTTCTTTCATGGGATGCCTTTGGCAGCGGATGGTTTTGGTCCCTGGTTGTGGTGCAATGGTTTTGGCACGGCACGCAGGTGCTCGGGGTGCCTGTTGATTGCCTTCACTCCAAAGACCGCGCGCAGCTGTCGATGATCCTAGGTTGGCGGGCTGAGCGGCGGCTTGACGCGGCCCGTCGCGCGCCGCTTGCATTGGTGGCGGCTCTTTCGTTTTTGGTATCGGTGCTGTTTGTTTTGGGCTTTATCTACCATATAGAGCTTTGCGCGGCCGCAAGTCTTTTGATTGTCCCAGAGTTGATCATTTTCCGGCTTGGGTATCGCACAGCGCAGAGCATTTGCACCCGCAGCCAGGACCTTGAGGCGGCGATCAAAGACCTAAAAACTCTGCATCTTAAAATTTATGCCACGGGCGCCACGGCTATTTTCTTCGCCGGGGTGTTTGGCTACGGGTTTGAGGTCTTGAAACAATGAAAAGACAAAAGGTTTGACGCGCTGACATGACATCCAATCACATCATAATGAGCGGCGCACCCGAAGGTTTTGACGCAACCATTGTCACCAAAGAAGTGCAGCAGGGCGGGGTGATCCATATTGCGCGCGACGCACATCGTCTCCAGGCGATGCGGGCGGCTTTGGAATTTTTTGCGCCTGAGCTGCCCGTGTTGCATTTTCCCGCTTGGGACTGCCTGCCCTTTGACCGGGTATCGCCCAATGCGGATATCAGTGCCCAGCGCATGTCAAGCCTGGCCAGCTTTCTTGCGCCAATGCCACAATCCTATGTTGTCTTAACCACGCTTTCAGCGGCCAGCCAACGCGTGCCGGCGCGCGCGACTGTTGGATCCGCCGTCTTTCGCGCCTCGGTTCAGAGCCGCGTGGATGAACAAGCCTTGCGGGCTTTTCTGGTGCGTATGGGTTTCACGCAAACGCCAACCGTCATGGAGCCGGGCGATTATTCAATTCGGGGGGGCATTATCGACATTTTCCCGCCCGGCCTTTCAGAGCCAATCCGCTTGGATTTTTTCGGCGATACGCTTGATGGAATTCGGCAATTTGATCCCGCAACGCAGCGCACAGTGAAATCGCTTGAGAGGGTGGAATTGTCTCCCGTATCGGAAGTGATCCTAGATGAGGCCTCGATCCGGCGGTTTCGCCAAAACTACCGCATTGAGTTTGGGGCCGCAGGCACGGATGATCCACTCTATGAGGCCATATCCGCAGGGCGAAAACATCAGGGGGTGGAACATTGGTTGCCGTTCTTTCACGAAAGAATGGATACGCTGTTTGACTATTTACCTGATGCGGCGGTCGTTTTGGACGATCAATCCACCCCGGCGCGCTTGGCCCGCTGGGACACTATTGCGGATCAATATGACGCGCGCAAAACCGCATTCACGCAAAAGGGGCGGTTGGATACGGTCTACAAACCCGCACCGCCAGAATTGCTCTATCTCAATGATGCAGCTTGGCAGGAGGCCCTCGCGGGGCGACGGCAAGTGGCCCTATCGGTTCTGCCACAACCCACAGGGTTGAATGTCCTGGATGCGGGCGCGCGTCTTGGGCGCAATTTTGCGCCTGAGCGGCAGAACGAGGCCCTGAGCCTCTTTGGTGCGGTCTCTGACCATATCAAGCAAAAGCACGCAACAAAGCCCGTGGTGATTACCTCCTACTCAACGGGCGCCCGAGAGCGACTGTCGGGGCTGTTGCAAGATGAGGGGCATGGGGAGCTGATTGAGATCCGCAACATCAAGGGCCTGCGCGGCGCGGGCACTTATCTTGCGGTTGCGCCGCTGGACTATGGCTTTGAGACAGAGACCCTCGTGGTCATCACTGAGCAAGATATTCTGGGTGATCGTTTGGTGCGCAGCACGAAAAAGCGCAAAGGGGCGGATAATTTCCTGACCGAAACGCAGAGTTTGAGCCCGGGCGATTTGGTGGTCCATGTGGATCACGGCGTCGGGCGGTTCAAAGCCCTAGAGATTATCAGCGCGGCCGGTGCAGATCATGAATGCCTGCTGCTTGAATATGCCGAGAATTCCAAACTCTATTTGCCGGTCGAAAACATTGAGCTTTTGTCGCGCTACGGTCATGACGAAGGCCTTTTGGATCGTTTGGGCGGCGGCGCCTGGCAGGCAAAAAAAGCGCGTCTCAAGGAACGTATCCGTGAGATGGCAGAAAAGCTTATTCGCGTGGCCGCCGAACGTGAACTGCGCAAGGCGCCGCTCGTAGATCCGCCTTTGGGGATGTGGGACAGTTTTTGCGCCCGTTTCCCTTATCAGGAAACTGACGATCAATTGAGCGCTATTTCTGACGTGATTGAGGATCTCGGCACCGGCCGCCCCATGGATCGGTTGATCTGTGGGGATGTTGGTTTTGGCAAAACTGAAGTTGCGATGCGGGCCGCTTTTGTGGCCGCCTGTAGCGGTTTACAGGTCGCCGTGGTCGCACCAACAACGCTTCTTGCGCGCCAACATGCGAAAAGTTTTGCCGAGCGGTTTCGCGGCTTTCCACTCGAAATTCGGCAATTGTCGCGCTTTGTCTCGGCGAAAGAGGCTGCGAACACCCGCGACGGGCTGGCGCGCGGCACGGTCGATATCGTGATCGGAACGCATGCGGTGCTCGCAGATCAGGTGCGATTCAAAAATCTTGGGCTTTTGGTCATTGACGAGGAGCAACGCTTTGGCGTGGGTCATAAGGAAAAGCTCAAGCAATTGCGCTCTGATGTGCATGTGCTCACGCTGACGGCCACACCAATCCCGCGCACGTTGCAATTGTCTTTGACCGGCGTGCGGGATCTGTCGATCATCGGCACACCGCCCATCGATCGGCTGGCCATTCGGACCTATGTCAGTGAGTTTGACACCATCACCCTGCGCGAAGCGCTCTTGCGCGAGCATTATCGCGGCGGGCAAAGCTTTTTTGTTGTACCGCGCATTCAGGATATCCCCGATATGGAGGCCTTTTTGCGTGAGCATGTGCCTGAAGTCTCGGTTGTGGTCGGACATGGGCAGATGCCGGCGGGCGAATTAGACGATAAAATGAACGCGTTTTACGATGGCAAATATGATGTGCTTTTGGCCACGACCATTGTGGAATCTGGTCTCGATATTCCCACGGCCAATACGATGATTATTTACCGTGCGGATATGTTTGGCCTGTCGCAGCTCTATCAAATCCGTGGCCGGGTCGGGCGCTCCAAAACACGCGCCTTTGCCTATTTGACCACCAAACCCCGCGCCAAACTCACGCCCACCGCCGAAAAACGCTTACGCGTCTTGGGCTCGCTGGATTCTTTGGGGGCGGGATTCACCCTTGCCAGCCAAGATTTGGACATTCGCGGCGCGGGCAATCTTTTGGGCGAAGAACAATCGGGGCAAATGCGCGATGTGGGTTATGAGCTCTATCAGCAAATGTTGGAAGACGCGATTGCCAAGATCAGGTCCGGCGAAACCGAGGCCAATCTGGACAACGACCAATGGGCGCCGCAAATAAATCTTGGGGTCTCTGTCCTTATCCCTTCGGCCTATGTGCCAGATCTGGATGTGCGATTGGGCTTGTATCGTCGATTGTCGTCTCTTGCCACTAAAGTTGAGCTGGAGGGTTTCGCCGCTGAGCTGATCGATCGTTTTGGACCTTTGCCCAAAGAGGTGAATACCTTGATGCTCATCGTGCGCATTAAAGCCATGTGTCGCAAGGCTGGGATTGCCAAGCTCGATGGCGGGCCAAAGGGGGCGACCATCCAGTTTCACAATGATAAATTTGCCTCACCTGGGGGATTGGTGGCCTTTTTGGAGGATCAACGGGGTCTTGCGAAAATCCGTGACAATAAGATTGTTGTGCGTCGGGACTGGGCCCGCACCTCCGATAAAATCAAAGGCGCCTTTGCCATTGCTAAGGACCTTGCGGCGCTTGTCGCCGCAGAGGCGCAGCGCAAAGCCTAGGTTTGGGCCAATTGCCCCTGAAGCTCCGCTATGATGGACGACCAAACCTCTGGCGGTTGCGCACCGGGCACCGCATGTTGATTGGCTATGATGAATGTCGGAACAGCTGTGACGCCCATCTTGCGACTATGGGCATCGCGCTCTTGGATCATCGCGCGGTCGGCGTCACTGGCCAAAAGCCGGGCGATGACATCTCGGTCCAGACCGATCGCCTCGGCAATGTCGCATAAAGCCTCGCGGTTACCGATGTCGATGCCCATGCAAAAATAGGCTTGAAACAGCGCATCCACCACCGCGTTTTGCTTTTGCTCCAACCCGGCCCAATGAATGAGACGATGGGCACCGATGGTATTGGGGGTGCGCTTCATGGCGGCAAAATCAATGGGCAGCCCCAAGGAGGCCGCAGTTTGCTCAATTTGAGAATACACTTTGATCGCCTCCGCTTTGCCGCCAAATTTACGCTCCAAATAGACTCGGCGATCCATGCCCTCAGCCGGCATATCTGGATTGAGCTGAAAAGGATGCCATTCCACAGTGAAGGGATGATCTGGGTGTTCAGCCAGAGCCTTTTCAAGATGTGTCTTGCCGATATAGCACCAGGGGCAAATCGGATCAGACATGATATCAAGCTTAATCATAACGCAGAGTTCCACAATTGGGGCAGGGCGGCCCGGATTAATTTTCCATTTGCATTGCGCGGCAAGGCGGGTACTTTTTGCACGATACGAAGCTGTTTGTAGCGTGCCAAATCCCGCGCCGCCAGTGCATCGATCTGGGCCAGATCACAGGGATCCTCGACCACAACGAAAGCGGCGATAACAAAAACATCCGGGCGCACCTCAACTTCGGTGACACCGACCTCTTGGACACCGCTGCATGCCTCCAAGACTTGCTCTATTTCTCGAGGCGCGACGCGGTAGCCACCGGCATTGAGCATATCCCCGCTGCGCCCGGCAAAGCCAATCCGACCATCTGCATAGATCTGGCCTTGGTCCGAGGTGTGATACCAGCCGTTTTTCAACGGCAGTTGGATCGTCTCATCCTCAAGATAGCCGAGCATTAACCCCGGATCCCCACCATCGACCGCAATGGTACCGATCTGCCCAACTTCAGCCAGGTCCTCACCGTCAAAGATGGCAATTTTGCGTCCGGGCTGAACGGCCAGCTGCTCAGGCGCCGATGGGGTGGCGGACAGAAAGGTCGAGCATTCGGTCATGCCAAAGGCCTCACAAATCGGAGTTTGGGTGCGCTCTTGCCAGCTGTCGCGCACAGAGTGCGGCAAGACATCACCAGCACTCAATCCATGGCGTAGGGCCAGCCGACATTTGAAGGGCTGTTGCAGCAGCCGCCGGTAAATTCCGGGGGCGGCGGCAAAGATGCTCGCCTCTTCCGCGCGCATAATGCGCCACAGGTCCGCTGGCTCTTGCGTGTTGGGGATTACAGCGCTGGCCCCGATCGCCCAAGGGTCCATCAATCCGGTTCCCAATGTATAGGTCCAATTCAAAGCGCCGGCGTGCATCATGACATCTTGCGGCCTCAGGTCATACCAACCGGCCCACATCATCCGGCGCGCCCAAACCGCGCGATGCGCATGCAGCACCGCGCGCGGCTGACCGGAGGTGCCGGAGGTGAAAATGATATAGCCGGGTCGGTTGGGATCGCCCAAGATGGGCTGCGCAGGGGGAAGATTTTGGAAGCTCTGCACCTGCTGGGTCTGCAATGTGAGCCCGTCAAACCCCGCCAAACCATGCTTTGGGTCATAAATCATGGCCTTGGGCTGGGTTTTGTCGCGCAATGACTGCACCTCACGGTCTGTCAAGGCGATGGAGCAAGGCATCGCAACCGCATCCAGCGCGGCCAGGGCCAAAAAACAGACCGGAAAATCCACCGTATTGCCGATGCGCAGCATAACACGATCTCCGGCGGCAATCCCCGCCTGGCGCAGGCCTGTGGCCGCGCCAAATACCGCCCGCGCGAGTTGCGCGTAACTGTATCTGCGCGCGATCGCAGAGGAATAGACCGTCAATGCTATTTTATGCGGTGTTTCATGGGCCGCATGCAACACATAGGCCGCCAGATTGAAGTTCTGGGGGCAGGGGGCCGCAGGAGAAAGATCAATCAAGGCATCCATAGAGTTCGGCTAGCGCGCGTCACCTCAGGTTGCAAGCCTTGTTCGGGCAGTTTATGACGGTCCTATGACAAAAAATGATCCCAGTTCGATTATCCAAATCGCCCGTGAGAATGGCAATTCTGAAGATGGATTGCCCTTAAACCTTGGGCTGCGCGTGCGCGAATTGCGCAAGGCGCGCAATTGGACCTTAGAGCAAGCCGCAAGCCAAGCAGGTCTGGCGCGCAGCACCCTGTCAAAAATCGAAAATGGGCAAATGTCTCCGACCTATGATGCGTTGAAAAAACTCGCCATTGGCTTGGAGATTTCCGTGCCACAACTCTTTACCCCGCCTGTCAACAATCAAATCAATGGCCGTTTGGCCCATACCAAGGCGGGCGAGGGGCAAAGCCATGTCACCGCCACCTATGAGCATGAGCTCTTGGCCAATACATTGTCGAAAAAGCGGATGTTGCCCTATCGCGCCGTGGTCCATGCCCGCTCAATGGAAGAATTCGACGGCTGGGTCCGCCATGATGGGGAGGAATTCCTCTATGTGCTGACGGGGGTGGTCAAACTCTATACGGAATTTTACGAGCCGATCGAGATGCGCCGCGGCGACAGCGCCTATTATGACGCCTCTATGGGGCATAATGTGGTGACGCTCAGCGTGGAAGATGCGACCATTTTATGGGTCACATCGCTCGGCTAGCCGTGTGTCGCGCGGCCAAAGACCGCCCGCACCGCCAAAAGCGCGAGCACCATTCCGATCAGCTGGCACACAATAAACATGGGCACATGGGCTGGATAGATGCCGGCAAATGTATCTGACAGCGCCCGGGCGATGCTCACCGCAGGGTTGGCAAAACTGGTGGAGGCGGTGAACCAATAGGCCCCTGTGATATAGAGCGCGACCATGGCGGCTATAGCTTTGGAGTTTTGCGCCAAGCCGCCGAAAACTATCACCAATAGCCCAAAACTCGCAAAGATTTCTGACACCCAAAGCGGCCCACCGCTCCGCGCGGTTTGTGACAGTTGAAACAAGTTTTGGTCAAACATTGCATGGGTCAAGATCACCCCCGCTATTGCGCCGAAAATCTGCGCGCCGATAAAGACACAGGCCCGCGCGATTGGCATCTCGCCGCGCAGCGCGAAGGCCAGGGAGACAATGGGGTTGAAATGCGCTCCAGAGACCGAACCAAATAGGGTGATAATGCAATAGAGCATACAGCCGGTTGCAATAGCATTGGCCAATAGCGCCAAAGCCAGGTTGCCCTCGGCGAGGGTCTGGGCCATGATTCCGCTGCCGACCACGGCGACAAGCAAGAATCCTGTTCCTAAAAATTCTGCAAAAACCGCATGTTTCACTGTGAACCCACCCGAATATTTACTGCGTCGCCTCTTGTGCGTCATACCACCATACATCGGGCAGAAACCCAATCCAATCGCCATACATCGGCAGGCGCTTTGGGTATTTGATTTCCTTAACATGGGCCAATCTGCTGAAAGAACTTGTATGAATTGGGATAACATAGCGACCAGCCGTTAAGATCCGGTCCAGCGCTTTGACGGCGGCGAGAAAGTCTTCTCGGCTGGTTGAGCTCACCAATTTTTCAATCATCGCTTCAGCGGCAGGAGAGTTCATACCCATCCAATTGCGGGTGCCGGGTTGATCCACCCCATAGCCGCCCCAATAGAGCATCTGTTCATTGCCGGGGCTCAGCGACAGGCCACGCCGATAATAGGCCATATCAAAATCATAGATCTGAGTGCGCTCTTTATATTGCGCTGCATCCAACACTTCGGTCGTGAGGCTTATCCCCAGACGTTCGAGGGCTTGTTGATAGATATCCATCATCGATTGGCTTTCCGTGTCGCCCTGCTTCAAGGTGACGGTGATTTCAAAAGGCACGCCCTGCGCGTTTTGGCGCAGACCCTCTTTCACAGTCCACCCCGCCTGAGAAAGCAAAGCATCGGCTGCGCGAATATTCTTGCGATTGCGCGCGCTGCCGTCAGATTGTGGCAATTGGTAGCCCTCAAGCGTGCCGGGCAGCAGGGTTTCTGCATAAGGCTCTAAGAACTCAAGCACCCGACCCTGCGCCGGTCCCGCCTCCATCGACAGCACCGAATTTGAGAAATAGGAGGTGATCCGCTCCTGCCGCCCGCCGGTGTTGGCCTGATTGATAAATTCAAAATTAAACGCCGCAATCAAAGCCTCGCGCACACGCCAATCTGCGAATTTGGGCTTGCGCGTGTTCATGACAAACCCGGTGATGCCACTGGGGCGCTGGTGGGGAATGATAGACTTGACGATCTTACCCGTCTTGACGGCGTCAAAATCGTAAGAGTTTTCCCAGCGCTCCGCATTCAGCTCTCTAAACGAGGAAGATTCGCCCGCCTTAAAGGCCTCAAACTGCACCGATCCATCCGCGTAGAAATCCAATCTAATCTCATCAAAGTTATTTGTGCCCCGACGAAACCCAATATCTTTGCCCCAATAGTCGGGGTTGCGGATGAGGCGAACATAGTTTCCGGGCTCAAAATCACGGATAACATAGGGGGCGGTGGCAATGGGGATGACATCAAGGCCGGAGTTCTCAAAATCCGCTGTCTCCCATTGTGCCTTCTTCAAAATGGGTCTGAGCCCCACCAAGAGCGCCAACTCACGGTCCTGATCCGCAAAGGTGAATTTCACCTTACGCGGTCCGGTCTGCGTGACCGTTTCAATTTTCTGCCAAAGCCCATGGTAGCGCGGATGACCAATGGTGCCCAAAGTTTCATATGACCAAATCACATCTTCGACAGTCACCGGGCTGCCATCAGAGAATCGCGCCTCGGGATGGAGGGAAAATTCAACCCAGCGGCGGCTTTCGTCGGTCTCAATCGATTCGGCCAGCAGCGTATAAAGGGTGAAAGGCTCGTCATAAGAACGGCCCATTAAGCTTTCATAAGCCAGAAACCGAAGCTGCCAAGGCACAGAGCCCTTACGCACATGCGGATTGAGTGAGGTGAACGTGCCGCCTTCGGCCGAAACGATGGTTCCGCCCTTGGGAGCGTCAGGGTTCGCATAGGGCAGGGACACAAAATCATGTGGTAACGCGGGCTCGCCATACATAGCTATGCCATGCTTTGGCTCTGCCATCGCCAAATTGGCCGCCAACATGGCGGCGGCAAAAACCGCACCAATAAGTTTGCAATTGATCCCTTGTCCATATGTCATCTGGGGCAGGTCCTTTTGTTTTTCCGGGCTGTGGCCACAGGCTAGCGCGGGAATATTACATTTTCAAACTTTTAGCTTGGAGCCGCTAAACAGATTGTTTATAGTATAGATACTGCTCGATAGGTTTCTTGCCTGTATGAAACCTGCCTCAATAACTTAACGCCAGCTTCGCGCTGGCGTTTTTTTTGCGTCCGATGATGCACAGGGCCCGCTCAAGAGTGCAACAACACAGCTGCGATGGTCCACATGGTCATGCCAACCAAAACATCCAGCACCCGCCAAGCCTTCTGCGATTGCATAATCGGGGCCAGAATGCGCGCCCCGAATCCAAGGGCGCAGAAAAACACCAAAGACCCAATGCTGGCACCGGTCGCGAAGGCATAGCGCAGGCTGTCTGCCTCATATTGTGCGGATACGGCGCCGATGAGGCCGATTGTGTCGAGATAGACATGCGGATTTAAAAAGGTGAAACCGGCCAATGTCATGAGGGTCATTTTGAGACTTTGCCCTCCCTCGCCAAGCTCCAAACGATAGTCCCCCCGATAGGCCGCGCGAAACCGTAAGGCGCCATAGATGCATAAGAACACTGCGCCGCCCCAGGTCATGAGACGGGCGACTCCCGGCGCCATTTGCGCCAAAACGCCAAAGCCAATCACCCCGGTCCAAATCAAAAGCGCATCGCTGGCAGCGGCAAATAGACAAAGGGGCAAAACATGGCGGCGTAGAATGCCCTGACGTAGGATAAACACATTTTGCGCGCCCACCGCCAGGATCAGCGACATAAGCGTGATGAAACCGGTGAAAAAGGCCTGTGTCACGCGGTGCTTGGCGTGCTGTCTTCGGGATAGACCAGACCCGCCGAAATGATCAGCTTCGCTGCATCTTCCACAGACATTTGCAGCTCTTTGATATCCCGACCCGGCACAAACAACAAAAAGCCAGAGGTTGGGTTGGGCGTTGTTGGCACGAAGACCGAAACCAATTTATCACCATCGGGCGCATGGGCGGCAACTTCACCACGGGCGGTGGTGGCGACAAAGCCGATCACCCAGATCCCCTTGCGCGGATATTCAATCAAACAGGCGCGGTCAAAGCTGCTGTTCTTTTGATTAAATACCGTTTCTGCGATTTGCTTGACGCCGCTATAGATCGTGCGCACCACGGGCATACGGCGCACCAAACCTTCAGCCCAACGCAGCAAAGACCGCCCGACAAAGCCTTTGCCAAGCCAGCCCACAACAAAGGTGAACACCAAAAAGACAATCAGGCCAAATCCGCGAATGTCATATTGCTCGCTCAGCTGAATATCGAAAAGCGTTTGAATATAGCGATCGGGCTGATAGCTGTCAGGGACAATCGCCCAGACCCGCGCATCGATCCAGCCCACGACCGACCATATCAACCAAGCCGTCAGCCCGATTGGCGCGATAATCACCAAGCCGGTAAAGAAGTTTGAGCGCATTGCGCCCATCCAACCTTGACGTCTTGGGGTTTGATCTGGTGGCGTTTCCATGCGGTGTCCTATGTCCCTGTCGCCCGTGGTTTAGCTAGCGCACTCTTGCGATACAAGATTTTTTGCGTCCACCGTCATGATTTAGGCACTTCCCAGCAGGATTTGGCGATCTGAGCGGCCAGCCGTGCATTATTTTTCACCAGGGCAATATTGGTTTGCAGCGATTTTCCCTCGGTGAGCTCAAAAATGCGGTTCAGTAAAAACGGGGTGACGGCTTTGGCGTTGATGCCCTGCCTGTGCGCCTCATGCAGGGCCAGCTCGATGATGGGGCCAATCTCTTCAGCGCTGATTTCATCGGCCTTTGGAACCGGATTGGCAATCAATTGGCCGCCGCTCAAGCCCAGGGCCTGGCGCATGCGAAATCCGGCTACAATCTGCTCAGCCGTATCGCAGCGCAGCGGGGCAGGGATGTCACTTCTCTGCGACCAGAAGGCGGGCATAACGTCTTGCCCGTAAGCAATCACAGGAACCCCATAGGTTTCGAGGACTTCCATGGTTTTGGGGATATCTAGGATGGCCTTGGCCCCGGCCGCCACAACAATAACCGCGCTGAGTGCCAATTCACGCAGATCCGCCGAGACGTCAAAGGTGAGCTCCGCACCGCGGTGCACGCCGCCGATACCCCCGGTTGCAAAGACCTCAATGCCGGCCGCCTGTGCTGCAATCATCGTGGCGGCCACCGTGGTGGCGCCGCTTTTGCCCTGTGCCATGACAAAGGCCATATCTGCACGCGATAGTTTGGCGACATCGCGCGCCTGTGCCAAATCTGTCAATTGCTCTGGATCCAGCCCAATATGCAGCGCACCGTTCAGGACTGCGATGGTTGCCGGTAGGGCGCCTGCGTCTCGCACCTCTTGCTCAACCGCCCGCGCCACATCCAAATTTTGCGGATAGGGCATGCCATGGGTGATGATCGTGCTTTCCAGTGCCACAACCGGCCGAGAGAAACCAGCTCCGCTTCGAATAGCCTCAATCTCAGCGCTATAGATCAGCTTCATATTTTATCCTTCTGATTTTCCTGAAACATATGCTGCCGCTGCATTGGACGCCGCTTGCAGCGCCTGGACGGCGCCTGCGCCGCGCAGCTCTGCGGCGATATGTGCGGCCATAAATGTGTCGCCCGCGCCTGTGACACGGCTGGCCAAAACTGCCGGCGGCAGGGCCAGAACGCAACCGTCTTGATCGGCTTTCGCGGCAGCTTTCGGGCCATGGGTCACCACGGCGCGATTGGCGCCGCGCGCCACCAAAGCCGAAGCAGCCTGCGCCGCGTCATCGAAATCATGCCCCAAAATCAGCCCCGCTTCCTCAACATTGACATAAAGCGTCGCGCCGGGATGCCCGAGCAGCGGCAGCAAACGCTCCGCCTTACCGGGTGAGGCCGGCGCGATGCGCAAATCGGCGCTGCCAAACAAGGCAGAGGTGGCGATCTGTGCCAAAAGCCCAACGGTGAGATTGCCGTCCAGCGCAATCAAGCCGCAAAAAGGCAGATCAGCCCGCCCGAGACGCCCATCGGCAAGCGGGCGTAAAATCTTGTCGCCCGCCGCCTCAAGAGAATGGGCATCTGCAATCGCGGCAATGAGACCATTGCTGCCTTCAATGGCCATATAGCGATCCGTTGGTAGGTCTTGGGAGCGGTAGAGATATTCCGTATTGAGGCCCAATACCTCAGCGGCAGCAATCAATTCCTGCCCATCGAGATCCTGCCCAACCACGGAGAGTATCGCCGGATGCAAATCAAATCTCTTTAAAGTCATGGCAATATTCATCGCCACACCGCCCGGCAGACGCGTAATGCGGCCCGGAACATCGGATCCAGCCTGCATGGCACGGGTTGAGCGCCCGATGACATCCCAAAGCATCGAACCGATGCACAATATATTCGGAGTCTGTGTCATACGGGTTTGTGGCAAACTCATCTGTCAGAAACAAGGACTTTCCAACATTCTGACGCGCAAGGCGCAGGGCTGCACATCTTTAAAGGACGCGTCAAGACGGGGTGTGAGTAAGCGCTTGCTATTTTGTTAAAAATCCCTTAGAGAGATCCTGCGACGTTACATCTATCGGCATAACTGCTCCTTACGGCTCAGTCTTTCGATCTAGCACTGACTTAGCCACACTGCTGCATCCCGCGGGCAGATCAAAAAAGGAGAACGACGATGGCTACTGGCACCGTCAAATGGTTTAACACTTCAAAAGGCTTCGGCTTTATCGCTCCCGATGGCGGCTCTAAGGATGTGTTTGTACACATCTCTGCCGTTGAGCGCGCTGGCTTGACTGGTTTGAATGATGACCAAAAAGTAACATTCGATATCGAACCTGGCCGTGACGGCCGTGAAAGCGCGACAAACATCGCTTTGGCATAAGGTCTGGCCTCCGATTAGGAGCCGATATCTTTGAAATTTAGCAAAGGGCGTGCCTCTTAGGGCGCGCCCTTCTGCTTTTCAAGACACAAAGATCGAAAAGCGCAGAAAATCTGCGGGAATAAGCATAATTCAGGGCGCTTTTTGCTTGCCAAGGGGCAGGGGGGCGTTTAAAGCGGCGTTACTTCGCAGGTGGGGTTTGGGCCTTTGAGGGAGAAATCCTCAAAAGTCCGCCGGTTGAGAGCATTCTCTGACATCCCCGCCGAGGCATAAACCGGAAAGGAAATGGCAATGGCCGCAGATTTCACAATGCGTCAGCTCTTGGAAGCTGGCGTGCACTTTGGGCACCAAACACAACGCTGGAACCCGCGTATGGGTCAATTCATCTATGGGGAGCGTAACGGCATCCACATCATGGATCTGACACAGACTGTCCCAATGCTCGATGCCGCTTTGAAAGCCATTCAAGACACCGTCGCAAAAGGCGGCCGTATCTTGTTTGTTGGCACAAAGCGTCAAGCACAAAACCCAGTGGCAGAAGCCGCTGAGAAATGTGCACAATATTACATGAACCACCGTTGGCTTGGCGGCACCTTGACCAACTGGCAAACCGTGTCCAAATCCATCAGCCGTCTGAAAGACATTGATGAGAAAATGGAAACCGGTTTTGCAGGCCTGACGAAAAAAGAGCGTTTGGGCATGGAACGTGACCAGGCGAAATTGCAAGCCTCATTGGGCGGCATCCGCGAAATGGGCGGTGTGCCTGATCTGTTGTTCGTCATTGACGTAAACAAAGAAGATCTCGCCATTGCAGAAGCGAAAAAACTGGGGATCCCAGTGGTGGCTGTGGTCGATACAAATTGCGCACCCGATGGCATTGATTATGTCATCCCAGGCAATGATGACGCGGCGCGTGCGATTGCTCTTTATTGCGATCTTGCAGCGCGTGCAGCCCTGGAAGGCATGTCCGCACAGCTTGGCGCCGCTGGTGTTGATCTCGGCGCTATGGAAGAGGCGGTCGCAGAAGAGGCTCTTGTTGAAGAGGCCGAAAAAGAAGCTCCAGCCGCCGAGGCTTAAGCCCCGTTTGGATGTTTACATCGGCTGCGGGAAACCGCAGCCGAAATTCTCTTATAGAAAAGGAACACGATTATGGCGATTACTGCTGCAATGGTGAAAGAAATGCGCGAGAAATCCGGCGCAGGTATGATGGATGCCAAAAAAGCACTGACCGAAACCGATGGTGATATGGAAGCGGCAATGGATTGGCTGCGCACCAAAGGCTTGGCCAAGGCTGCAAAAAAATCCGGTCGCACGGCCGCTGAGGGCCTTGTGGCTGTTGCGGTGCAAGCGGGCAAGGGTGTTGCGGTTGAGGTGAATTCAGAAACTGATTTTGTCGGCAAAAACGCAGACTTCCAAGCTATGGTTGCCAAGATTGCGACCGCTGGCCTGTCCGCAGACAGCACCGAGGCTTTGGCCGCGACTGAGGTCGAGGGCAAGCCTGTGGCTGATCTGATCACAGATGCGATTGCCACCATTGGCGAGAATATGTCTTTGCGCCGCATGGCGACGATTTCAGCCGATACGGTTGTGTCCTATGTGCACAATGCCGCCACAGAGGGCATGGGCAAGATCGGCGTTTTGGTCGGCCTGTCTGGTGATAATGAAGCCTTCGGCAAGCAGGTGGCGATGCATATCGCAGCGGCCAATCCCGCAGCCTTGAATGAAGCCTCGCTGGATCCCGCGGTTGTTGAAAAAGAAAAGCAAATTCAGATGGATATTGCGCGCGAAAGCGGCAAGCCTGAAGCTGTGATTGAGAAAATGATCGTCGGCCGGATGAAGAAATTCATGGCGGATTCCACTTTGATGGGTCAAGCCTTTGTGATCAATCCCGATCTGACGGTTGAAGCGGCAGCCAAAGAAGCTGGCGTTGAGGTCACAGGGTTTGTTCGCCTTGAAGTGGGCGAGGGCATTGAGAAAGTGGTGGAAGATTTCGCCGCCGAAGTTGCGAAAACAATGAAGGGTTAACCCAACCCAAACCGAAATGAAAAAAGGCGTCCCTTGGGACGCCTTTTTTATACGCTTCTTTTGATAGGGTTCAACTGGGCAGGGCGCCCCAAGGGAGGGCGCGCCAGAACCCGGCGGGTCAATGCTGGGTTTGACCCATCACTGACTGGCCGAGAAGATATCCCTCTTTATGCTTGAGGCTCGGGCGGGCCGAGGGGCCGTAGCTGTCAAAATTTCCATTTGCCAGCTGCGGGAACAGCTCGAGAATTTCATTGCGTGTCGGCATATCCAAGGCTTTCCAACCCACCGCACCGGGGTGGAAGCTTTCGGATGGGGCGCCTTCGGCATAGACGATCTCATGGGTGTCAAAGAGCATGTGGAAATATTCCACCTCGCCGCCTTCCTCGCGGAGAATGGAATGGTCATTCACCAGTGATTTGGCCGTCGCCGGCACCTCGCTCTCGCCAAAGAGGACCTCCGCCTGCCAGCCAGAGAGCAACATGCGGTGCTGCGGGCTGACGCGCAGATCGCGGGTGTTGCCAAGCGCGCCTTTGCGGATCAGGATGGGGGCGAGATCGCCTATCGCGGGCCGCTTGCTCGATCCGATCCAGCGGATGGGTTGCGGGCCGTGGTCCATCGTAATCACCATGTCACCGGCGGCGAGTTCTTCAATCGGGCGTTCGCCGGATTGTGTTTTGATTAATGTGCCAGCTGTGAAGCAAACTAGGTTCGCGTAAGCTACCTGCCCGACGAAGGCCGACCCGGTTTGTGAAATACTATCGCCTGGTGATACGTCGATAGTGAAAGCCCAGTAAAATTCGCCGTCTTGAAACCCGGGGAAAGAAGGAGTCACGCCAGTAAAAAGTTTAATTAAATGCGCAGTCCCAGTTTCGCCCGTGTTATTATTTGTTATAGAAACTTCCAAGACACTTTTAACAACTCGCCCGGCTGGACGATTGTTGAAGTCACGTGATAATTGTTTGAAGGTTCCGTCCGCGGATTCTCCTGCACCGATTCCTTCGTCATCAAAGATTGCATCATCATCCTCCACATACATATTTAAAAAAGAACTTGCGCCAGGGATGGTGGTGTTTGCTAACGATGTATTGTTTGGGCCCAAGCCAAAGGAACTATTGGCAATCACTTGAAAAAAAATTCGGACATTTTCTATTCCTTTAGTTTTTGTGTTGCATATTTTGGTCTGCTTGAGTGAAGGCAACATCCTTGCGGGGTTGGATTTAAAAGAAGATGCGCTGTCGTTGCCATTTGCACCCTATGTTTACGTGATCGGAGAATTCATTGTATTCCTAAATTATGTCTTTGTTATAAAGTCCAAGTCGATTTCAGCGCTTTTGCCGGACAAAATTTCCTCAATTCATTGATAAAACTCTGCAAGGGAAAATCAAGTTTTTTGTTGAGAGTTCAAGCTGAATACAGCGTTTGGTGTGTTGTGGCAACAGGAGCTCAGACGGGGGCGCTCCCGTTGATCGCGAAGCAGGGGCGATGGGGCGGGTGTTTGTGAACGGCCGGACGTGGCATTTGATCTGTTTGCGTATGCGGATTAAATCTCATAATCTATATTATGTTAAATTAGTACACTGGCAAAACCCCCAATAACATATGACGACTACGCTTCAGAAATTGCCGTTAATCCTTTGGCAAAGCGCCGCATATTGGTTTGATAGCCAATGGCGGATGTCAGCAGCCCTTCGATTTCCGCCTCGGTTAAACTGCGCGCCACTTTGCCCGGTGCGCCGACGACAAGGGAATTGTCAGGAATGATTTTGCCCTCTGTGATCAAGGCACCGGCGCCGATCAAACAGTTGCGGCCAATTTGAGCGCCGTTCAAAACAATAGCGCCCATGCCAATCAGGCTTTGATCGCTGATGGTGCAGCCGTGCAGGATCGCCCTATGTCCGATGGTGCAATTGCGGCCGATGGTCAGAGGAAAGCCAATATCGGTATGCAATACGGAGTTTTCCTGCACATTTGAGCCGGCTCCGATGTCGATCCACTCATTATCCCCGCGCAGCGTCGCGCCAAACCAGACCGAAGCGCCAGCGCCGAGGCGCACTTTGCCGATCACATTGGCATCTGGCGCCACCCAATACTCGCCGTTCTCTGGAAATTCTGGTTTATTTTCATTGAACTTATAGATCATTGTTCATCTCAAATTCCGTTTGCAGCGCGCGGACATGCTCGACCAGACCGGGCTGTTGGCTCCGGCGCAGGCGCTCTGTTGTGACGATGGTTTTTAGCTTGTCTTCCGTGGCATCGAGATCATCATTGATCAGGACATAATCATAACCCGACCAATGGCTTATCTCATCCCAGCTCTTTTGCATACGCTTGGCAATTGTCTCCGCGGTGTCTTGCCCCCTGCTCTCCAGCCGGCGTTGCAGTTCGGTGATCGAAGGCGGGAGGATGAAGATTGAGAGCACATGCTCTTGCAATGCGGAGTTGGAAATCTGCTGTGCGCCTTGCCAGTCAATGTCAAATAACACGTCCTGACCCTTGGCGATCGCCGCCTCTATGGGCCCTTTGGACGATCCGTAAAACTTGCCAAATACATGGGCGTGTTCCAGCATTTCACCATCGCGCACTTGCCGTTTAAATTGAGCTTCATCCACGAAAAAATAATCCTGCCCGTGCACCTCTCCCGGGCGCATCGCACGGGTGGTTGCAGAGACCGAAAAGGCCAGCGAAGGATCCCAGCGCATCAGCCGCCGCGCGAGCGTGGATTTACCTGCCCCAGAGGGGGACGACAGAATAATTAACAGGCCACGCCGCATGGTCTCACTCCACATTTTGCACTTGCTCGCGCATTTGATCTATCAAGACCTTCATCTCAAGTCCAATGGCCGTCAATGCCGCGGAACCTGACTTAGAGCATAGGGTGTTGGCCTCGCGGTTAAACTCCTGCATCAGAAAATCAAATTTTCGCCCAGACGGCAGATCAGAGGCCAACAAAGCCCGCGCCGCTGCGATATGGGCCTGCAAACGGTCGATTTCCTCGGTGACATCGCTTTTTACCGCTAAAATTGCCATTTCTTGTGCCAAACGCTCGGGCTCGATGTCTTGTTTCAGACGCGCAAAGGCGGCCTTAAAATTGTCCTCAAAGTTTTCGGCGCGGCCCGTTAAACTGTCTTGAGCTTGAGCGATCAGCAGCTCCATCTGCGTCAGACTGTCGGCGAGAATGCGGTGCAGCGCCGCGCCTTCGGCTTTTCGCGAGGCTTGAAATTGAGCAATCAGCTCTGGCAAATTCGCTGCCAACACCGCCATGATTTCCTGCTGCGCGGCGGTATTGGCCTCCACATCGATAAAGCCATTTTGCGCGGCGACATCGGACAGGCTCAGCGGCGCAACGCTCAGGCCTTTTTTTGCCGCCTGCTCTGCCAAAACCGCAGCGTTGGTCAATATATGCTGCAATTTAACCGGATCGATTTGCCGTTGACCCTGTCCGGCACCATGGGACACTTTGAGCGAAAGTTGCAGCGACCCACGCGCCACCTGGGACGAGATGGCCTTGCGCGCAGCTTGATCGAACCCCACCAGCCACTCCGGCACCCGCGTGCGAATGTCCAATCCTTTGTTGTTCACGCCGCGCAGTTCCATGGACCAATCATAGGGGCCAGAGGCGCCACTCATCGAGGTCATACCCGTCATCGATGTCAACATGCCACCCTCCCAAGCCTGCCCTTTCTGTCTACGTTAAATTTTTCGCCAATAAAATGTTAAATTTGACTGAAATTTTTAACACTCTTTTTACCAAAATGCGGAAAACTTGGTTATCAAAACTTTAACCAAGGTCTCACCGATTCAACGGCGGGCAATGAGGACACATGCAGTTGCCAATTGACACGATCATCCAGCCAGGGTTCACCGAGCACCCGGTACAGCGCGCGCTTTATGGCCTGTGGCAGGCCCGATGCCGCTCGGGCAGACTTCCTTTTTGGCAGTCCCTCCCCTGCCATGTGCTTGAACCCTACCTGCCGGCAACCTCTGTCATTGGCCCGTCTGCGTCAAACCGGAGTGTCATTCGTATTGCCTGCGCGCAGATGAACCATCTGCTCGGCTATGATAGCCGCGGACAAAGGCTGGACAGGCTTTGCACCCCCCCCATCAAGGCGCAGTTTGAACGGCTGATTTCGCAGGTTTTTGCCCGGCAATGCCCCATGAGCCTCACCTTGCGGTCACAGCGTTTCGGTCCAGAGGCTGTGCTCACAGTGCTGCCGCTGCTGGGCCGGCAGGGGCAATGTTGCCGTGCCCTAGCTGCTGTGGATCTTATCGGCGATACAGGTCACAGCCGCTCCCCACTGACCAAAGCGCCATTTTCTGACCTGGGGCCAGTCTATTATGCGCAGCGCCCCAGCCCCAGCCGTCCGGACAATGAGGCGCTTGTGCTCTGCCTGGGAGACAAAAGGGGCGCACAGCCCTCTGCGCGCCCCTATCTTAAGTTGGTCAGTTGATTTTAAACCGCCAGGCGCGCTGCGCGGGTTTTGTTGGTTTGACTCAACTCTTCGGCGACCAAAAAGGCCAGTTCCAAAGATTGTGATGCGTTCAAACGCGGATCACAGGCAGTGTGATAGCGATCTGACAAATTCTCATCGGTCACAGCCCGCACGCCGCCGGTGCATTCGGTCACATCTTGTCCGGTCATCTCAAAATGCACGCCGCCCGGCACGGTATCCTCCGCCCTATGGATGGCGAAGAATTCTTGCACCTCACGCAAGACGCTTTCAAACGGCCGGGTTTTATAACCGGAGGAGGCCTTGATGGTATTGCCATGCATCGCATCACAGGTCCAAACCACATTTGCGCCCTCTTGCTTGACCGTTTTGATCAGCCGCGGCAAGTGATCGCCCACAGCGCCGGCGCCGAAACGTGCGATGAGGGTCAACCGCCCCGCTTCATTTTCAGGGTTTAGTTTTTCCATCAAAACTTTGAGGTCGTCCGCTGTCGTTGTTGGGCCACATTTCAGGCCAATTGGGTTTTGCACACCGCGGCAGAATTCCACATGGGCACCATCGGGTTGACGCGTTCTATCGCCAATCCAGACCATATGTCCCGATCCCGCCACATAAGTTCCGCTTGTGCTGTCCAAACGGCACAGAGCCTCTTCATATTCCAGCAACAAGGCCTCATGGGACGTATAAAAATCAACGGAACTTAGCTCGGCATTTTTCTCCGAGGTCAGACCGGCTGCCTCCATAAAGTCCAAAGCGTCCGAAATACGATTGGCCATTTCACGATAGGCCGACGCCTTTTGCGATTCGGTGAATCCAAGAGTCCAAGAATGCACCTGGTGAATATCTGCAAACCCCCCCTTGGAAAACGCGCGCAAGAGGTTCAGAGTTGCAGCCGCCTGCGTATAGGCTTGCAACATTTTCTGCGGGTTTGGACTGCGTGCTTCGGGGGTGAAATCCAGGTCATTGATAATATCACCGCGATAGCTCGGCAGTTCGACACCATTTTGCGTTTCCGTCGGCGCAGAGCGCGGTTTGGCAAATTGTCCGGCCATCCGGCCGACTTTGACCACAGGCACTTTTGCGCCATAAGTCAAAACCATGGCCATTTGCAGCAGCACTTTGAACGTGTCGCGGATGTTGTCAGCGGAAAACTCTTTAAAGCTTTCAGCACAATCGCCGCCTTGCAATAAAAATGCCTCACCACGGCTGACGGCGGCCAATTGCTTGCGCAAGGCCCGCGCTTCGCCCGCGAAGACCAGCGGAGGATATTGCCGCAACTGCTGTTCAGCCGCAGCCAAGGCTGCTTGGTCCGTATAATCGGGCATCTGAACTCTTGGCTTTTTGCGCCAATCAGATTTTTGCCAGCTGGTCATAAGTATGTGCTCCGGTATTATGTTAGCGTTATCGCTAACGAGTTTATCGTGATTTTCGTTGATAAACCACCCGAAAATGTGCCTCATTGCAATAGAGCCTTGACCTGGTTTCTCATCAGGGCCAAAGGGGGCCGTGTTGCCCAAACTGGGGCACGGTGAAGGATGATCCTTATGGATATATTTGATCAACTCGTCGGAACGATTGAAGCGCCTGCCAAGCCGCGGCGTTTTGTGTTTGTCCTTCTGGAAGAGTTTACCATGCTGTGCTTTTCTGCAGCAGTCGAATCTTTGAGGATCGCGAACCGCATGTCGGGGCGTGAGCTCTATACATGGACTTTGATTTCCGAAGACGGCGCGCCTGTACGTTGCTCGGCTGGGATTGAGTTTGTCGTCCAGCATGAGTTGCTTGAAGTGTTGCGCGATGACACAGTTATGATTTGCGGCGGCGTAAATATCAAAAATTCCTCAACCAAAAAAATTGTCAACTGGCTGCGCCGCGAGTCGCGCCGCGGGCCTTTGATGGCGGGCCTCTGCACGGCAGGGTACACATTGGCGAAAGCCGGGCTGCTCGATGGCAAGCGCGCGACAATCCATTGGGAAAATCAAGACAGTTTCATTGAGGAGTTTGAGGAAGTCGAGTTGACGAAATCCGTCTTTGTCGTTGATGGCAGCCGTATCACCACCGCTGGAGGCACCTCTTCGATTGATCTCATGCTGAAACTGATTGCACAGGATCATGGTGAAGACTTAGCCAATGCGGTGGCCGATCAGCTGATCTATTCCTCCATTCGCACCGATCAAGATACCCAGCGCCTGTCGATCCCGACGCGCATCGGGGTACGCCACCCGAAATTGAGCCAAGTTATTCAAAGAATGGAACAAAATATTGAAGAGCCGATCAGCCCTTCGATTTTGGCCCGCGACGTTAATATGTCGACCCGGCAGCTGGAGCGCCTGTTTCGCCGCTACCTCAACCGCTCACCCAAACGCTATTATATGGAGTTGCGTTTGCAAAAAGCGCGCAATTTATTGATGCAAACAGATATGTCCGTGATCAATGTGGCTTTGGCCTGCGGCTTTGCCTCGCCCTCGCATTTTTCGAAATGCTACCGGGCTCATTATGATACCACCCCTTACCGAGAGCGCGGTGCGCAATCGTCGCGTCTGACCTATTGAGGCGCCCGCCCTAACCAAGTCTTGGGTGATCTCCTCCGCAGATTGCATGAAATATAGCAAGAATCGCTTCCTTTTTGGCACCGGCCCTTCTATTCTAGGTTAGAGTGAAAAATAACAAAACGGGAGAATGTTATGAGAAAACTGCTGCTGGCCACTACGGCTGTTGCACTGTCCGCGGGCGCTGTGTCTGCGGAAGACATTAAAATTGGTGTTATTTTGGGGTTCACCGGCCCTATTGAGTCGCTGACCCCGCAGATGGGCGCGGCGGCGGAGATGGCCATGGCGGAAGTGAATGCCAGCGGCGCACTTCTTGGCGGCTCGACCGTGACCTCTGTGCGCGGCGACTCCACCTGTATTGATGCGGGCGCGGCGACCGCTGTTGCCGAGCGTTTGATCACCTCTGATGGTGTCAAAGGCATCATGGGCGCCGATTGTTCTGGCGTGACCGGTGCGATCTTGTCCAACGTGGCATTGGCCAATGGCATTGTGATGATTTCACCCTCCGCCACATCCCCTGCCCTGTCCACCGCAGAAGACAACGGTCTGTTTTTCCGCACCGCGCCCTCTGATGCGCGTCAAGGTGTGGTGATGACAGAAGTCTTATTGGAAGAAGGCATCAACACCGTCGCCGTCACCTATACCAACAATGACTATGGCAAAGGTTTGGCCGATAGTTTCCAAGCGGCCTTCGAAGCCGCTGGCGGGACAGTCACCATTAATGCCGCCCATGAGGACGGAAAGGCAGATTATTCTGCTGAGATCGGCGCTCTGGCAGCGGCGGGCGGTGACCGTTTGGTCGTGGCAGGTTACGTCGATCAAGGGGGGTCGGGCATTGTTCGCGCCGCTTTGGATTCGGGTGCCTTTGACACGTTCCATTTTCCAGATGGTATGATTTCGGCGAAACTGGTTGAGAACTTTGGCTCCGACCTCGATGGCTCCAGCGGTCAGGTGCCTGGCACAGACAGTGCAGGCGCTGGAATCTTTGCAGCCATGGCCGGCGATGCCTTTGATGGCACTTCCCCATTTGCCGCGGAATCCTATGATGCAACCGCTTTGATGGTTCTGGCCATGCAGGCGGCCGGCTCCTCAGATCCAGCGGCCTATAAAGAAAAAGTCATGGAAGTGGCCAATGCGCCCGGCTTGAAAATCGAACCTGGTCAGCTTGGCTTGGCCCTACAGGCCGTTGCGGCAGGCATCGACATCGACTACGAAGGCGCAACAGCCGTTGAGCTGATCGGCGGCGGCGAGTCGGCTGGCAACTATCGCCAGGTGGGCTATGAGGGCGGTGCGGAAATCACTGTTAAATACCGCTAAACACAGCCCTAAGAGTAACAGCAGCCCCGTTTTACAGCGGGGCTGTTTGCATGAAATGACTATTGGAGACTTGGCATGATCAAGGTGGAAAACTTGCATCGCCATTTTGGCGGGTTTCGCGCCGTAGATGGAGCATCGTTGGACATAGGTGAGGGCTCTATCACCGGTTTGGTCGGCCCGAATGGCGCTGGCAAAACCACCCTGTTTAATGTGATCGCGGGCGTTTTGCCGCCCACCTCTGGCCGGGTGACCATGGCAGGTGAAGATATCACCGGCATGTCTCCACATGAATTGTTTCACAAAGGGCTGCTGCGCACCTTCCAAATCGCCCATGAATTCAGCTCCATGACCGTCCGCGAAAACCTGATGATGGTGCCCGGTGGCCAATCCGGGGAAACCCTCTGGAACACTTGGTTTGGACGCAAACGCATCGCAGAGGAAGAGCGCGCGCTGCAAGCGAAGGCCGATGAGGTTTTGGAATTTTTGACCGTGGATCATCTGCGCGATGAGAAGGCGGGCAACCTTTCCGGGGGGCAGAAAAAATTGCTTGAGCTCGGCCGCACGATGATGGTGGATGCGCGGATTGTGTTTCTTGATGAAGTCGGCGCGGGGGTCAACCGCACGCTCCTCAACACCATCGGCGATGCGATCGTTCGGCTCAACAAAGAGCGGGGCTATACGTTTTGCATGATTGAGCATGACATGGAATTCATCGGCCGCCTCTGCGATCCGGTAATCGTCATGGCTGAGGGCAAGGTGCTGGCGGAGGGCACAATTGACGAAATTAAGGCCAATGAGCAGGTGATTGAAGCCTATCTTGGCACAGGACTAAAGAATAAAGGCGCAGCAGAATGACCGAACCTTTCTTGATCGGCGAGTCGATGACCGGCGGCTATGGCCGGGGCGCTGATATTTTGCATGAGTGCACCATTGCGGTGAACCCCGGAGAGATTGCCGTGATCGTTGGCCCCAATGGCGCGGGAAAATCAACGGCAATGAAGGCCGTTTTTGGCATGCTCAACATTCACAAGGGCTCAGTGCGCTTGGATGGTGAGGACATCACCCATCTGTCTCCTCAAGACCGTGTGGCCAAAGGCATGGCTTTTGTGCCGCAAACCTCTAATATTTTCACCTCCCTGACCGTTGAGGAGAACCTCGAGATGGGCGCCTTCCTGCGCCGCGATGACATCCGCGTGACCATGGAGCAAATTTTTGATCTCTTTCCCATTCTGCGCGACAAACGCAAGCAGGCGGCGGGCGAGCTGTCAGGGGGGCAGCGCCAGCAGGTGGCCGTGGGCCGGGCATTGATGACGCAGCCCAAGGTATTGATGCTCGATGAGCCCACGGCGGGCGTTTCCCCCATCGTTATGGATGAGCTCTTTGACCGGATCATCGAGGTTGCCCGCACGGGCATCTCGATCTTAATGGTCGAGCAAAACGCCCGGCAAGCGCTGGAGATTGCTGATCGCGGCTATGTGCTGGTGCAGGGCGCAAATCGTTTTACCGACACAGGCGCGGCGCTTTTGGCCAATCCAGATGTGCGCAAATCATTCTTGGGGGGCTAGTCGATGATGGATCTTTTAAATGCACTGGTCGTGCTGTCCAATTACGTCCTGATCCCTGCCCTCGCCTATGGGAGCCAATTGGCCCTCGGCGCGCTTGGCGTGACTTTGATCTATGGCATCCTGCGGTTTTCCAACTTTGCCCATGGGGACACGATGGCTTTCGGCGCCATGGTGACCATTCTGGTGACTTGGCTGTTTCAAGGCTGGGGCATCTCTCTTGGGCCGCTGCCGACGGCGCTTTTGGCCATTCCGTTTGGGATCGCCGCCACAGCTGCACTCTTGCTGACCACGGACCGGCTGGTCTATCGGTTTTACAGACAACAAAAAGCAGCACCTGTGATCTTGGTCATTGTCTCCATGGGGGTGATGTTCGTGATGAACGGCTTGGTGCGCTTTATCATTGGGCCAAATGATCAAAGGTTCTCTGATGGCGAGCGATTCATCATATCGGCGCGCACGTTCAAAAAACTCACAGGGCTGTCAGAGGGCTTGGCCTTTAAAACCACCCAGGGCATCACAATTGTCACAGCCGTCATTGTGGTTATGATCTTATTTTGGTTTCTCAACCGGACCCGCACGGGCAAATCTATGCGTGCCTTTTCGGACAATGAGGATCTGGCGCTGCTCTCGGGGATCAACCCCGACCGGGTGGTCATGGTGACATGGCTCATCGTTGCGGGTCTGGCGGCAACCGCAGGGGCGCTCTACGGATTAGATAAATCCTTCAAGCCCTTCATTTACCTGCAACTTCTTTTGCCCATCTTTGCCGCGGCAGTGGTCGGTGGCTTGGGAAATCCTGTGGGGGCCATTGCCGGGGGCTTTGTCATTGCTTTCTCAGAGGTTCTGATCACCTACCCGCTCAAAAAGGTTCTCGGCTACCTCCTGCCGGATGGCTTCGCGCCCGATACTTTGGTCCAGCTTCTGTCTACAGATTATAAGTTCGCTGTGAGTTTCACGATTTTGATCATCGTATTGCTGTTCCGCCCGACCGGATTGTTTAAGGGGAAATCCGTATGACCATAAATTACAAAAACATCGGTCTGTTTTTTCTGGTGGCCTGCCTGATTTTGGGCACGGGCTTTGTGCAAAGCTGGAACACCGCGCTTTTCATCCTCAATATGGGATTGGTCTCCGCGATCATGGCGCTGGGGGTCAACCTCCAATGGGGGTTTGCCGGACTGTTTAACGTTGGCATCATGGGATTTGTTGCGCTTGGCGGTCTCGCAGCTGTTTTGATCTCGATGCCCCCAACAACCGATGCCTGGGCCGCGGGCGGGCTTCGGGTCATTCTCGGCTTGAGCCTGGGCGCCGCCACGGTCACCGCTGCAATCTTGACGCAAATGCGCATGGCCGCAGGCCGGGCAAGAACCCTGATCACCATCGCCATCTTGATCGGTGGCTTCTTCATCTTTCGCGCGGTCTTTGACGGTGGCGTTGCAGCCGTGGAAGCGGTCGATGCAGCCGGCACCGGCTATCTCGGTGGCTTGAACTTTGGCGGCGCCAACTACAAAGACTGGGGCTTTATGACGTTGATTTCCTGGCCCGTGGGCGGGTTACTTGCGGCAGGTGTGGCCTGGCTCATTGGCAAAACCGCGCTGGGTCTGCGTTCGGATTATCTCGCCATTGCCACGCTTGGGATTTCAGAAATCATCATTGCTGTGATGAAAAACGAAGATTGGTTGTCGCGCGGCGTGAAAAATGTGATCGGCCTGCCCCGCCCCGTGCCGTATGAGATAGATCTCCAAGAAAGTGCCGGGTTTGTTGAACGCACCGCCGCGCTTGGGCTTGATCCGGTCACCTCCTCATCAATTGTTGTCAAGCTCGGATACGCCGGGCTATTTTCGATTGTTTTGGTTATCGTTCTCATCCTGGCACAGCTTGCCCTTGCCAGCCCCTGGGGCCGGATGATGCGGGCCATTAGAGACAATGAAGATGCCGCCGAAGCGATGGGAAAAAATGTCACCGCACGGCATTTGCAAATTTTCATCCTGGGCTCGGCCATTTGCGGCGTAGCCGGCGCCATGATGACCACGCTCGACAGCCAGTTGACCCCCTCCTCCTACCAGCCACTTCGCTTCACCTTTTTGGTATGGGTAATGGTCATTGTCGGGGGCTCGGGCAATAATTTCGGGTCTGTTTTAGGGGGATTTTTGATCTTTTTCCTCTGGGTACAAGTCGAACCCATGGGGGCGATCTTGATGCAGATCCTGACCTCGGGCATGGCGGAAGACAATGTTTTGCGGCTGCATTTGCTGGACTCAGTCGCTCATATGCGTCTCTTAACCATGGGGTTGATATTGATCTTGGTGCTCAGATTTGCGCCGAAAGGTTTGATCCCTGAAAAGTAGCTCTTTCCTTTCGCCGCGCCGCAGTATAGGCGGCGCGGTGAGCAAGGGAGAGGCACCCAATGAACCTTCGTAATATCGCGATCATCGCACACGTCGACCACGGCAAAACCACTTTGGTAGACGAGCTGCTAAAGCAATCCGGCACATACCGGGAAAATCAAGCCACCACCGAGCGGGCCATGGACAGCAATGACTTGGAACGCGAGCGGGGCATCACCATTTTGGCCAAAGCTACATCGGTCGAATGGCAGGGCACGCGGATCAATATCGTTGACACGCCTGGTCACGCGGATTTCGGCGGCGAAGTGGAACGCATCCTGTCTATGGTCGACGGCGTTGTCTTGCTGGTGGACGCGGCAGAGGGCCCAATGCCTCAAACGAAATTCGTCACCTCCAAAGCGCTGGCGCTTGGCCTGAACCCGATTGTGGTGGTCAATAAAGTGGACAAGCCTGACGGTGAACCTGATCGCGCCTTGGATGAGTGTTTTGATCTCTTTGCGTCTTTGGATGCCAATGAGGAGCAATTGGACTTCCCGGTTCTCTATGCCTCTGGTCGAGCCGGCTGGGCAGATGTGGAGCTGGACGGGCCACGCAAGGACCTGTCCGCCCTATTCGAGTTGATCGTGCGCCATGTGAAATCTCCCAAACAAGCGGAAAGAGCCCATGAGCCCTTTTCCATGCTGGCGACGACGCTGGGAGCCGATCCATTTATTGGTCGCATTTTGACGGGCCGGGTGGAAACCGGGCGCCTCAAAGCTGGGGATTCGGTTAAGGCTCTGTCGCGGGATGGCAGCAAGATTGAGCAGTTCCGCTGCACAAAAATTCTCGCATTCCGCGGGTTATCGCAGACCGCGATTGATGAGGCTGTGGCGGGCGATATCGTGTCGCTGGCTGGCATGACCAAAGCCACTGTTGCCGACACCATCT